>JBPYEW010000087.1:0-6896 GCA_051984555.1 Terriglobales bacterium | reverse complement strand
GCTGCACGAGTCACGAAAGTAGAGCGCAGCGCGAGAAACGGTGAAGCCGGATGGAAGCTGACGTCGTCGCGAGGGACGCTATTCGCCCGCGACATCATGGTGGCGACGAGCGGTTACACCAGCGCCGCCACACCGGCGTTACAGAAGAAGATCATTCCGATCGGGTCTTACATCATCGTCACCGAGGTCTTGCCCGAACCGCTGGCCCACGATCTGAGCCCGCGAAATCGCATGATCTACGATTCCAAGAATTACTTGTATTACTACCGGCTCACACCAGATCGTCGCATGCTGTTCGGAGGACGCGCCGCATTTTTTCCCGAGACCACGGACTCGATCAGGCAAAGCGCCGAGATTTTGCGGCGTGGCATGATCGGCGTGTATCCCCAATTAAAAGACACGCGCGTCGAGTACGTCTGGGGAGGAACTCTGGATTTCACCTTCGACATCATGCCGCATGCCGGCAGGATGGACGGGATCTATTTTTCGGTGGGCTATGCCGGCCATGGCGTTGCGATGGCTACCTATCTCGGACAAAAGATCGCCGAGTTCATTTGCAGCGGTAAAGACGAAAATCCGTACTCAGGTATCCCGTTCCCCGGAGCGCCTCTCGGTTTGTATAACGGTAAGCCGTGGTTTCTCCCGTTTGCTGGCGCTTACTACAAGTTTCTCGACTGGGTCAGTTGATCTGGTATTGCGTCGCCTGAAGGTCGCCACGCGATGTCCTAGCGCAGGTTTACCGACTTCTGCACCTTTGCACGTGAAGGCTCTGGGCGTCCGCCGGTATCTCGCGGCGTTAGTGGGCCAGCGCGGTTGACTGCCGTTCAGCTTCGCCGCTTGTAGTAAATCGCAAATTCAAAGCCGGGATTTGCCGGGAACAGTTCCGCTACTTTGCGCAGCCGTTCCGCCAGCGCGGCGGGAGCGAGCAGAGGATAATCGCGCTCGCGTAGGTCGTAGTAATCCACGTCGAGATACAGCGTCAAAAGATAGATCGATATTGCATCAGCGAACGTCGCCGAGAGGTACTCGTTCTTATACTTCTCCGAATCGGAACTGTCGGACGTGGCAAACTTGCGGGCATCCCAGGCGTCCAGCGACGTCTCGCCCCGGACCCCGGCTTCCACTTGCTTCCAGACCATTTCGGCGAAAGACTGCGACACACCGGCGCGATCTACCACGGCGTGGCCGACATTGATATAGAACTCGAATGCGACCGAGAACTTATCGTCCATCAACCGGGTCGAGATGAAAACGCATTGCGCGTCACCGAGATTCAGGTTGCGATGACAAACCGCGTTATCGGAGAGACTGACGTCGTAACGATCGGCGATGACAGTTTCGTCTCCATGACTTACAGTAAGCGGAACAAAGTAATAAGCCTTGCGTTCCAGGGCGGCGGCTGCGGATCGGGGCACTGCCGCCACCATCCGTTCAAGATCACCGTCCGGCACGGTTACCTCTCCTGAAACGGCGTAGCAAATGCCATTCGAGGCCTGCGAGACAGGCGTCTGCCGCACAACTTCGGCGGGAGAACGCGTGATTGCTGGTGCGGCTTGCGACATTCCGGTTATTGTAACGCACCACTGTCATGCCGCTGCGGAACTGGCGGCCGATGATGTAGCTTAGAAGTATGCAGTCAGGCAAGGTTGCCCCGGGGTTCGGCCGCAAGCAGCGCTGGTACCTTATCCCGGTGCGGGCACTATTGGTGACATTCCTCACGACCCTGCTGGCATTCGCGGTCAGCACGCTGGCGTCGATTATCGTGATTGCAATCTACTCGGCTATTCGCGGCCAACATCCGAACTTCAGCTTCGGTTACCTTCATATTGCTGTCCCATTTGCCATCGGGGTAGGAGCCGTCGTCCTGGTGCTTTCGTTGTTGATGGAGATTCGGCATTACCGGCAGGCGCAGGTGCTGGCCTCGATTGAGAGGACGGTATAGATGCCCCCCAGGGTCGCGATTCCGCTTCCATTGTCCGGAAATCCCGAGTACGTAGGGCGCTCACTGCCGCAGTATGAGCACGCCGTCGAGTTGGCGGGAGGCCTCCCAGTTCGAATTCCGCTGGACAAAGCCGTCGGGGAAGTTTTGGAACTTGCTGGGACTTGCGATGCGGTGCTGCTGCCCGGAGCTTCGGCCGACGTTGATCCCGCCAAGTACGGCCAGTCGCGGCATGCCAAAACAGCCGCACCAGACAACAAGCGCGACAAGGTTGACGAGTTACTCCTCGACGATGCCTACCAAATGCGTAAGCCCATTCTCGGCATCTGCTATGGACTGCAGATCCTGAACGTGTACCGTCGCGGGACGCTGGTGCAGCACATCGAGTCGAGCATCAACCACGCTGCAGGGCGTACGGTTGCGGTGGCTCACGAGGTGAAGATTGCTGAAGCATCCCGACTGGCAGACGTTCTGCATTCGAATCGTGCACTGATCCCAGTTAATTCAAGCCACCATCAGTCCGCCGGACAGATTGGAGACGATCTCCGGGTAGTCGCTCAGTGTCCGAACGATGGTGTCGTCGAGGCCATCGAGGGAACGGCTCCCAACCACTTCGTAGTTGCAGTTCAATGGCATCCCGAGCGGTCCATGGAAGACAAGTGGTCGCAGTCCATCTTCGCAGCACTGATCAGCGCTGCTCGCTAGCTGATTTCCACCCTCAGCTCATTGAGGATTCTGGGGAGAGTTCCCGGTCCCGGGGCTCGGCTTGCCCGTGTCTCCCTGGATATTTGGATTATCGACGTTTGGCGGAGCCTGGTTCGCCGTTCCCGGATCAGCATACGGGGCGGTTGCAGGTGACTTTGCAGGCGTACGGCCTTGGCCTGCTGTTCCGGCATTAGGCTGACCTGCACGAGCACTGGGCTGAATGGGACAATTGTCGGATACCACGTGGAAGCTGCTGACCTTCAGGTTTGGAAGCTCGCCTGAATTACGGGGCGCGTACTCGCTCCCGGTGACCTCGATGAGTTTTCCGCGAACGGATGCCAGACGCTCGGTGCTTCCGCCGAGCGCGAAGATTGCACCGGTACTGGCCTGCATCAAGGTGTACTGATTTTGTCCGCTAACGCATCCCTGGATAGTGATTTCAGCATTACGCGCCGATGTTGACGGTCCCTTCGTCTGTTGAGACAGGCACCATTGTGAGAAGCAGAGCAAGCCAAGTGCAATTAGTCCTAAGAAACGGGTCATAACAACCTCCATCGGCGAAGATTAGAACCCTCGCCTCGACAGAGGGGTTGCCCCCAACATTCCTTCCGCGGCAACTTAAGGTCCGAGGAGAGCTACGGTTGGATTTTTTTCACCGGCTTAGGCGCTGTGCGTTGAGGACTCCGAGGAGACGGCTGTTCCAGCAGCACGGTCACATGCGCGATCGCAGCATTGTCGGTGCCCATACCTTCGGGAGTTTTGGCCTTAAGGCCAATTACATCGGGTGGAATCGACAGCAACTCGGCAACACGAGCGCGGATTGCGGCAGCATGCGGGCCGATCTTCGGCTCAGACAGGATCAGCGTGGAATCGAGATTGACGATGACAAAACCGGCGTCGCCGATACGCTTCAACGCCTCAGCCAGGAATACGGCTGAGTCGGCGCCTTTCCACTTCGGGTCGGAGGGTGGAAACAAGGAGCCGATATCGGGGGCCGCCACAGCTCCGAGAAGTGCGTCAGTAATCGAATGAAGCAGTACGTCTCCGTCAGAGTGGCCACCCAAACCTTTGGGATGGTCCAGCGTCACTCCGCCAATCTTCAGTGGAATGCCGCGCTTGAACTCGTGCGAGTCCCAGCCATATCCGATGCGCAATTTCGGTCGAGTATTTGGTGCTGATCGGCTCGGCATCCTGATTATCCAGCCAGGTAAAACTCGGCGAGGTCCATATCGGATGGAGTTGTGATTTTGATGTTTCTTGGCGAACCCATGACTACGGCCACATCTTTTCCGGAACGTTCCACCAATGACGCCTCATCGGTTCCGGTGAAGCCATCGGAGGCTGCTTCATCAAATGCCTTTTTCAGGAGTTCGAATCGGAAGCCCTGGGGAGTTTGCGCCATGACTACTCGCTCGCGCGGAATCGTTGCAGTAATGAGCGCGCCTTCCGATGTCCGCTCCACCTGTTTTACGGTATCGACGGCGGGCATTCCTGCGATCGCTGCCCCATATTTTTCCGCTGCTTGAATAACCTCGTCGATTATTTCTGAAGTCACGAACGGGCGGACAGCATCGTGAACCAGCACAATGTCATCGCTTGCAGCAGAGATCGCCGCCAGGGCGTTGGCAACGGAATGTTGGCGGTGCTCTCCGCCTTCGACCAAGTGCACCTTTTTCCTGAAAACGTCCTGGTATTCCGAATCGAGCCGGGCGCGAAACTCATCCATTTCGGGCTTACGGAGTGCCACCCAGATTTCAGACACGCGCGCGCTGTTGACGAACTTACGCAACGTGTGCACCAGGATCGGAATGCCGGCGAGTTCGGTGAATTGCTTTGACTTTCCCTTGCCGACCGAAGCCGGTGCCATGCGCGTCCCGAGACCTGCGGCCGGGATAATGGCAATCACTTTCATAGGGGGCGATCAGTATACGAGCGACTGAGTAGCAGTTCAAATCGCAGACCGCCAGACTCTCCCATTTCCACCTCAGCGCCCGAAGTGGATGCGTTAGCATCTAACCGATAATGGCAGTCCTCGGGATGAAAACGCCTTCGATACGTGGGACGTTATGGGTAGTTTTGCTTCTGGCTGCCGTCGGCCCCGCGCAGCAGGATGCCCCGCTCAAAATGGGGCAGCACAGCAGCGACACTTTCGTTGGTCTTGTGAGTGATACGACGTGCGGCGCCCGCCATAAATTGAAAGACAAAAGCGCAGAAGAGTGCACACGCACCTGTGTTAGACAAGGCGCCGGTTTCGCCCTGGTTGCTGCTTCTAAGGTTTACGTCTTGAAGGGGGACAGCAACGATTTAGGTGTGCTGGCCGGGCAAAAGGCGAAAGTCACCGGATCTCTCGACGGCAACACGATCACGGTCTCTTCGATAGTCCCGACGCAATAAAAAAGCGCGGGCGGGCGCCCGCGCCTATTGCGGCTCTGGCGTTTCACCGCCGAGCAGCAGGAACTTTGGTTGGCTCTGCAGGAGCGCTCGGCATGGTCGTGACTCGTCCACCTGCCGCGGCTTGTGCCTGAGCTTGTTGAGGTGGTTGCGCCGGCGTTAGACCCAGTGCCTTGCGGACCTCAATTTCGAGTTTAGCGAGTGTGTCTTTGTTGTCGCGCATGAACTGGCGCGCATTCTCCCGTCCTTGCCCGATCCGCTCACCCTTGTAGCTGAACCAGGAACCGGATTTCTCGACAATATTGTTGTTTACGGCCAAGTCGAGCAAGTCACCTTCGCGCGAAATACCCTCGCCGTAGAGAATGTCGAACTCGGCCTCGCGGAATGGAGCAGCAACCTTGTTCTTCACAACCTTCACGCGAGTACGTGATCCGGTCACAATATCGCCTTCTTTGATGGCGGCAATGCGACGGATATCAATGCGCACCGAAGAATAGAACTTGAGCGCCCTCCCGCCTGTGGTCGTCTCAGGATTGCCGAACATCACGCCGATCTTTTCGCGGATCTGGTTGATGAAGATCAGGCAGGTGCGCGATTTCGCCACAATTCCGGTCAGCTTGCGCAAAGCTTGGGACATCAACCGTGCCTGCAGCCCGACGTGGCTGTCACCCATCTCACCGTCAAGTTCTGCCTTGGGAACCAGCGCGGCGACCGAGTCCACAACCAATACGTCAATCGCACCCGACCGAACCAGGGCTTCGGCGATTTCGAGCGCCTGCTCGCCGTAGTCCGGTTGCGAAACCAGCAGATTGTCCACATCCACGCCCAGCTTCTTGGCATACCCCGGGTCAAGGGCATGCTCTGCATCGACGAAAGCCGCCATGCCACCCGTTTTCTGCGCTTCCGCGACTACCTGGAGCGCAATTGTGGTTTTACCGGACGACTCCGGCCCAAAGATCTCGACTACCCTTCCCCGTGGAAACCCGCCCACCCCCAGCGCCGCGTCAAAGGAAACTGCCCCGGTAGAAATCACGGAAATCGGCACTACAGCTTCCTTCGATCCCAGCCGCATGATGGAGCCTTTACCGAACTGCTTTTCGATTTGAGACAGCGCCAGATCAATTGCCTTCGTACGCTCGTCGGCCATAGAACTCCTCTGGGATTTCTGGGATGGGTGCTGGGGCGGATTATATAACGCGAGCGAAGCGAATAAAAAGCGAAATCTTTGGTGCCGGGTAAGATTCTCGTGGAAATTTCCCGAAACCGGATGGGCCGCCGGTCAGGCGGCGTCGTCTTTCACGTCTTCCGGGCCGCGTTGTGGCGGAATGTCGTCCGCGCGACTGGGAAATTCCTGGTGCGTGTGCACAGGCCGCTCCGGATGGTCGGCAGCTTCTTCGGCGCCCATCACCGCCGAGGCTTCGAACGCCTGATCACTGTCGGCGAGTTCCTCGACGCTTTCGTCGTTCATATCCTCGGTAGACGAGAGTTGCTGGGGATCGCCGGATTGCCCAGCGCTATCTGGGCCTACCTGGCCGGGATCTTTACCGAGATCGTCGGGTGCAGCTTGGTTGTCGTCGTGGCGGTTAGGCATGAGTTCTCCTTGGTCTGAATAACCGAACTGAGATTCGGGATGAAAGGAGGCAGTTGTCCGGGGCGGGTTGCTCTCTCGCTAATCCATTGAATATCACGCCGTGAGGCGACGCGTCCGGAATCTAACGCTTCAATAAATCGACTGGCTGCCGCACATCGTGAACCCGGAAATAGCGTGCCAGGGATGGATACTTGCGAGCGACGGCCTCGTACATAGCGTAGGCTACGTTTCGGTAAGAGACATGCCCAGCTGGCGTGGTCCGCAATTCTG
>JBPYEW010000086.1:0-10179 GCA_051984555.1 Terriglobales bacterium | reverse complement strand
CGCACCGACTCCTGCAATGGTGGACCGCATCTGGATCTCAGGCTGTAATGAGGAGGGGCCATGCTAAGTGACAGCAAATTGATCGGCTTCATTGCGACGACCGACTATGCCAAAGCTCGAGCTTTTTACGGAGGACAATTAGGCCTGCGCTTCGTCAGTCAGGATCAGTTCGCTCTCGTGCTCGAATCGAACGGGAATATGATCCGAATCCCAAAAGCAAAGGACGTCAAGCCCCATTCCTTCACGGTTCTGGGTTGGGAAGTTGCCAACATCGAGGACAAAGTTTCTTTGCTTCAGGAGAAGGGCGTCGCATTCGAGAAATATGGTATTCCCGGTCAGGATGAAAGAGGTATCTGGACAGCTCCTGGCGGAGACAAAGTAGCTTGGTTCAAAGACCCCGATGGAAATGTTCTTTCCATCTCTCAGCACCACTGAATTCCAAAGGCCTACAAACCAACAGCGTTCAGCGCCCTCTGGGTTGCCTCGAGTAACGCTTCCGGCCCCACGGGTCTTCCCGTCGCGTTCTCCATCCACAGATCCGGGCTGACCCTTCCCAGCTTCACCATGCGCTCAAATTCTCGCCCAACATTGCCTGCCTTCTTCATCTGTTCTTCAATCTGATGAGCGATCATGTGCCCGATCGGGTAGTCCGGCAGATACATGAAGGAATCGATCATGTGCGAATACACGCCAAGCAGCAAAACATCCCTAATTCCGAATACAGGCGCGTAGTAGCGATTCCATGTCTCTTTCGCGATTTCAATAACTGCGTTCTTCAGTTGATCAGGCGATGAACTCGGATGGTCGTACATCCAGTGCCAGACTGCGATGTCCACCAGCGCGACTCCGCATATTTCGTAGGTCATCCAGAAATCATTCAATATGGAAAAAGCTGCTGTTTCCCCATCCTGGTTCGCCAGCCCAAGCAATTGCAGATCCCGTGCCTGAAACACGAAAGCAAATGCTTCCGTAAACGCCGTGTTGGGAACACCCCGCAACAACCAATGATCCATGTCGTTAAGCGAAAGCACCTGCTCGACGTTGTGTCCCATCTCGTGAGCGGCCACGTTGAAGCCCTTATAGTTCATACCGCTCTTCTCGATCCGGGTACGCAAATGCGCTTTCGCTGTTCGCATTTCTGCACCCATGGCGTGTCCGGCGCCGCGTGCAGGATCTACCTCGATGTAGTTCGCCAGGTATTCTGCGCGCGCGGGAGGGAAGTCCAGTTGAGTCAGAAGCTGCGGAATCTCGCGGCAGAACTTGTCCGCGCTCGGATATCTCTTCGACACCAGCGCGTTCAACTCCGCTTCACCGTACGCGGTCCGCGGGCGGAAACCGTCATACCACAAATCGAATGGCTCGAGCGGCCGGGCCAGGCGCCTCTCGATCAGCTTTCCAATTTTGTCCGCCAACCGCGAAGACACAACCTCTTCCAGCATCTGACGTGCGCGCTTTTCCGGGATCTCCCGGTCTTCCTCAAATCGTCGCGCCACCAATGTTGGTGCGGTCGGTGAATACGGATCGAGCTTTCTCGATGCCGCAAACGTTTTCAACAGCATGGCATACCGCGTTGCCGGCTCCGGATCTGCCTTCACATCGGTAGCGATGGTTGACTCTGGATCTCCGTCATACTCTTTCGCGGGACTTACCTCATTCGTGTAGGGATTCCAATCAACCGATGGATTGTCGATTACAACTTGCGGAATCGTCTGGGTAATGATCCGCTCCATCACCCGCTGAATCATCCTCTGGCGCTCGATACCATTTTCTTTTGCGACGTAATCTGCCTTGATCTGGTCGCGCAAGTTCCAGTGGCTTAGCAGTCGCAATTTGGGAGGAAACAACCGGCGGCCCTGTTCGTCAACCAGGTGGTGCATCCAGATGTTGTACCGGTTGATGTACTGGTCCGACTCGGCAGCTGCCTGTGACAAGGCCATGCTCACATCGGCGGGTACTCGCTTTGAGAAGCGCTGTGCCAATCGTGCCTCGGCCCATTGCCGCCGGTTCCACCCCGCGCCCTCGCGCAGCCGTTCTTCCAGCGTGGTGAGCGGGAAATTCAACAACACGACAAATGCGAGCTTGTTCTCGAAGAAGTCGTCCAGGACATGCGCGGAAACGTCGTATCCCGCGAAAGTCTCGTCGATCGGCAGGAGCGGACCAAGATCGAGATCAGATTGGTGCCGGAACTCGCGGGTGATCTCATGCAGATGTCCTTCCAGTTGCTCCAGTAGCCGTTCGAACCGCCCGAACACCACGTCGAGCATCTCGCGTGTGCCAGCGAAGTTGTCCTCTGTGAACTTCTCAAATACACAGGCATCTCCATCTTCCGGTCGCCAGAACTCGAGGACTTGGCCCACGCCTCGCATAATGCGGGCACGCTGGCCCTCCCCATAGCGTGCCAGCAACTGTTGCTGTACCTTGCTCGCCGAGTCCGTCATGCCGGTCACCGATACTTCTGCCGCACCCATTGTCCCTGCCTTTCCGCTCCGCTGAAGAACCGAACTGCCCAGTATTGATCAGCGTCAAACGCACGAAGAATTAGTATAGGGGATAACCTCTGACCCCCCTGACGAGGTTACCAACGTCTGCCAAGTCGTTTGCCGCTAGTCGCCGGGGTTGTTTATAATCAGGCTTGCCGCGCGGGAGTAACTCAGCGGTAGAGTGCGACCTTGCCAAGGTCGAAGTCGCGGGTTCAAATCCCGTCTCCCGCTCCAGAAATCAAAGCCCGCTCTTTCGAGCGGGCTTTTTGCTTTCGGAGAGTCCCTGAATCCAGGGTTTCAGATGCGAGGTTGAGTAAGCGCCCGTCGGCGAATCACCATCGCTAATCCAATAAGCCCGGTGGCCAGTAAGCCGAGCGTTCCGGGCTCGGGCACGGTCAGATTGGCAGAGCCAAGATCGAGCCTCCCGGAGGTTGAAAACTGCGTTCCGTGACTGATGTCAAAAGTCGTTTCGGTGATGGTTCCGGAAATCTTCTGTCCGTTCATCAAGGTCCCGCTGATATTCCCCTTCAGCGTGTACACCCAGGCGCCATGCTGATCGGCGTTCGGGACGAATGTAGCCGTCCACGTCACCGGCCCGGTAAACGTGCCACTGAACAGGGTTCCCGTCGGCAGCCCATTCGAGCCATTGCCCGTAATGGTGAACGATCCCCCGGCCGCAAACGTGGCGCCTGCCGCCAGGCTGCCCGATAGTAGGCTGCCAGTCGTCAGTGTCACCGTGCCGAGATTTCCGCTGACAGATCCCAAGGTCATTCCGTTGACTCCCACCAGGGTCGATCCGGTGAGACTTAAGCTCGTGCCATTGCTGGTAATTTGGCCGCCGCTATTACTTGCAACTGAGTTCGCCCAAGCCGAAAGGGGAAGGACTAGACAGAAACAAGTGAATAGCAGGGCTGGTCTTCTGATCCACATTTCAAACGCTCCGGGGCCGGTGGCCGGTTGAGGGTTCTCCAAAGCTGCCCAATTCTGCTTTCTCAGAGCGCCTGCGTCCATACGTGGGCGACTGTAGGGGAACCCAGTATCGAAAGGTACTCAGCTGTAGGGCGGTGGAAATTGCCGGTTTCGAATGCCAGCGAGAGTTCCGGAACTCTTTTAATTTGAGCAGCTTAGGAATCGGACTGAGCAACAGGAGACACGCCGAGACAGATGCCCGCCGTAGGCTTCCGAAGTAGACTTTTTTGCGTTGTAACGCTAACGTATTGTGAGAAGGCGCGGTACCCAAGTGGTAAGGGAGAGGTCTGCAAAACCTTTATACGTCGGTTCGATTCCGACCCGCGCCTCCAGCTAACCCTCGTAAAGAAGATTCTCCGCCCCTCGCCTCCCCACCACGCTCTTCCGATTTCCGCCTTGCGACGCGCCAAGGTGATGCGAGGACATGGACCCAACCCAACCGAGCCCTTAGCTTCGCTTTGACAAGCTGAATTTCTCTGTGCTCAGGAGACCCGTTTCGAGGGCATATCGCACGATGTCGGCACGAGAGGTCAACCCGAGTTTCTCTGCAAAACGGCCTCGGTAAGTCTCAACCGTCTTAACGCTGACGAAGATTTGTTCCGCGATTTCGCGGCTACTGAACCCCTCTGCTACTAACTTAAGGACTTGCTGTTCGCGTTCGCTTAGAACTTCGCTCACCTTCGCCTTGGGTCGCGCGCTTTCGGGAACGGCATGTTGGATCAGTTCGGATGCCAACTCCGCATCGACATAAGTGCGTCCTTTGTTCACTGCGCGAATGGCGGACAACAAATCGGCGTCTACGCTCTTCTTCAGGACATATCCGGATGCTCCGGCAGCCAGGGCGGTCCGCAAGTAGGCCAGTTCCTCGTGCATAGTGAGGAGCAGGATTCGCGTATCCGGATTCTGCGTCAAGATCGCGTCAATTGCGTGCAAGCCCCCGCGTCCCGGCATGGTGATATCCAGAATAACGACGTCCGGAGACGTCTCCTTGGCCATCTGAATTGCCTCGTCGCCATTTTGCGCCTCCGCGACGACGGCCATGTCCTGTTGCGAGCCAACAAGCATTCGCAACCCGGCACGAAGGATTGCATGATCATCAGCAATCAGAACGCGGATCTGTGAGCTCTTCGTCATAAAAGTTATCTCGCCAAACCGGCTCTGCTTCCCGACCCTCCATGGGGGACCTGAAGGCGGACTTCCGCGCCTCCGCCGGCTGGTGAGGCGATCTGCAAAGTGCCGCCTAGGTGAATAGCCCGCTGTCGCATCCCCTCAATCCCCAGGTGACTGGAAGAATGGTTGACCCTGGGCGAAATGCCCCTTCCGTCATCGCAGATACTCACCTCGAGACCGATGGATGAATTCTGAAAAGTGATGCAAACACGCCGGGCTTGCGCGTGTCGGGCAACATTGGTAAGCGCTTCCTGAACAATCCGGTAGAGATGGAGTTGCTCGTCACGATTGAATGCGGAAAAGTCAGCCTGTTTCATCTCCAGTTCAACGCGAATGCCGTGCGTTTTCGCGAACTCATCCGAAAACCGTCGAACGGCAGCTTCCACCCCGAGTTCATCCAGAACACTGGAATGCAGGCCACGGGCAAGTTTCCCAATCTCATTGATAGCGCCGGAGGCAATTTCGCGCAGATGCTTGGCATGTCGCTTCGCGTCCGCCAACTTGCGGACATCACTGATAGTCCGCAATCCTACGAGCAGGGAAGTCATGAGTTGTCCCGCCTCGTCGTGCAACTCCTGCGCAATCCGGCGGCGTTCATCCTCTTGCACCTGCAAGGCTCGATCGAGCAGCAGTCGCCGCGTTTCTTCCTGGTGTTGCGCTAGCTGTAGAGCGAGCTTCTCGGTAATGTCTTGAATGATGGCGAGGCGAACATTTTTGCCGTTCAGCTGAAGTGGGGCCCAGAATACCTCGACATCCATTACTTTTCCGTTCTTGGCGACATGTTTCCAGGTGCGCAGCAAGTGCTTGGACGGCTCCGTCTCTCCCAAAGCATCGAGAAATGCCTGCTGATCGCTTGCGACCAGAAGATCGCGGAGAGTCATCGCCGTGAATTCTTCTCTCGTATAGCCGTAGTGCTGCATGGCCGCGGCATTGACGGTAAGGATTGTGAGGTCGTTTGTATCGAAAACGCAGCATGGCAATGGATTGGCTTCGAAGAACGATCGATATTGCAGTTGCGATTGCCAGAGTTGTTCTTCCGCCATCCGTACGCGGAGCAGAGCTCGAACCGTGGCAATCAACTCCTGGGGTTCGATAGGCTGCGCCAGATACGCATCCGCTCCGCCTTCCAACCCTGCCACCCGCGCCTCGGTGCTTACCGCCGTGGCCGACACCTGAAGAACCGGAGTACGAGCTGTTGAATCGGTAGCCTTGATTCTTTTGCAAACTTCGATTCCATTGATATCGGGAAGATTGACATCCAGCAGGATGAGATCTGGATGCTCGGCGCTCATCGCGATCGCCTGCTCTCCTGTGCTGGCCTCGATAACGCTAAAACCTGCGCTCCGCAGGACCCGCGAGACTGCGTAGCGTTGCGCCGCAGTGTCATCCGCGTACAGAATCGTTCCTCGTATCTTGTTCTCGTCCTCGGGCATCAGCCGGCTCGACGTCCACTATTATCCACAGTTCACCTGAAAAGTAACCGTTTCTTGTCAGGTTTTCCCCTACAGGACGCCAAATAATCAGGAGAACTCCCCTTTGTTTTCCTTCGCCCGAGATGTGAAAGTGTACTCACATTCGCGAGGTTGAAGCTAGTGCGTATGAATGGAGAACACGGTAAAGAAGAGTGGTTGAAGCTGTGCGAGCAGGCGGCTGTGGAACGCGATCCTGAGCGACTCATGCTGCTGACTCGGGAGATCTGCCGTCTTCTTGAGGAAAGAGAAAAGGTGCTCAAAAACGGACCGCGCCCCTAATTAATGCGGTTGCCAGAGGGCTCCCCTCCAACGGCCTTGCTTGGACTATAATCCAAGCAAATCCAGCTCTTCCGCAGAGCCGGATGGCCCGCCGAATGCCTCGGCCGGACCCAGAATCACGCTGTTCCCATCTTTTTGCACCATTGGAGCACAGGAACATGGCAACTACGCTGAACCAGAACACCAGCAACACCAGCAACATAGGATCCATCATCGCGAACCACCGAGAATCCATTATCGATGGGTGGCTTCGGGACATGATGGGTGCCACCCGTCGCAGTGATCTCATGAAGCAATCGGAGTTGCAGTCTCAGTGCGATCAATTCTTGACGTCGCTGGCCAAGGCTACTACTCAGACCACGAACATCCAGTCGCCAGCTTTCGACCCCCTCCGGGACATGCTGGCGGAAATTTCCCGCACGCGCGCAGTGCAAGGCTTCAGCGCCCGGGAAACGGCAATGTTCATATTTTCGATCAAGCAGCCATTGTTCACGGCCATTCGTGAGACCCTCGGCAAGGATTCGGGAGCCATGGCCGATGAGATGTGGCTGACCACCGAGATCGTAGATGGTCTGGGTCTGTACACGACGGAAGCGTATCTCAAGACGAGGGAAGAAACGATTCGACGCCAGCAGGAGGAAATGCTGGAGCTTTCTACGCCAGTAGTAAAGCTGTGGGAAGGCATTCTCGCCCTTCCCCTGATCGGCACTTTGGACAGCGCCCGTACTCAAATCGTCATGGAATCGCTGCTGGAAGCCATCGTCCAGGCGAATTCCAAGGTCGCGATCATCGATATAACCGGTGTGCCGACCGTGGACACAGTCGTTGCCCAGCACCTGCTGAAGACAGTGACCGCCGCCAGGTTGATGGGAGCGGACTGCATCATCAGCGGTGTGCGCCCACAGATCGCGCAAACCATCGTGCATCTCGGGATCAATCTGCTCGACATCACCACCAAGGCGACGCTTTCCGATGCGTTCTCCGTAGCTCTGCAACGCACAGGATTCCGGTTTGTCCGTCAGCAGAAGAAGGACGTTGCAGAAGAGAAAGAAAAATAGGGGATCCAATGGAAAAGATTCCGATTCTGCGGATGGGAGAGTTTCTTCTTGTCACCATTCAGGTCGACATGCACGACCGTCTGGCGATGACCCTGCAGGACGACCTCACCAATCGTATCAGCGAGACCGGAGCGAAAGGCGTATTGATCGATATTTCCAGTCTGGAAATTGTCGATTCCTTTATCGGAAGAATGTTGGGCAACATCGCCTCGATGTCGAGAGTACTTGACGCGCAGACCGTTGTCGTCGGAATGCGGCCCGCGGTAGCGATCACACTCGTCGAGCTTGGCATGTCCTTGGAGGGAGTACGGACAGCGCTCAACGTGGACTCCGGAATGGAACTTCTTCGCCAATCCATGGACGGTCACGAGGAAACAGAGTATGGCGGTTATTTCCACTGAGACCGTTCCGGTCGTTTCCGAGGCGGATGTCGTCAACGTCAGGCGCTCGGTCCGTGAAAGCGCGGCGAAGCTGGGCTTTAGCCTGGTGGATCAGACCAAGGTAGTCACGGCTGCGAGCGAACTGGCACGCAACACACTGATCCACGGACATGGCGGCCAGATGGAACTCGCTACCCTCAACGGACCGAGGGTCGGAATCCGCTTGACCTTCGAGGATAAAGGACCCGGTATTCCGGACATTGATTTGGCCCTGCGGGACGGCTTCACAACCGGCTCGGGGTTAGGGCTGGGTCTGGGTGGCGCCAAGCGGTTGGTTAGCGAGTTCGAGGTGCTGTCCCGCGTTGGCGAAGGAACAAAGATCACCGTGGTTCGATGGAAGTAGAGTAGGCCCCAGATGCAGTTGCTTACTGAAATCCTCGATGCGTCGCATGCCGGCCAGGCGCGCCGTGCTGCCGTCGATTACGCCACCTCGATTGGCATGAACGAAACGGATCGCGGCAAGGTTGCCATCGCTATCACAGAAATGGCAACCAATGTATTCAAGCACGCGCAGCACGGGAAAATTCTATGCGAGTCCGTGGGATGTAACGGCAGCCAAGGATTGCGCGTCCTGGCGATTGACAAGGGTCCCGGCATCCCTAACATCTCGGCCGCCCTGCAAGACGGTTACTCCACGTACGGTTCTAGCGGGAATGGCCTGGGTGCTGTGAAGCGGCTCGCCTCTGTCTTCGATTTGTACTCTGCACCCGGGCTCGGTACTTGTATCGTCGCAGAGTTCTGGCCTCACAAAAAGCCCAACTCTGTGCCTTCCTTTTCGCTTGGAGTCGTGTCCTTGGCCATGCGAGGGGAGCCCGTATGCGGGGACGGATGGGGGACAAGAACCACCGTCGACCATTCCTTCTTTATGGTGGTGGATGGCCTTGGGCATGGAACATTCGCTGCTGACGCTGCCCGCGAAGCAGAACGGGTGCTGGCCGATTCTCGTGGAAACTCTGCCGCAAGTATCTTGCGCGACTGCCATGACGCGTTGAGAAAAACTCGCGGTGCCTCGGCGGCGATTGCCGACATCTCTGTCGATAAAGGAACGCTGACGTTCGCGGGCATCGGGAATATCAGCGCGACGGTCATCGATGGTCAGAGCCGGCGGGGCATTGCCAGTCACAACGGTACGCTTGGTCACCAGATGCACAAGATTCAAGAGTTCACGGTTCCGTGGAATCACGGCAGCATTCTGATCATGCATTCCGACGGACTGAGCTCGAAGTGGGATCTGAACCACTACCCTGGCCTCGCAAGTAAGCATCCGAGCATCATCGCCGCGATGCTCTATCGAGATTTCCAGCGCGAACGCGATGACGTAACTGTGATGGCGACTAAGAACGACTAATTGGGTTGATATGCCTCTGAATCTACTGCACATGGAAATCCGGAGGGAACACGACGTCGTATTGGTACGTCAACGTGCGCGCCAGATTGCCGCTGCATTGAAGTTTGACTCCCAGGACCAGACTCGAATCGCAACCGCCCTCTCGGAGATCGCACGCAATGCCTTCCAGTACGCCGGGGGCGGCAAAGTGGAGTTTCAAATAGAGAAGGGGAATGACCCCAGTCTTCGAATTACTGTCAGTGACCGAGGACGCGGAATTGCTGATATCAAGGAAATCCTCGACGGCAAATATGTTTCTCCAACCGGCATGGGTCTGGGCGTGATCGGCGCCAAGCGCTTGATGGACATTTTCAGCGTCGATACATCGTCAAAAGGAACCACGGTTGTCATTGGAAAGAAAATCCCGCAGAAATCGTTCGTGCTGCAGAAGAAGGATCTCGACTCGCTACTGGCGAAAATCGAAGTCCAAGGCCCCCAGAATGCCTACGAGGAATTGCAGCAGCAGAATCAGGAACTGCTGCGGGCGTTGGATGAACTACGTGCCCGCCAGCTGGAATTGGCTCAGCTCAATCGCGAACTGGATGAAACTAACCGCGGGGTTGTGGCCCTCTACGCCGAGCTGGATGACCGGGCAGATTTCTTACAACGCGCTTCCGAACTCAAGAGTCATTTCCTCTCGAATATGAGCCATGAGTTCCGGACTCCTCTGAATTCCATTTCTGCGCTCAGTCAGATTCTTCTGGATCGTCTTGACGGAGATTTGTCGAGCGAACAGGAAAAACAGGTTCGCTTCATTAAGAGCTCCGCGCAAGATCTGACTGATCTTGTGAATGATCTCCTGGACCTGGCCAAAGTCGAAGCCGGCAAAGTAACCATCCGCCCCACTCAGTTCGACGTAAGCACTTTATTCTCGGCTCTCCGCGGAATGCTGCGGCCGCTGCTGGCGCAGAACTCTTCTGTCAA
>JBPYEW010000085.1:0-18207 GCA_051984555.1 Terriglobales bacterium | reverse complement strand
TCCGAGGAGTGGGACGGCTCGGGTACCGAGGAAGCCGCACCCGAAGTTGCTGCACCTGCACCCGCGGCAGCCGCACCAGTGCCAGCTTCCGACGAAGACCTGGTGCCTGAAACCGTCGAAGAGATTCGCTTCTATATTCAGCACGCCATGCGCCTCCAGGCGCTCGCGGCGATGGCGAAGCTCGAAGCGGTGTCGAAAGACGAAGGACTCATCAATTCGCTGCGTAGCGAATACGAGTCGGCATTCGCGCCTGCTCCCGTCGCATCCACCCCGCCCCCGGTTCAACCCGAACAAGTTGCCTCCGAGGAAGTCGCGATCGAGGAAGAGCCTGCCGCGGAACCCGAGCCTGCCCGGTCTCCTAAGGCTGCTCCAGCGCCGGCATCCCTCAACGATTTCGCAGCTGATCTTGACGCCTCGCTGGGTGATGAATTCAAGCTCGCTCCGCAGAAATCGGCAACAAAGACCGGTCCCGCTGTTGCGCCGAAGAAAGCAGAACCCAAGAAGCCCGAGATGGCTCCCGCCGCGGCTGCCTCTGCCGACAACGGCGACGTTCTAGGTGAGTTCGTTGCAGATCTCGAAGACTCACTTGGAGATGACTTCCTGGCTACACCGCCTCCCGCGCCTGCTCCGGTAACGTCTGCACCGCGACGCACAGTATCGGCGCCCGCGGCGGCAGCGCCCGCGCCTGCCTTTGCACAGCCGGTGGCTGCAGTTGCCACCCGCGCCGTCGAACCCGCTTCCAAGCCTGCGCCCGCACCGGTAATGGCTGCTTCTGCCGCTGCGCAGCCAGCCGAAATCGCCGCAGGTGCGACTGACCTGATCTCGATGTTCGACGAGCTCAAAGGAGAGCTCGAAGAAGAAACAACTGCGACTGCGGCCGAAGAGGATCCCGAAACGCATTACAACCTGGGCGTCGCATTCCGCGAAATGGGACTGCTCGACGAAGCCATCGGAGAATTACAGAAGGTTTGTCATATTGTGGAGAAGGGTCACGCCTTCCCGCAGCTTATGCAGACGTACACGTGGTTAGCACAGTGCTTCCTCGACAAGGGCGTTCCGGAGGCTGCCATTCGCTGGTATGAGAAAGCCCTGAAGATTGCCACTATCGATGAAGACACGCGAACTGCGCTGCACTACGAATTGGCTTCGGCCTACGAAACCGCAAACCGGCGGGACGAGGCTCTGCGTCATTTCATGGAAGTGTACGGCAGCAACATTGATTATCGTGACGTTGCCGAGCGCATAAAGGCCCTGAAGTCGTAAAATCCCTACATGCACCCATTCTTGAGCTTGGGAGCGAATCTCTCCGCTTATGCCCCTCGCTGTGCTCGGAGGAAGGCGTGAGTGTTGACCGCGAGAGAACGTTGGGGGTCGCCCCCGCACAACTAGGCGAAACCAGACTACCCAGCGGCTCCCCCCAGTTGGCAGCGGTCGATGGCGAACCGGCGCAGCCCACCCGCTCGGGCCTGAAGTTGTGGTGGCACCGCGTTTCCGTACTGCTCTTCGTCTTCTTCTGCGCCGTACTCGGGGTAATACTCGTGGTTTTTCCGTGGCGGGACGAGTGGACGAACAACTTCATTCTGAGCAGCTATCCGACGCTGCAGGACATTCTGGGCAATGGCTTCACACGCGGGCTTTGTACCGGCCTGGGCTTGCTGGATATATGGATCGGATTCTGGGAAGCGGTGCACTACCACGAGTAAGGTGTCTGGAAGATCCCCTTTAGAGAGTAATCATGAGCGATCACAAGGCAAAGTCTGCGCCTCTGGCATATCAGAACGAACCTTTTCTCAACAGTCCCGATGGCCGCATCCTCCGAATCATGGCGGAGTATGTCGAACCACTGGCGCGCTTCCGCAGGGAACAGATTCAGGACACCGTTGTGTTCTTCGGATCGGCTCGCCTGCCCAGCCGGGCGGCTGCCGAGAAGGCCATGAGCGGTCTCAAGGGATCGCGGGTCTCGGAACAAACCGAAGAATTGCGTCGTGCTGAGGCCGGCATCAACATGGCCCGCTACTACGAAGACGCAAGGCGAATGGCCTATCTCCTGACTGAATGGTCCATCAAGATCCCGGCACGGCGGCGGCGCTTCGTGGTCACTACCGGCGGAGGGCCGGGCATCATGGAAGCTGCCAATCTCGGCGCGCATGAAGCTGGCGGCAAAACTGTCGGCCTAAACATCAAGTTGCCGTTCGAACAGTACGCCAACCCATACATCACGCCGTCGCTGAATTTCGAGTTCCACTACTTCTTCATGCGTAAGTTCTGGTTCGCCTATCTTGCGAAGGCTCTCGTCATTTTCCCTGGAGGGTTCGGCACGCTCGACGAATTGTTCGAAATCCTCACGCTCGCACAGACAGAGAAGCTGGCCAAGAAAATCCTGGTGGTCATCTATGGTCGGGAGTACTGGGACAGGGTGCTAAACCTGAAGGCGATGGCCGACTCGGGCACGATTTCGCCTGACGACCTGGAACTCTTCAAGTATGTGGACACGCCGGAAGACGGGTTCGAAGCGCTCCGAAGTGGCCTGACGAAGTACCACCTGGGAGGTCCAGCCCCGACCGCCGAGAAGCTTCCGGAAATCGCCAAGACAAGGCCGTAAGACAGCACTCTAGCGGTCGGCACTCAGCTTTTCCGAGCCAGCCGATGGCATGGCTAGGTGTTTTCGCTAACTGCTAATTTTGCAAGTGCTGAAGTAAAATTCCTGCGCCTGACCTGCGAGGTAGCATGCCCCTTACCCGGCGAAATATTCTCTTCGGAATGGGAACAGCGGCGGCGGCGACCGTTGTCCTGCCCCAACTGACGGAGGCGTTCTTTCAGGCTTCCACCGCACCTGCGGTACCCTCC
This sequence comes from Terriglobales bacterium, assembly GCA_051984555.1. Lineage (GTDB taxonomy): Bacteria > Acidobacteriota > Terriglobia > Terriglobales > Acidobacteriaceae > Gp1-AA122. The sequence goes on along the minus strand of JBPYEW010000085.1, from coordinate 15,360 downwards.
GAGAAAGAATTGATTCTTCTGAGCCGTAATGAGAACCCATACGGCCCTTTTCCCAGCGTTCAACAGGCAATGCAGGATGCGCTGAAGCGTGCTAATCGATATCCGTTTGAGCCGGACTACGATGACCTGGTGGATCGCATCGCCCGGCTTCATGCAGTCAGCAAGGACGAGATCGCGGTCGGGATGGGCTCGACCGAGCTGTTACGCATGGCTGCCGATACATTCACCGGCCCCGGCAAACGGCTGATCACAGCCGATCCCACTTTTGAAGTGGTTGGCCTATATGCCGGTTGGCGTAAAGCCGAGGTAGTGAGAGTACCCCTTACGTCCACCTATGCTCATGACATTGAGGCCATGCTCCGCGCCGCGCATGGGAGTCCTAACGGCGGCCTGATTTACGTCTGCAATCCGAACAATCCTACGGGCAGTATTACGCCATCTTCCGAGCTTTCGGAGTTTGCGCGCAGGCTACCTGCAGGCTATGTGCTCTTGATTGACGAAGCCTATCACCACTTCGCGGTGGATATGCCCGGTTACGCTCCCATCTCACCGGCTGCCAACGTGATCATCACCCGCACTTTCTCGAAGGTGTTCGGGATGGCGGGGATCCGACTCGGGTATGGCGTTGCTCCCGTGGAACTCGTGAAGGCAATGGAGCACGCACAGCTGTTCAATGACATGAACATCGTGGCGAGCAGTTGCGGAGCCGTAGCCCTCGATGATGTCGTCGCGACGAAAGAAGCAGCTCGAAAGATTGTCGCCGATCGCAACGAATTTATGCGTCAATGCGCTTATCGAAAAATCGCTGTTGTCCCGAGTTGCGCCAATTTTGCCATGTTGCAAACCGGCAAGCCGGCGAAGATTATCCGTGAAGAATTCCGCAAGCGTGGCATCGACGTCGGACGCCCTTTTCCTCCCATGTTGACCTACACGAGGGTCTCTTTCGGCCTGCCCGAGCAAATGCAGCGCTTTTGGAAAGCGTGGGATGAGGTCGTGGCCTAAAAATTTCATGGTCGACCACTGCCGTTTCTACTACATTACCGACCGCAAGCAGTTCGCGGTGGATGAGGTGGCCCGCCGCCGGCAACTGCTCGAAAAAATAAGAGAAGCGGCAAACGCCGGCGTAGATTACATCCAACTGCGGGAAAAAGACCTGTCCAGCCGAGAACTCGAAACTCTTGCGCACGAGGCGGCACAGGTCATCCGCGAATCATCCTCCACCGTGCAGAATCGCGCCACGCAAACACATCTCCTGATCAACTCGCGCACTGACATTGCCCTCGGTGCCGGTGCCGATGGCGTCCACCTACGGTCGGACGACGTCTCCGTAGAAGATGTTCGTTCTGTATTGTCGTGTGTACTCTCAAAAAATGTGCACGCCGACATTCGAAACTGGTCCATCGCCGTCTCGTGCCACTCCGAAGCAGACGTCAAGGAGGCCGCGAAGGCTCAGGCGAGTTTTGCTGTGCTCGCTCCGGTTTTTGAGAAACAGATGCATCCCGGAACTGCACCAGTCGGCTTGGATGGACTCCGGGCCGCATGCCAGCACGGCATCCCGGTTTTTGCGCTCGGCGGGGTGAACGTAGAGAACGCCGGATCCTGCATTCAGGCGGGGGCTACGGGTGTCGCAGGAATTCGCCTTTTCCAGCAGAATGATGTCGCAGAGATAATGCGGATGATTCGCGGTTAGTGCCCGGGCCACTTCTTGCCCGTCTTCAAGATGTCGACCACGCGAGCGAGTTTGCGTTGACGAGTTTCTTCCTGCTTGGGTTCCGTAAATGAGCGGACCATTTCTTTCTGGAATGTATATGACAGTTTGTCCCAAGCTTCCGCCGCAGCATGGTGTTTCACGAGTTCCTTCTTGAGCGCGGGCGGAACTTCGATTACGCGAGGCGCCTCATCACGTTGCAGCACAACCTTTACGGTATCGCCTGCTTTCACGCCCGCGCCGTCCCGCATACTCTTGTTGACGACCATACGATGGCATCCGCCCATCGGCATCAACGATGACCGGAACTTGAAGCCGTTGATCGTGCCGTGAACGGGGACGCGCCCCTTCGTCCCGAAAACTTTCTGGACATCAAAGGGCGCGGACAGCGCAGCGACGGAACTGCCTTCCATGCCGTCTAGCTTGACCTTGAATTCGATTTTGCTCATTGGGGACCTCCGCAGGGCGCATCGAATCATACGGTCGTGAAGGACCCGGCGCAATGTTTCGACGCCGGAAATGCTAACCTGAGCTTGGAATGGACCTTGAAACCCAGGCCGCCTCAACGGAAGGGCACGCGATTGTACCTGCGACCGTGCCTATCCCCGAGGGTTGGTTCAACATGGGCTCAGAGGCTGGGCAGGACAATGAACGCCCCGTTCACCGCGTGTGGGTGGACCAGTTTTATCTAGCGGTTCATCAGGTCACCAACCGGGAATATGCGCGCTTCGTGAGCGCCGCCTCACATCCCCCGCCGCCCTTCTGGTCAGATCCGAATTTCCATCATCCCGACCAGCCGGTAGCCGGCGTGTCATGGCTCGATGCGACCTCTTATTGTTTATGGCTGAGTGCGCAGAGCGGGAATACTTACCGGCTACCCACTGAAGCCGAATGGGAGCGCGCGGCGCGCGGAGGAATGGAGAGCACGCTTTTCCCTTGGGGCAACCAGCCGCCGCAGTCCCGTCCGGACTACACCGATCGCTGGAAGCACGGCCCGGAAATTATCGCGACATCACCGCCGAATGGGTATGGGTTGTTTGACATGTGCGAGAACGTGCACGAGTGGTGCGCCGACTGGTTTGCAGCCGATTACTATTCAGTCTCGCCCGAACTGAACCCCGCCGGTCCTCCTACTGGCACGCGACGCTCCTCTCGCGGAGGTTCGTGGCGGCATCACATCAAGATTTCACGTTGTTCCGCGCGCTCGAGTATTCCTCCGGAGTTCCGCTACGCGGACTATGGATTTCGCGTGGCGCTGGTCGACAAGCCCTGACGTCCTGGCTAATCGGCTCGGTAAACGATATCTCCTCCGACGATCGTCGCAATCACCTTACCGGTGAACTGCCAGCCATCGAAGGGAGTATTGTGCGACTTTGATCGTGACTTAGCCGCTTCGAAGGTCCATTTCTTCTTCGGATCGAAAATGGTTACATCGGCAAAGGCAGCTCGCCCCAGTGAGCCGCGCCCGCGCAAATCAAGAACACGTGCCGGTCCCGACGTGAAAAGTTCCACGACGCGAGTGAGAGTGATCCTGTTTTGCCGATGCAAAACCGTGATCGCCAGCGCCAACGCGCTCTCCAGTCCTGTGATGCCGAACGGAGCCCGCTCGAACTCCATCTGTTTTTCGTGTAATGCGTGAGGTGCATGGTCGGTGGCAATTGCGTCCACGGTGCCGTCCGCCAGCGCCGCAAGAATCGCCTCGCGATCCGCTGAAGTGCGCAACGGCGGATTCATCTTGTAATTCGTGTCGTAGTCTCCGACATTCTCATCGATGAGCGTAAAGTGATGCGGAGTCACTTCCGAGGTCACTCGCACTTTACTGCGCTTCCCGCGCCGGACCACTTTCAACGCCTCGGCTGTCGAAAGATGCGCAACGTGCAATCGTCCGCCGGTCGCGTCCGCGAGGTGCACGTCGCGATCGACAATGCTAGCCTCTGCCGCCGCCGACATGCCGCGCAGACCCAGCCTGAATGCAGTCGCGCCCTCGTGCATCGAGCAGCCTGACGTGATGCGAGTGTCTTCTGCATGCTGAATGACAGGGAAGTTCACCTGGGATGCCGATTCCAGCGCTTGCCGCATCATGCTGTCGTCGAGAATCGGTCTTCCGTCATCGGTAACGGCGACCGCGCCAGCCGCCCGCAGGGAGCGGAAATCTGTGAGTGTAGTTCCTGCGCTCTCGCGCGTAGCGGCCGCGATCGGGAATACGTTCACCACGGCACCGCGCTCGGTCTCCCTAATCCATTGCACCAATTCCGGAGAGTCGACCACTGGCGTAGTGTTGGGCATGCAGCAGACCGAAGTAAATCCTCCCGCGGCAGCCGCTTGCGTCCCGCTGGAAATGGTTTCTTTGTGACTCTGGCCTGGCTCCCGCAAATGCACATGCAGGTCGATGAACCCCGGTGCGACAATCAGGCCGCGAGCATCGAACCTCTCCTCAGCGCCACCACGAATCTTCCCCGCAGGCGCAACATCCGCGACGCGCCCGTGCTGTAACAGCAAGTCCATGGGCGCATCGATACGGTTGGCCGGATCGACAAGATGGCCGCCTCGAATCAGCAGAGACTCGGATTTGTTCTGCTTCGTCATACTTTCGCTTCACTCTGTTCAGAACGCCCAGAGTCCAACTGCTAGCGCCTCATCCCGATGGCTCTGGCCAGAATCGCCATGCGGGTCGGCACTCCGTTGTGCACCTCATTGAGGATGGCCGATTGCGCAGAGTCGGCGACTTCCCCCGTGACTTCAAGACCGCGAATGATCGGACCGGGGTGCATGACGATGGCATCACGTTTCGCAAGCTTCAGCCGTCCCACCGTCATCTGATATCGCGCGATATAGTCTTCCAGTTTGATCTGCTTGCCTGCCAGCCGTTCTTTTTGCACGCGCAGAAGCATGATCACGTCAGCCCCGCGAATGGCATCTTCCAGGTGCCGCGTTAAGCGGATCCCGGGCGCGAGCGTGGCCGCGACTTCGGGAACAAACTCCGGCGGGCCGCATAATGTTACGCGCACGCCAAACTTGCTCAGCAGAAAACAGGCCGAGCGTGCCACGCGGCTGTGGTAGATGTCACCAATGATTGCCACCTGCAGGCCCTTGAATGAGCGCTTGTGGCGCAAGATCGTGTACGCGTCGAGCAACGCCTGGGAAGGATGTTCATGCATGCCATCGCCGGCGTTGATGACCGGGATGTCCAGGTGGGACGCCATCAGATGCGGCGCACCGGCGTTGGGATGGCGAATGACAATGGCGTCCGCCCCCACGGCGCGCAGAGTGTAACCCGTGTCGAGCAGCGACTCGCCCTTCTCAATGCTCGATCCGCTCGCCTGGACGAGTACCGTCATGGCGCCTAGCGATTTGGCCGCAATTTCAAAGGAACTGCGCGTGCGGGTGGACGGCTCGTAGAAGAGAAGGATGATCCGTTTGCCGCGCAGGATTGGTCGCGGCTTCTCCGGATTCATACGCCGCGCCATTTTCAATATCGACGCAACCTCGTCGGTTGTGAGGTGCTCAATACCAAGTAGGGAACCGCGCGCAGCGTTTGCCATTGGGTCGTTGGGCTTTGGTTGTCAGTCGAAGCTGCTGGCCGGCAACCAGCAACCAAAAACCAGGGATAGCTACTCGCGCTCTACCACCAGAACTTTCTCAGCATTGTCGATCTCGCGAAGCTTGACTTCGATGATCTCGGAGGCGGTGGTCTGAACCTTGCGCCCCACATAAGTAGCTTCAATCGGGAGTTCACGATGTCCTCGATCGATGAGGACACAGAGTTGCACCAGCTTCGGCCGTCCGTGCGAAAACAGCGCGTCCATGGCCGCCCGGGAAGTGCGTCCCGTGTAAAGCACGTCGTCGCAGAGAATGATGGTCTTCCCGCCTACGTCAAACCCCAATTCACCTTTTTGCACGAGCGGTTTGGGACCGACGGTAGAGAGATCGTCACGATACAAGGTGATGTCCAGCGTGCCAACAGGAATTGGCTCTTTTTCGATGCGCTCGACGATCGCTCCTAAGCGTTGAGCCAAAGGAACGCCGCGCCGACGGACACCCACGAGGCCCAAATTCTTTATCCCGTTGTTCTTCTCGATAATTTCGTGGGCCAGGCGAACGAGTGTGCGCTCGATCTCCGAGGCCGACATCAGTTGCGACTTCTCCCGAAGGCGAACTCCGCTGCGCTGATTTGGTCTGGTAGCCATGAAGCGTGAATGATACGCGGGTCGACAAAGCGCTGGCAAGGAGGAGTGGTACTACTGTTTTCAGTTCACGAACTACGCCGTTTGCCGCCGAAACCTGCCGCAGCAATGCCGCCGACCATAGACACAAGCAGGTAGAACACCAGCGTAAACAACAGGCCGAGACCCAACATCATCGCGAGGCCGTCGGGCGTGCGCAGATATTCGAGCATCTGCTGAGTCTGTGGGTTGGGATTGCGAGCGGCCGCTTGATCAATGGATCGCACCATGGTTTCACGGAATTGGTTGCCGGTATGGAACACCAGCACGCCGACGGAAGTCGCAACCGACACGATAAAAAACGCAAGGCCTCCAGCGACGGCGCCCAGCCGCGCCCCCATTCCGGTTGTGACAACTTGATCCGGATGGCGGCGCCGATAAAGCGACACCGAGAGGAACCCGCCAACCACGATGCCGATCCCCAGGAAGCTGAACACTGCTTCTATGACGGCTGCGACGACTACGATTGGCACCGCTCGCCGCCATTGAATGGGAGACGAACGAACAACAACAGGTGCGGGGAGTCGAACAGGAGGCGGACCAGACTCATAGGTGGGCGGCACCGGGATGGATGGCTCGCTCGCGATCTTCTGTGGAATGCTCGGCTGCGGCGGGACTTGTTCCACATCTTCGGATGCCCCTAAATCTACGCGGATCTGCGGAGCGCCACAGTCCTTGCAAAACGGACTACCGGGCGCTACCGGTGAGCCGCAGCGATAGCAAGGAGTATCCACAATTTGAAGGTATAGCAGAGCGTCATAGACAGGCAAGAAGCGGCAGGCGAGAGGTGCTCCGCCCGAAGCCATTCCTGCTTGTCGCAAAACTCAATCTGCAAAAAAGAAACCGGGCCTCATTGGACCCGGTTCGAAAAGCGAACCTAGGACTAGATATCCAAGTTTTTGACGTCCAATGCATTGTCTTCGATGAACTTGCGGCGTGCTTCGACATCTTCGCCCATCAGCGTGGTGAAGATGGTCTCGGTTTCCGCGATGTCTTCGAGCTTCACCGAGAGAAGCGTCCGCCGCTCGGGATCCATGGTCGTCTCCCAGAGCTGCTCAGCCGTCATTTCGCCGAGACCTTTGTAGCGCTGCACGCTGAAGTCTTTCTTTCCCTCGCCGAGAACGTAATCGAACAATTCGCGCGGCGTAGATTTCTCGACGACTTCCGCTTCCTTCTTCAACTTCGGCGCCTTGGTCGTTTTCTTGGCGGTCTTTTCGAGATCCTCCCGCTCGGCATCGCTGAGTTCTTCCTCGGCGTTGCCGTTGCCAGAAGCAGAGCCTTTCGGCACAACTTCCACGATGAACGGCGGCTCCATGTAAGCTTCAATCTGCTTGAACTTGGCCGTCATCTGCCGGTACTCCGCGCTGGACGCCAGTTCCCAACTGATGCAATGCTCGGCGCCTTGCGAGTTCACGAATGCAACTTCCCAAAGGTTGTGCTCTTCGTCGAACCGCATTTCGACAGTTTTGAAAGCAGCATCCTTTTGCAGCCGTTTGAGCTCTTTCTCGAGCTTTTCAACCTTCTTGGGAGGAGTTTTCTTGTCTCCCTCGAAATCCGTACGCTTTGACAGGTCCAGCTTCGGCAAAAGCTCGGTCGCTCGCTCATTGCGAACGCGCTTATCCACTTTGTCGAAGAACACAAGATATTCATTCAGGACCGTAATGAACTTCGACAGGTTGCTGCCCTCGAGTTTTGCGGCGCCTTCTCCGTAACGAACGATCAACCCTTCGGCCGCGCGCTTCACCATGACTTTGACGAACTCGCGGTCGTCCTTGATGTACTGGTGCGATTTGCCTTTCTTGATGCCGTAGAGCGGAGGCTGCGCGATGAATACGTTGCCACGCTTGATCAGTTCCTGCATGTGACGGAAGAAGAACGTGAGCAGCAGGGTGCGGATGTGGCTGCCGTCCACGTCAGCGTCGGTCATGAGGATGATCTTGCCGTAACGCAGCTTGGTCGGATCGAAGTCCTCTTTCGCAATGCCAGTGCCGAGCGCCGTAATCATGGCGCGAATTTCTTCGTGTCCGAGCATCTTGTCGTAGCGTGCCTTCTCCACGTTCAGAATTTTTCCCTTGAGCGGGAGAATGGCCTGGAAACGACGATCTCGTCCTTGCTTTGCGGTGCCACCGGCGGACTCGCCCTCGACCAGGAACAACTCGCATCGCTCGGGCTGACGCTCCGAGCAGTCCGCCAACTTGCCGGGCAGACCACCGCCGTCGAGCGCGCCTTTGCGGCGTGTAAGGTCGCGGGCCTTGCGGGCCGCCTCACGCGCGCGCGCCGCTTCGATCGCCTTGTTGATGATCTTGCGAGCAACCGTCGGGTTCTGCTCGAAGAATGCGCCTAGCTTTTCATTTACGACAGCCTGCACAACACCCGCAATGTCAGAATTCAACTTGCCCTTGGTCTGGCCTTCAAACTGGGGTTGCGGCAGCTTCACGCTGACGACCGCTACCAGACCTTCGCGGACGTCATCGCCCGTAAGGTTTTCTTTCACGTCTTTGAACAAGGCAAGCTGCTGCCCGGCATAGTTGATGGTGCGAGTCAGAGCCGTGCGGAATCCGGAGAGGTGTGTTCCACCGTCAACCGTGTTGATATTGTTCGCGAAGCTGAACACGGTCTCCGAATAACCGTCGTTGTACTGCATGCCGATCTCGATGTGTACCTGGTCCTTGTCGGCTTCCATGTAGATCGGCTTATCGTGAAGAGTCTGTTTGCCGCGATTCAGGTGCTTGATGAACTCGGCGATACCGCCGTTGTACTTGAATTCGCCGGTCTTCGGCTCGCCCGTCTTGGGATCGGTGGTGCGCTCATCCGTCAAAGTGATGAGCAGGCCTTTGTTCAGGAACGCCAGTTCACGGAGACGCTGGGCCAGCGTATCGAAGTTGTACTCGGTAACAGTGAAGATCGTCTTATCCGGGACGAAGTGGACCTTGGTTCCGCGTTTCTTGCTGGCGCCCGCTTTCTTCAGCTTGCTGGTCGGATCGCCTTTGGAGTAGGTCTGCTCCCAGGTAAAACCGTCACGCCAGATCTCAAGATTTAAGTCTTCGCTCAGGGCATTGACGCATGACACGCCGACGCCATGCAGTCCGCCGGAAACTTTGTAAGTAGATGAATCGAACTTGCCGCCGGCATGCAGCTTCGTCATGACGACCTGGGCGGCTGGAACTTTTTCCCCATCGATATCCATGGGATCGACGGGGATCCCACGACCGTTATCCACGACAGTGATTGAGTTGTCGATGTGAATGGTGACTTCAATCTTGTCTGCAAACCCCGCAAGCGCTTCATCCACGGAGTTGTCCACCACTTCGTACACGAGATGATGAAGGCCCATCTCGCCGGTCGAGCCGATGTACATAGCTGGACGTTTGCGAACGGCTTCCATCCCGCCGAGAACCTTGATGGAATCGGCAGTGTAATCTCCGTTGCCATTTGCAACCGGAGTCTTCCCATTCTTCGATTTCGTTTCCGCAGTCGCGGGTGTGCTGAGCGTTTCTTTACTGGCCATTGAGCTCCGTGGAGAATGCCCGATACAAGCTTTCGGCTGGATGCTTCCCGGGAAAGCCGAGGACGCCTCAAACTATTGAAATCAGATGTACTTAGAGGTATCCAGAGCTATAAAGATTGTACCACACGAAGGGTCTTTTATCGAGCCGGAACCGTAGGGGTAAATGACTTGCTACCCGAAGCTTACGGGCGTCAGCCGCCGGGGTTTTCGCGGTTGGGAGAATGCGGGTTCAGTCCGCTTCAATTCGTAGGCTTCGGCTGGTGCTCTGCGGGACTGCGCGTGGTCGACCAAGCTAAGTGACCGACCCACTCCTCAACCTCATCCTCGCTTCCTCCAACAAAGCTGAACGAAATCACATATCCCTTGGCTAGGGTCACCAGGGTTGATTGACACATCTTCGTCTTGCCGACTTCTTTGCTGTAATCGGCGCGAACCATGTGTCTGCCTCCGGCCTGTACGTCGTAGGGTTCGTTCACAACCTTAAACCCCTTTGCGCTTGTGACTTCGCCCATCGGCCCGAAATACTGTGACGGGTCCTTCAGTCCCGGATAAGTTGACAGGCTCTCTGCCGCAATCAGAACAGACGAGTTGACGGTGTCGCCGCTCGCCTCCGGCGGTCGCTCGAAAGCCGACAGGAGAAGAACTGATTGAAGATCGGCGTTGTCTGAAGCGCCGCCGCGGCTCTGCTGTCGCATGTCCTCGCTACGATCTACCCAGCCAAATGGGACCTGATAGGAAAATCCAAAGAAGCGATTGCGATACACGTTGTCCGCAAAGGTTCCCAGGGTTGCCGCGGATTTGGCGTGGGTAGTGGCTTGCGATCTTCGGGATGACGATACGGCCTGTGCTGTCGCCAGACACGAAATCGCTATGAGAACGACAGTCGGGCCGACGTAACGACAAGAGATCATGCTGCTGCGATGTTACAGCAGTCGCGTATAGAGACGGATCTTGCCTGTCTCGACCAGATTTTGCCGTTACCGGGTGAGTGTTACGCGCCGGTGCTGACTAGTCCGCCGCAACGGCTTTCCCAACCGGCTGCGCACAGAAGGCACACCGCCGCGCATCGATCGGGATCTCGCTCAAGCACTCGGAACACTTCTTCGTCGTGGGGTCCGCGGGAGCCGGAGCCTTTCTCATGCGCGAAACCAGCGCATTGATTGGCGTGACCACAAAGAAGTAGACAGCGGCCGCGACCAGCAGGAAAGCAAGAAGCGCATTGATGAAGTCTCCCACTGCAAAGACGCTGCCGTTGACCGTGAACGTGATGGCCGAGAAATCAGGTTTGCCAACAAGAGCCGCGATGAGCGGTGTGAGGAGGTCCTTTGTGAATGCCCCCACTACCCCAGCAAACGCCGCGCCAATCACAACACCGACCGCCATATCCACCACGTTGCCGCGCAGAATGAATTGCTTAAAGCCTTTGAGCATAGGCACCCCCGGTTGGATTCGCGGCCAATGTACGCTCCCATCCATCTCTGGTCAAGAACTCCGGAGCGATATAAACCAGTGACGCAGTTCCAAAAAAGCAAACGGGGCACGATGAACTGCCGTGCCCCATCCGAAATGAACTCCGTTCTGACTATTTCACTTCCAGCGGCTGCTCCAAGCGGAAACTGACGGCCGATTCTGCCGGCAACACGATCTCCTTGTTGCCCGTGAAGGCCGCTCCCGCAGTCCCAGCTCCGCCACCGGCGGCTGCGCCAATGAGTGCGCCTTTGCCACCGCCCGCCAGACCGCCAATCAAAGCCCCGAGCCCGGCGCCACCTCCGGCCATCACAGCCGTTCTCTTCCCTTTACCTTTTTCGGTCCGAGTAATGGAAGAGGTCGCAACCTGCTGGTCGGCACCGTTGATGTTGATCGAATCAAGTTTGATCTTCAGCAGGGCACCGCCCTTGAACTTGCCCAAAGGCTTGGCGTCGACTACGGTCCCACTGGCACTCGCGCCTGAAGGAACGACCTGTTTGCCTTCCAGTTCGATGGGCTGAGCCAACGTGGCGCTAAAGCTCTGCCCGGGCGTACTGATCTTCGACCCGACGGCATTGCCTAGTCGCACCGTGATCACAGTTCCGGCCGGGATGACCGTGGCGACCTTTGCTTCCGGCTTGGACTTGTCCGACTTGCTGGTTTTCCCGTCGGCGGATTTTTCGTTGGCATTGTCAGTGCCAGCAGCGGGAGAACTGGCGCTGGCATTGGTGTTATCTGGAGATTTACTGCTGCACGCTATCAAAGCGAAAGACAGCAGAAGAGATACGAAAAGAGCGAGGAAACGCGAACGCATGACCGGCCTCCAACTCACTGATTTATCAGACACTAAGTTTCGGCGCAAATGACTGTCGGCCAGGGTACTTTCAGTCTACCTGAGTTCCTGAAATGTCTTGCAGGTATATTCGCTAAGGATTCTTGGAAGGTACCACTGTGGGACCCGCCGCGGCTGCGGCAGCCTCGTGATGGTTGTCATCTGGAGCAAGGCCTGGGAGGACCGGAGTTTCGTTGCCGATGGCAGACGCGGAGGTGGTTTCAGCGGGAACCGCCGGGGCACTCGGAGTTCCCGAAATAAATTTTGCGCTGTTTAAGAGTGGCCGTCCCAGAGAGCCGTTGTAACCGGTCCATGGACTCTCCTGTCCCGCTTCCCGCTCGAAATGGGCCCGCATGCTCTCCATTTTCGAATCGAGATCGTCGAGATAATGCAGCATCAGCGCTTCAGGAAACATGGGGAGCTTGGGAGAGCCGAACTCATACTCACCATGATGGCTGATGATGAGGTGCTCGATCAGCGTCTTAAGCTCAGGCGAAAAATCGGGGATGTGCTTGACCTTCTGCTGCAGCATCTCCAGCTCGATGATCATGTGTCCCAGCAATTGGCCGCGCGTCGAATACGAGAAAGCTCGGTTGTAAGTCAGTTCGTGAATCTTGCCGATGTCGTGCAGGAACGCGCCCGTCAGCAATAGATCGCGATTAACCTGCGGATAATTGCGGCAAATCAAATCGCAGGATCGGAACAGCGACACCACGTGATCGAGCAGTCCACCGATATACGCATGATGGAGTGTTTTTGCCGCCGGTGCTGCACGGTACGCGGCTGCGATTTCCGGGTCGGCGATGAACGCCTGAACCAATGTCTTCAGTTGCGCGTTTTGGAAGCTATCGATGAATTCGCACAGCGTGCGCCACAGCTCGTCAATGTCCTTGGTTGTCTTCGGCAGGTAATCGGTGAAGTCAACCTCCGCCTCTTCCATTCGCCGCAGTTTGTGAATCGTCAGTTGAAAGCGCTGGTTGTACTTGTTGATCAGCCCCTTCACCTTGATGAACTGTTCTTGCTCGAAGGCGTTCAGCGCGTCATCGACGTTGTCCCACATCTTGGCTTCGATCTGGCCGGAACGGTCGGCTAGCGTCAGCGCAAGATAGGGCTCGCCCGACTTTTTGGGTTTGACCTGCTTGTTTGCTACCACGAAGCTGGACGTGATGACCTTGTTTTCAAAACGGGGGGCGTCGGAGACGTAAAAATCCTTCATGATAGACGGGTGTAGCTGGGCCGCAACCAGGCAGTTGCAGGCTGCCCAGTTGCGCTCAGATTAAACTAAAACACCCCGAACTTCTTCTTCTTTTTAAGGTTTTTGGCGGACGCTTCCCTGATGTTGGTCTCGATCGGGCCGGTTTGTTTTGCGCTTGCGCCCGTGTCGATGTAGCCCGGCTTCACGTAGATGAAGGCTTCCTCTCGCAACTTCGTGAGGTACTCGCGCAGCGCAGGCTGAAGCTTATCCATGTAAATCGCTTCCTGGACTCTTGGTTCGACTTCCTTGAGACTCGGGGTGCCGGACGAGACGTGGTCGGTAACTTTCAAAATCACAAAGCCCTGGCGCGTGCGAATCACGTCGGAAACATCTCCCGTCTTCATCGCGAAGAGCGTGGTTTCGAGTTCATGAAGAGTTCCGTCCTTGTGGAAGAGGCCCAGGTCGCCACCTTGTGCCGCAGACGTATCGTCTGAGTTCTTTTTGGCGATGTCCTCGAAACTGGCGCCACCTTTGATCTGCTGAAGCAAATCCTTCGCCTTGGCTTCGGCGGCAGCGAGTTCCTGCGGGGTCGGATCGGCCGCTTCCTTACCGTTTGCCGCCGGCTTCTGCACGGACACGAGAATTTCGCTCAGCCGGATTTGCTCGGGCTGCTTCATCTCGCTCTTGTGCTCTTCGTAGAATTTTTGCTCTTCGTCTTTGGTGGGCTGGCCGATATGTTGGCCGACTTCTTCGCCAATCACCTTCTGCGTGATGATCTGGTTGCGCAGGTTCTGCTTGAAATCCTCGAACGACACGCCTTGCTGTTCAGCCGCCTTGCCAACGTCCTCGATAGACTCCAGGTTCATCTGCTTGCGAATCTCGTCGAGCCGTTTGATCAAGTCTGTATCGGCCGTGATGCCCATGTCCTTGCCCTTATCGAGCAACAAGTTCTGATCGATCAGTCCGCGCAGAACATCTCGTTCCCGCTCAGCATAGAGACGATTCGCATTCGACGGATCCTGCTGCTGGACCTCTTGCTTGAGCTGGTCCCGCTCCTTCTGGAACTCCGAGCGCGTAATGATCTGGTTGTTAACCCGGGCAATGATCTCCTCGACGATAGAGTCGGCGTTTAAGCCCACCGGCATCGCAAGGAGAAAGCAAATCGACAGCAATAAGAAAAACTTTTTCATGGCGACTAAAAAGTCCCTCGCTAAACCACCCGTCCGTTGCGGGTAGAGCTTTCCAAGCCTGAAGCATTGGGTTTGAGACTGTCTTTCGATTCTACTCCCTCGCAAGGTCAATCAACCAGCATGTGGCTGGTATCATTGAGCTTCTTCGGACTCGCGGGAGGTCAAGTGAAAGACCTTTATCTCGTTGCCACTCTAATGATGATGCTAGCCGGCTTGCCCATCGTTGCTACTGGACAGAAATCATCCATCCCCGGCCAGGCTCAACTGGAGCAGATGGCCACGCGCTTCGCTCCTACTCCGATGCGGGTGGACGTTTCCAAACTATCCCAGGGCGACCGGCAGGCGCTCGCGAAGCTGGTACAAGCGGCGCGCATTGTTGACGACTTGTTCATGAAACAGTATTGGAGCGGCGACAATGACCTTTACCAGAAGCTCCAGAAGGACCGTTCCCCTCTCGGCCAGGCACGGTTGCACTACTTCTGGATCAACAAAGGCCCGTGGTCCGATATCGATGCGTTCAAAGCTTTCCTGCCCGGCGTACCTGCACGAAAACCACTTGGCGCCAATTTCTATCCGGAGAACATGAGCAAGGAGGATTTCGATCGCTGGGTGGCAACGCTCAGCCCGCAAGAACAAGAGCAGGCAAAAAGCTTCTTCACCGTCATCCGCTGGAAAGCCGCCAATGGAGGCAAAGACAGCAAAGACCGGGATGACCTTACGAATGTTCCTTACAACGAAGAATACAAAGATGATCTCACCCGAGCTGCGTCGCTCCTGCGAGAGGCCGCTAATCTCACGGATAACGATTCTCTAAAGAAGTTCCTGACCAGTCGTGCCGACGCCTTCCTTTCGAACGATTACTACGAAAGCGACATGGCATGGATGGATTTGGATGCTCCGCTCGACATCACCATAGGACCGTACGAGGTCTATAACGACGAACTCTTCGGATATAAAGCCGCGTTCGAGGCATACGTCGGTCTGCGCGACGATAAGGAAAGCGCCAAGCTTCAGGCCTTCACCAAGCACCTGCAGGAATTGGAAGACAATCTTCCGATCGATCCGCAATACCGTAATGCGAAACTCGGCGCCGCAGCTCCGATTCGCGTCGTCGACCAGATCATCAGTGCCGGTGACGGAGCGCACGGCGTTCAGACAGCCGCCTACAACCTGCCGAATGATGATCGGGTAGTCCAGCAGAAGGGCAGCAAGCGCGTGATGTTGAAGAACGTGCAGG
>JBPYEW010000084.1:0-11135 GCA_051984555.1 Terriglobales bacterium | reverse complement strand
AGTTTCCGGAAGGAGTTTCTAACCGGGCGCGTTCGATATGGAAGCTACCATCCTGAAAGGTGAGGCGACCGGTGAAGCGGTTGATGTGTAGGGGAGCGCCGCCTTCTGCCAGCCGTATGTGCGGCAGTTGTCCGCTCCGCGCGTCGAAATCGAGGCGAAGGGCGGCGTTGGCAAGCAATGCGTCGATATCACTTCCGTGCGTGGCGAATTCGTAGCTGGCTTGGCCTGTCCCGGTAACCCAGCCGTCGTGCATGGCCTCGGAGACCTGGTCGAGAACAATCTTTTCAAATGATCCCGACCCGGAGTAGGTCGGGGGCGTCGCGCTCAGATCTGCTTGCCAGCTTCCATCGTGGGTTCCGCCCAGTAGTTCTGCCCTGACTTCAGACAGGTTCAGCTTCCCGTCTCGCACCTCAAGCCTGGTGCTAACGTTCGCCGCCTTAACTCCATGAACAAGTAAATGGCCAGTCTGCAATTTTCCTGTGGCGTTCACCGAGAGCAGAATCGGAGGGCCCGCGGGAGTCGACGGCGACAGGAAGCGATACCAAGGACGTTTTCGAGATTGGGGAGTGAGCCAGGCGTGAAGTTCCTCAAAGGCGACAGTATCTGCCTGCAGGTCGAAGTCAACCGGACAGGTGGATAGCGACTGACAACGGCGTGGAAAAGACAATGAACCGGTCCAGCTTGTTCCGCCTCCGCTGGCGTGCAGTTTCGATACGCGAACGCCCGTATCGCTCAGGGCTACGCTTGCCGAAGCGATCTCGACAGGTCCATTCAAGCTTCGAGTTTCGGCGCGCACATCGCTGAGGTCGGCGGTTCCCGTAACTTCCGGCGCGGCAAACCCGGACCACGACCCCGCGATTTGGAGGCTGAGTCGCGCGTTCCCGTCGGCAACGGGTTGAGGCGCGTGGATACCGATCGTTTGCGCCGCTTGCAACAGGCGCTTGACCTCGGCATCGCCCGTCATCGAAACGCGATAGGCGGATCGGCCAAGCGTGCCGCGAACGTTGACGATGTGCCCTTTGCCCAGTTTCACACTGAAAGGCCCGATGGAAGCGACGGTATCGTCAGAGTCTCGCTTTTGCTTTGCGTTTGAGTTCTTCTCGGCGGCATTGGCGGCCCATTCGAAAGGAACTGTGCCCAGATCGAGTTCCGTGCTGGTCGCCTGTGAAATCAAGTGAAAGGCAGTGGCCTCGCCTGTCCCATTGAGCTGCAGTGATTTTGTTTCTGCAGAGGTTTGGATTGAGAAGTCTCCGTCGAGGGTACCGGATGCGCTCAGATCCTGAGGAAGATCCTTTTTCGCTCGTCTCGCCAGAGCGGCAATGGCCTGAATGGGAACATCTCTGGCCGAGAAATTGAGGTCATAACTGCGCGGCCCGGTGGGGGCGCTGATGCTGCCTTGCGCACTGAGCATACCTTGACCGACGGGCGCAACGCACAGGATCTGTGAGATGACGTGTTCCGGCGATGAGTACGTCGCATTGCAGGAAGTAGACAGGCGAAGCGACTCGGACGGCACGATGTCGAACCGGCGGAAGTCCTGCACCGCAGCCTGGGTGTTGACCTGCAAATTGGCAGGCGTTCCGGCGAAGACCGTGGTCAGCGTCAGTTCGCCCCGCCAGCCCTTGTCGGTGCCATAGAACAATTTTGTTACCTGGCCAAGCTGACCGCGCGTCCATTGGACCGTCATCTTCATCGGGGTCTGCTGCAGATTGGTGGAACGAAGCCAGGTGCCATTGACGGATAGAATTCCCGTGTCGGTCAGGTTGAAATCGGTGCGCACGGGAACGGCGCGCATCCGCATACCCCACTGGTTCGGCGACTCCAGCCAAAGGGCGAACTCGGCATCCGTAAGGGCATACGACTTCTTCTCCGCACCAATCCGAAAATTAATGCGAGCCGTATCGCCCTCGATGTAGGGAAACACGGGATGGAGGTCGCCTTTGGCAGCCGACGTAGGAGCGGCAGGCGTGCGAGCAGCGCGCTCCACGAGCGAAGCGACATTCCAACGTCCGGCATCATTGCGAACCAGGTTGAAGCTGGGCTCTTTCAGAGTCAGACGTCCGATTTCGATTCTGCCGCGCACCAGCGATCGAAGCCGCAGGGTGGCTGTGACCTCGGAAGCCTGCAGCATCGGCTCGGCACTGAAGGCGGGGTCGTCGTAAACGACGAAATTCTCGAGGTCAAAACCGGGCTGCGGCAAGAGCCGGAGTTTCACCCACTGCACGTCTACTCTGCGTCCCACGGCGAGGCTGATCGCGGTCACGATGCGCTTTCGCAGGCCGTTCGCGCCGGGCCTCAGCACAAACAGAATGGCAATCACCATCACGAGCAGGACGGCCCATCGTTTTCTGCCAAACCGGCTCACCGCACCACCTTAAGAGTCCTTCTCCAGCGGGTCTGATCAAAAAAGTGCAGCACGACGTGACCGACAAAGGCGAGGCGATCCTCGACTCCGGTCTTTTTGTACTGATCTCGAGGCGTGTCAAACGACCAGTAGACAAACAATGGGCGGCCGATGACGTTGTCCTGGGGAATGAACCCCCAATAACGGCTGTCGTAGCTCACATCGCGATTATCGCCCATTGCGAAATAGCTGTCGGATGGAACGACGATGTCTTCACCCTGCACATACTGGCGAACGGTCGCGGCCCAGTCGGGAGTCGGCGGGGTACTGGCGTCCTCGGGAGAAATGGCGGGGAAGTTGTCGCGGTAGGGATCACTTTTCAGCACCATCTCGTCGCTGGTGCCCTGGTCCGAACCTTGATGGATGACATAAGGTTCGTCGAGCTTCTGCCCGTTGCGGTAGACAGCGCCATCGCGGAGGTGGATGCGATCACCGGGAGTGCCGATGATGCGCTTCACGACGTAAAGACCTGGTTCGGCGGGCGACAGAAAAACGATGATGTCGCCTCGCTGGATATGGCGATAGTGAACGATGGGGCCGATCCACGGTGTCCGGGGCGAGAACTGAATTCGGTTCACGAATACGTGATCGCCGACAAGCAACGTCTTCTCCATCGAGCTGGAGGGGATCTCGAATGCCTGGACGATGAAGGTGATGATGAACAATCCGGTCACCAGCACCGAGGCCAGCGAGGCAAGAAACTCAACAGTGGTTTCGCGCTGTTTTTCTGGTTTCTCTTGTTTTTTAGGCACGGGCGCTCTTTCGATTTCGGAGGTTGGACTAATGTACGAGCCGGAACGTGCGGTCCCAGCGCGTGATCTGGAACAGGTGAGTCACCCCATACAAAAAGTGTGTAAGTTTATCACCGGGCGTGACCGGCCCGGGCATGCCATCATCGGCACTGCGAATGGACCAGTAAATCAGCAAGGGGGTTCCGACAATGTTCTCGCGCGGAACGAATCCCCAGTAGCGGCTGTCGAGACTTTCATCGCGGTTATCGCCCATCACGAAGTAGTGCCCCTCGGGGACGATTAATTCACCGCCCTTCACAACTTCCTTCAGTTGCTTGAACCAGAAGCCTTCTTCGCCGGGCGCAGCGTAGTCCACCTGCGGGAAATCGTCTCTGTACACGTCATGTACCGGCGAATTGTAGATCACGTATTTCTCTTTCAGAGGCAGCCCGTTTACCCACACCTGCCGGTTGACCAGCCGGACGTGATCTCCCGGAAGCCCGATCACGCGTTTTACGAAATGCTGTGAGGGATTGACCGGGTAGTGGAACACAACGATGTCGCCACGTTTAATCTTTTGGTAAGGCAAAAGGGTATTGCCGGCGGCAGACCCTGATCCGTAACAGAGCTTGTTGACGAGAAGGTAATCGCCGATGAGCAGCGTATTTTCCATCGACTCGGACGGGATCTGGAACGCTTGCACGGCGAAGGTAATGACAAAGACCGCAATCACAACGGTCGCCAGCAGCGACTGCATCGAAGCGACCCACCCGGCATGAGCATCTTCCTGTTTGGCCGGTGGGGTGGGTGGTGCTGCCACCGTATCGGGCGGCTTCTGTTCGACGGCAATTGGCTCAGCACTGGACACAGTTACTTCCCTTTAGATGCCGGCTGACTCGGCTCAGCTGCGCTTGGAGTTAAGTGTAGTAGAGCCTGCCGCGCTGCGTCCTGTTCCGCTTTCTTCTTCGTCGAACCCGTGGCGCGGCCCACGATCTCGCGTCCCGAAGCGATACCCGGCATCTGCAGACGCACTTCCACTGTGAATGTTTTACTGTGCTCTGGCCCGGCTTCGCCTATGAGAACGTAAGACGGCTGAGGGCAGCCCTTGGCTTGCAGTTGTTCCTGAAGGGCCGATTTGAAGTCGGTAATCGGCAGCCCAGCGCCGCCCTCGAGCGCCATTTGCGTGAGCTCGGGACCGACCACGCGCTGCAAAATGAAGGCCCGAGCTACTTCAAGGCCACCTTCAAGATACATAGCGGCGAGAATTGCCTCCAGCGCGTCCACCAGCAAGGCGGGCTTGGCTCGGCCACCGCTCTTTTCTTCTCCACGGCCGAGGCGAAGATATTTGCCGAGATCCAGTTCGCGGGCGACGCGAATGAGATGTCTCTCGCTCACCAGGTGAGCCCGCAGTTTGGATAACTCGCCCTCGCGAAATCCTGGAAAGCGCTGAAACAGCTCCTGGCTGGTCACCAACCCCAGCACGGCATCACCGAGAAACTCCAGTTGTTCGTTGTCACCGACGCGGGAGAGCGATCCGGCGGCCTGCAAACTCTCGAGTTCCCGCGCCTGAGAACTGTGAGTCAGCGCCTGCTGAATCAGTTCAACACGCGGGAAGTGAAAGCCGATCGTTTGTTCCAGCTCCGCAATGTCTCCTGACTTCATATGCGATCGGCTTGGCCGTAGGTCTCCACCGGTTATTGTTTTGGTGGAGTGGTTGTGTTCGGCGCCGGAGTGCCCGCGCCGGCAGCCGGTGCAGCAGGTTTATTGTTCAACGCCATGAGCCGATCGCGTTCTCGACGCGCCAGCGTTCCCGCGTTGCTTCCTTCCGGAGTTAGCTGCACGGCCTGGTTGGCATAGTTCAGAGCATCGGCATATTTATCCTGCTTGTCGAGAGCAATGGCCAAGCGCAAGACTGTGATCGGATCCGGCTGTTGCGGAAACGTCTCGATCGACTTGCGGAAGGCAGCTTCGGCGGCAGGATAGCTGTTCTTGTTGAACTCGAGGGTGCCGAGAATGGAGTACGCGTTCGATCGCACCAGGTTCTTATACATCTCGACCTTGTCCGGAGGCACTCCGGCGGGCACATCGGTATCGATGGACTTGAGCGCCTTCTCGACATCGTCTTTCGCCTCGCCAAGCTTCTGGTCCTTATCAAGGTCCGTGTCGCGGGTGCGCTCGGTCAGCACTTCGGCGACCGCGATCAGCGATTCCGGATCGTCAGGCGAAATCGCCAGGGCTTTGTGAGCCATGTCCATCATCTTGTCTGCATTGTTGGAGTTCTGATACAGGCGGGTTGCGCTCTTGTACAGCAGGACGCGCAATTCGCTGTCCGGGAACTTGGCAGCAAAATCATCCGCGGCTTTTTCCATGGCAGCAGGGTCAGTAAGCACGGAGGCAGTCTTGTAGGCATCGAACTCCGGTTGCGTTTTTGCCTGCGGTGGGTGCTTCGCCGGTGCGGCTGCGGCTCCGGCCTGTCCCTGAGCCTGCGATGTGGCGGCGCCTGACTGTCCTGCGGGTGCAGGCTGAGACTGGTTTCCGCTAGCCTGCGCGATAGCCATCGAGGCGGTTACCAAAACTGCGCAGAGAATTGCTAATCGCTTCATTGCTTCTCCTTACGCTGCGACTTCGGTCGGCAGCGACTTGCTAATCTCGTTTCCACGCTCACTGTTCAGCCTGAGGACGATGCGGAGGCTCGTACGGCTGCTGCAGGCCCTTTTCTGCCGCCGCCTTGGCCTCGGGCAACGCGTTCGACGCCGCCAACGCGGCGCGGTATTCATCGACTGCCGCATCCCGGTTTTCCTGCAGGTCGAAAATCCTTCCCAGGTAAATGTGGGACCACGCAACCACCGTCGGCTCCTTGGCCACTCCCAACGCCTGTTGGAAGTAGGTTCGCGCCCCGCTCATGTCCCGGTTCATGGTGGCGACCTGCGCGAGGATGAAAAGAGCACGGCCGGGATCACCATTCTGTTCGTCGAGCGCCTGCTGGGCTAACTTCTGCGCGCCTTGCGGGTCGCCAGCCGAGAGCCGGTTTTCAGCAGTTCCCAACAGATTGCCGGAACTGCGTCGCGGCGCCAGGAAGAGAACCTCCGGAGAGGCAGCATCGGCAAAAGCAATGTTGTTGGCGCGCTTCCGTTCGGTGCGTACGTCGATGCCATTCAGCAGTTCGCTATAGGTATCTTTGAAGCCCGTTGGGCCCTTTTCGAATTTGGCCAACGCGTCATAGAAATACGCGGTCAGAATGAATCCCTGCTGCATGGATTTATCGACCAGTCCCTGACGCTGTGGCTCGATACCTTTGCCGCCGCCGTAAGTGCGTGCCTCCACGGCGCGAATGAGACATTCGGTTACTAACAAAGCGATGTCATCTTTGTAGGTCTGATCCATGGGAGCGGTGCGGACGGCATCGAGCAGCGGGGTAAGGCGCTCCATTGCGTCTGGCCGCTTCATCGCAAGTGGATCGAGCACATAGTGGAGATAGGTGTGCCGAATCTGATCCATCTTCAGGTTGGAACCCACCGGCGATAACACGACGTAGTAATCCGTTCCGTAGACACGCGCGTTGATCTGGCTGGGAGCCCCCATCGGGTCGAGATAAACAATGAACTGCCGTCCCAGGTAGCCGGAACTGGGCAGCCGCAGATAGATGTCGGTGTCGAACATCATCTTCGACAGCGGCTGATGGTACCGGTTGATCAGCGCTTCATACTGGGCGCGGTGTTGACTCCATATCTGTTGCAGGTGCGCCGCCTCGTAAAATTTTGCCAACAGGGGAGCGATACCGATCAAGCGCGTCGCGTCCGGAGGAATCTCGTTTTCTTTTACCTTGGGGGTGAAGTTCGGGGGATCGCCGAGGATGAGCCCGAGCGAAACATACTGCGAAAGATCGCGGGAGGCGTCCTGCGACTGGCGTTCCTGGTAAAACCCGCAAACTTCACGCGTCGCCGCGGCTGTTTGTTCGGAGGATGAAATCTCCTTCGCAACTTCCGAGCGAATCTCCCGACGCACCGGCTCCGACGCATCCAGTTCCTGATCGTAGCCGCAGGCATTTAGCGCGGTGAGTACGGTAAAAAGCGTCTCGCTGTTGTCGAGGGAAACCTTGGTCGTTTCTGCGGACGCCGAAATAGGCACGATCAAGGCAAACAAGACCGCAAACAGCGATGTTCGAAAACAGAAACCCAGGGGAACCTCCTGCAAGGCTGGGTGGGATGGAAGTGCTAAATAGTAAGTTTAAGGGCTTCAGACAGGAGGGTCAAACATAACGAGGTGCCAGATTCGAGGCGCCAAGCTAATCTCAGCACGGCCGCATTGTGCTGAAAGTGGAAGACCGACCGGGCAGCCTAAAACCCGGCTCTTACCCCTTAACGCTGATTTTCGAGAACGACAACACGGCTCGCCCGGTGGTGGTTCGCCCAAGCGCTGTTGCGGGGCGGAACTTGGCGAAAATCAGCATGTTCTTGATCTGCGGTGGCAAGTCATGAACTTCCGTCGAATCGGACAGGATGCGGTAGTCCTGAATCCGGCCGTCGGCACCGATATAGGCTTCGATGACGAGCGAGTCGTCCGAAACGTTTCCTACGGTCGTGCCGTAGGCGGTCGGCTGCATATCCGGGGGCAGCATTTCTGGTTCGGTATAAAGCATTAGCGGAACATCGTTATGGCTCATGGCGTCCAAACTGGGTACACCGAACACACCCATGAGCACTCCGAAAATCACTATCGCTGAAACCAGGCCGACGGTGGCGGGGACCATAAAGGCCTGAATCGCATTTTCTATGCGAACGCTCCAGCCTTCGAACCAGGAATGGCGCGCAGCGGCGACTTCATGCGAGATCGCGAGGCGCAACTTCAAAGCCAGATCGGACGGCGCCTTCTTGCTGCCGAGACTCGCCAGAATGTGCTGTGTTCCGGCGAGCAGGTGATATTCACGGCTACAACCGACACAAGTCTGCAGATGTTCGCCGATGGCGCGCATCTGCGAACCTGTAACCGCACCATCAAGGTACGGAGAGAACAACGATTTGACCTGCGCGCAGTTCATGATGCCACCTCGACTTCCCGGGTGCCGACAACCGGCCGTCTTTCTGGTTCCGGCGCCTTCAGGCCGAGCTCGGAACCGCATTCCCGGATGAACGGAATCAGCCGCTGTTTCAGGGCTTCTCTTCCACGCGTCAATCGTGACTTTACTGTTCCTAAGGAGACTTCCGTAATTTCCGCGATCTCTTCGTACGACATGTCCTCGATGTCGCGCAGGATGACCGTTGTGCGATAAGGCTCCGGCACCTTTCGAAGCTCTTCTTCCACCCGGTGCTGGATCTCGGTATGGGCGAATTGCTCGAGCGGTGACTCACCGTGATCCACGAACGGTTCCTTGTTGGAGAACCCAAACTCCTGGTTCTCGTTCTCCGGCGGCTCCATCGACATCTCGCGCGCCTTGTGGCGGAACCACCAGCGCTTCCGGTTCGACGCCTCGTGCAGCGCGATGCGGTACATCCATGTTTTAAGACTGGACTCGCCGTGGAAGTGTTTCATCCCGCGAAACACTTTGAGGAAGACTTCCTGCGTTGTGTCGGCCGCGTCAGCCGGATCAGAGACCATGCGATACACCAGGCTGTATATCGGTTGATGAAACTCACCGATCAGCCAGGCATAAGCCTCTTCGGAACCGGCCTTCAGTTCGGCGACAATGGCGGCTTCCTGGGCCCGAACCCCAATTGCGCTTGCCAAATCTCCCAAGGTGGCAACTCCCGCCATTGCCTTCATGGCGTCACCCCTATTATAGGATTGTCACTGCGCAAATCCTGCAACAAAACTGCACCCGGGCCCGACCACTAAAGTCCAGAACCACGATTCCTTTCCGCTGGATACATAGACACTGCGGCCTGAACGTATGTTCCCAGAATAAATAGTTGATTTTCAGAGACTTGGGAGCGTGCCCGTGCCGATCGATGCTACTTGGTGACTAGTAACCGGGCTCGCTACTGCTTTGGCGAAGGAGGTTGAGTGGCCTGATCGCCTTGGGCCGGGGCTGGAGTCGTCGGCTTCGGGGCTGGTTTCTTTTTCTTAGTGGTAGTTGCTTTCTTGGCCGGCTCGGTGTCGTCTATGACGATTTTCTTGGGAGGAGCAGCCGCCGCGGCTGCCTGGGCGGCCTGCAATTGAGTCCGAAGTCGGCCTAGCTCAGCTTCTTTTGCTGCAGCCAGATTCTGGACCCGGTCGGCCAGTGAGCGTCGGACGGTATCGAAGGCGTTGGCATCGTTGGCCAGCGGCTGAAATTCTTCTTTGGGTGCAAAAGCTCCGGCAGTCTCTGCAACCGAACGCAGAACATCATGCAGGGCATCCAGGTTGTGATAGACCTTGAAAGTCAGCGCCAAATCTTCCGGTGCCGCGCGCAAATCCCTAATCAAGCCCGGCAGTGCGTCCTGCAGATTGCGTAACAGCGATTGCACGTCGCCTTGTACTTGCCGCTTGGTGGTGCCATCGGTCTTCCAACGATCGACGCGGAGCTTGGTAAGGTTAGCAATCGCGGCTTGATTCGCCTGTTCGAGGTTGCCAAGCACACTGTTCAGCTGAGTTACCGAGGCGTAGGAGACTGGCGCTTGAGCAGACTGCGCGCCGGCAGTGGTGGCGGCCATGAAAGCCAAACAGAACAGCAGGGCGGGCAAAGACCTCACGACGAGAACGAGGGGGTTCTTCATTTTCTTTTGAGTGGCGACTGAGATGCCGAATGCCGTGATTCAGGATACTAAGTTTCCACAGAATCGTAAAATCGCGTGCGGTACTGGATGTGGTTTGACTATACCCACTCAGTGGGTGAGAATTGAGTGAGCCCGTTTCTGGGCTGACCTCATGTGTGGGCCTGTGGCGCAGCTGGGAGCGCGCTTCCATGGCATGGAAGAGGTCGTCGGTTCGATCCCGACCAGGTCCACCAATCTTCTCGCTAGTTGCGCGAGCGCTAATTTCTATTCCGCAGCCCCGTCCTGGTCATCATCGTTGTTCTTGTTTGCGCCATAAAAGTAAGCGACGGCCATTCCGAACAGCAGCATCATGACGACGTTGGTTCTGGCCGGATCATCGTCAATGCGCAGTTCGCCAATCGGCGGGAAAAGGAACTCTGCGAAGACAATGCCGCCGGCGACCAGTCCGACGATCGCGCCCGAAGTTCCGAAGCGATGCGCCACCACAGCGACAATGACCAGGAACAGGAGCGGCAGAGACTCTACTCCCGAGCTGCGACGCAGAAAGGCGGTAATCACGCCGGCTGCAGCCGCACAAGCTACGAATCCGAAGGTGGTATCCCGGAGCGTAGCGTTCCTGGAAGTAAGGGAACGAAGGTGATCGGAGAAGTGAATGCGTTGCCTGAGTGCCTTCACGGCCGGGCCTCCTGCGAAAAACGGATTGCAGCATCTGCAGGCAAATTGAGCGCGTGCTTTATTGCACGGTTACTCGGCTCTTGATTTGCCCATATTCCTCTTCCGAAACGATGTGGCGTGTCACCAGTTCATGTGTAGTTTTGTAAGGACGTCCCGCAACGATCTTGTCCGCGCGGTCATCATTGATGCCCGGGAGCTGGGTTAACTTTTCCTTCGTAGCGCTGTTGAGTCCCACAGTTTCGTCCCGCTTCAATCCCTCGTGCACGCCTTGAGCAATTGCTTTCGCGTCGCTTTTCAATTCTGCGGTGGTTTGCGCCGTCTTCTCCCGCAAGTCGTCGGGGTTCTGCCGCGTCGAGCACGAGATACATCCTGTGCCGATCAGACAGGCCAGCAGCACTGCCGCAGCGCTGATAAGTCGCATGTGCCTTCGATGCATGCCAAGCTGCCGTGGTTCTCTGGCGAGGGCATCAACAATGGCTATCACAGATGTACATCGGTGAGTGGTTTAGGTCACGTATGTGCTGGCAACAAAGATTTGTATTCCATCGAACTGGCACGTGATTTGATGTGCGAAGGGAAGGGATTCTTCAACAACTTGACCGCGGTTTCTGGAGTACTAAGCTCGGGGTCGAC
>JBPYEW010000083.1:0-3914 GCA_051984555.1 Terriglobales bacterium | reverse complement strand
TGACGCTGTCGCTCGAGCCCGAGTTTCACAGCCGTGACGAGACGAGCGGCGCGAAGGTCGTGAACTACGGCCTGGAAGCCAAGCTCGAAGCCGATGCCGAACTCATCAAGAATCGCCTGTTCTGGGGCTTCAATCTGCTTTACGAGCCCGAGACCACCCGCGCCGATCTGGGCCAATGGCAGAACGAGTCGACATTCGGTATTTCTTCGGCGCTTGCCTATCAGATCGTGCCCAATGTCGTGATCGGCGCCGACCTCTGGTACTTGCGGCATTACGACGGCGCGGCTTTTAATTCCTTCACGGGCGATGCGGTCTATCTCGGGCCGACTTTCTATTGGAAAATCGCTCCCAAGGTGCTCATGAGCGCGGCATGGGAAACGCAGATCGCCGGCCATGAGCCCGGCGTTAGCGCCAGGCTCGATTTCACAGATTTTTCCCGACAGCGCGCGCGATTGCTGCTCGAGTTCGAGTTCTGAGGCAGCGGCTCGATTGATCAGGAGGATTTCGTGAAAGTGAATGTTTTTCCGTGCAGAGCGGTCCGGCCTGTGTTCGCGATGACCCTGCTCGGCACCGCCGTCCTGTTTGCGAGCGAGCACAGCAACGCCCAGCAGAGCGTCAGTGTTGCGATCTCAGTCAAGGACCATCGCTTTCAACCGAGCCAAATCAGCGCGCCCGACTCCGCACCTATGGAATTCGAGAGCACTTCGCTGCGCGTGGAAAAGGTCATCGCCCCCGGCAGTGAAGGCGTCGTCAATGTCAGGGCTTTGGCCCCCGGCCGCTATGAATTCTTCGACGATTTCCACCAAGAAACCCGCGGCACCCTGATCGTGCAGTGATATTGGTCTTGAAATTTGGCTAAAGCGCGGGACGGCGTGCATCGGTTACTTACCCTCAATGACACCATTCGATTGCTTCGCTCGGAAGTTAAACGAGCCGGAAGCCAAAGATCATTCGCGAGAAAAGCCGGCGTAAATGTTAGCGTGGTCTCCAAAACGCTGAGGGGCATTGTACGACCGTCAGAAAAAATCCTCAGCGCCCTCAAGCTTCGTGTTGTCTATTTATCCAAATGACAAATCTGAGATGTAGGACCAGCGAGGTCTGCTTTTAGGAGCAAAGCGATGCAAGAGCGACGCCGGAGAGGTTATTCCTCGTCCGGCTTGCCGATATGGTGCTGTGCATACAGCTCAAGTCCAAGCTTACCGACGAGATCGAGCTGTGTCTCCAACAAGTCGATATGTTCCTCCTCGTCGTGCATCAGCTCCTCGAACAGGTCACGTGACACGTAATCCTTGACAGAATGGCAATGGGTCGCTGCTTCCTCGTACAGGGCGCGAGCGGCCGGTCAAGAACCCAACAGTCAAGCGTGAGCCAAAGAGGATTGGGGCTGACGCCGGGAGGCAAATCGGATGCTCGCGCCCTCGCACCCCGAATTCTGCGGTAATCCATCAAAAGGAGGGACTCATGAGCTTCCCTGCGCAGAAATCAACCGTCGAGGCTCAACCCCTCATAGCGGTGCGCAATGTTAGGGCGAGTAGTCGCTGGTACGCCGAACTGCTTGGAGCAGACTCGCTTCCAGAACACAGCCACCGCGACGTGTATGATCGGATCTCGTGCTCTGGTCAGCTGCTTCTTCAACTCCACGCTTGGGACGAGGAAGACCACCCAAACCTCGTCAACGCAGACGCGGCGCCGCCTGGACACGGTGTCTTGCTGTGGTTCCAGGTAGACGATTTTGACTCCGTCGTGGAGCGAGCTCGTGGGTTGGGGGCCGAGATCATCGAAGAACCTCACATCAACCCCAGGCCCCAACACAGGGAAATTTGGCTCCGCGATTTTGATGGTTATGTGGTTGTGGTTGCCAGTCCGGATGGTGAATGCGGTTCCTGACCTCTGGGCGGTTGCGGCTGTCATTGATTGAAGACCGCCGAGCTGCCGAAAAGGAAGACGCGGAAAGCGAGTGCCGGATGCGCGCTCAAATCAACGACACTAGCTAACTGCTCGGCCGCCCAAGCAGCCGTCGCCCGCGGTCAGAGACAACTGCTGCCTTCACGCAGGGTGGATGCAAGCTCGCTAATATGAAATATGAGCCTGGCAGCGAACAAAATCAGGGTAACGCCAATGTCCCCGACTGAGATTATTCCTTACATCTTCTATCGCGATGTTCCGAACGCTCTCGAATGGCTGGCGCGCGCCTTTGGCTTTAAAGAGGAGATGCGGACTGGCACGCCAAGCGGCGGAATGCATGGTGAGATGTCGCTCGATGGCAAGCGTATCATGATGGGCCAGGGTGCGAAGCAATGGGGTATGGTCAGCCCGAATGAGGCCACGATGGCTACGATGGGAATCTTTATCTATCTCGATGATGTCGATGCGCATTACGCGCGCGCACAAGCAGCCGGTGCGGAAATTGTGCACCCGCCTCGCGACGAATCCTACGGCCGCACCTACACTGCGCGAGATTTGGACGGCCACCCGTGGTTCTTCACTACACCGCTTCAACCGGATACTTTTCGTGCATCAGTTTGATTGGTTATGATGATAGGTTGCAATGTTCTGGGAGGATTTTATGAAAACCTATGTTGTGACGTTGGCTGCCGCCGTTTTCGTAACGAGTGCGAGCACTGCTTATGCGGCCAGCACAACAGTGACAATCAACGCGATCAATGCCAACGGCGTAGGCAAGAAGATCGCGACGATTGAGCTGTCGGACACCAATGAAGGATTACGAATCACGCCACAGCTTAGCGAGCTGCCGCCGGGCGACCACGGCTTT
Organism: Terriglobales bacterium; assembly: GCA_051984555.1. Classification (GTDB taxonomy): domain Bacteria; phylum Acidobacteriota; class Terriglobia; order Terriglobales; family Acidobacteriaceae; genus Gp1-AA122. Next base: position 1,141 of record JBPYEW010000083.1, on the reverse strand, counting down.
CACGTTCACGTGAATCCGAATTGCGGTCCCGCCAACGGACCAAATGGCCAGCCAGCGACCGGGATGGCGGCGGGAGGCCATTACGACCCTGCCAACACTGGCAAGCATCTGGGGCCACGGGGTGAGGGTCACAAGGGCGATATGCCAGTGCTTACCGTTGATGTCAGCGGCAAAGCTACGAAGGCGGTTACAGCACCACATCTCTCCGTGGCCGACGTTAAGGGCCGCTCGATAATGATCCACGCAGGCGGTGATAATTACTCCGACCAACCAGCGCCCCTAGGTGGCGGTGGCGCACGCATTGCCTGCGGTGTGGCCATGTAGAACCGCTTCAGCGGACCGTCTTTCTGCCGGTTGAAGATTTTTCACAACGCGCTTTTGGTACAAAGCGGACATTTCGCGACCGAGTTCCAACGTCCGCTTTTGGGGGTAAAGCGGACATCAGTCGCACCTTCCCCAATGTCTGCTTTTGACCCAAAGCGGACATGGGCGACTTAGGATTGCTGCCGTGCAAACTGACCCCTGAACCCATTTCGTCGATCGCAAATCCCTGCTGTAATCACCCATTGTAAGCAAAAGTCGGCGCAGTCTTGAGGCTTGAGGAAGGCAATGCGGCGTCGCGATCTTATTAAGTGACCAATCAGCTTTGGCGGCGCACCGCGTTCCTTGAAAGCGAACTTGAGACTCTCGATGCAAAGTTTGCCGCTGTCAGCCGCCAAACGTCAGTTTCCTAAGACGGGAATTCAAAAGGTTCTGGCGCTCAAACTTTCGCTGACTGGTATACAGAGGGTTATTGTCGTGAAAACAGTCGCAGTTTTGCTCTTCGTTTGCATCGTGGCATAGGCCGCCGGCGCGGCCGAGAACAGCGGTCATGTTGAAGTCAATGTCGACAGAATTCTCAAGCAATCCGCCATACCGGTATACAACTACAAAATTAAGGAAACGTACCCGCACGATACGACTTCCTATACCGAAGGCTTAGTGGCGGAGAACGGTATAGTCTATGAAGGGACGGGCCTCTATGGTCAGTCGAAATTACGGAAGTGGGATTTGCGCAGCGGGCGCATTCTCAAAGAAGCTAATCTCAATCCAAATTACTTTGGTGAAGGAATCACGTTGTTTGGTGGTGCGATCTACCAAC
>JBPYEW010000082.1:0-13618 GCA_051984555.1 Terriglobales bacterium | reverse complement strand
CCCCCACCGAAACAGTAGCCCTCGATCGCGGCGTAAACGGGAGAAGGGAAGTTCTCTATCATGTTCATGAGAGCTTGGCCCATTGCCGCAAATAAGTACGCTTGGGAGCCACCCAAGCTAGCAATTTCGCCGAGGTCAGCACCGGCGGAGAAAAAGTTCGAGTTTCCTGTAATGATGAGCGCGGCATTGGTTTGAGGCAGGTTCGCCAAACAATCGGTCAACGCCAGTACGCATGCGCGGGTAAGCCGATTTGTGCCGTCCTGCGATACTAGACGCAGCAGACGATAGTCGGCGTGATCTTCGAGTTGGTAAAACGCAGACAAGCGGCAGTTAACAACGAGCTTGTTGCCACTGTGTAAAGCCGATTGCTAATTGCCAATTGTTAAGCGCTCTTTTCGACCCATCGCTCCAGACGGCTGCCGTCCTCTTGCAACAGGAATGTGCCAATTCCAAAACACTCCCCGAAGATTCGGTGCGACTCCGGATCGCGGGCGGCGCGGGTAATCCATTGCCGTCCGACATCGTATTGTGCCCGCGTGAACCATTTTTGCGGCAGGACCTCCACCAATCCGGCGTGAAAGTAGATCACAAACAAAGCGAACGCAGGATCGTCCTGAGACATCGCTTTGTAACTGGTCGGGGCAATCAGTTCTTCCACCGACCGCAGCGCTGGCGGGACATCAATGCTGTGCGTACCCTGACCGAGGTCGAGTGGAATCTCAAAATCGGCGATCGGAGCCGTAGCAGAATAGATTCGATCCGTTGATTGTTTGAACCACCCGGCCAGTTCTGCGAAGTCGAAGGCCTTTAAGCTGTCGGGATCGAAGCAGGCGAAGCGCAGAGCTCGGCCTTCCGGGCACCAAATGCCCAGATGGGAGGGCGGCACAAAGAAAGGTCGGCAGTATGTATTCAATGCCAATCGCGGCTTATCCGGTTCCTGCTCGAGCGTTAGCGACACCAGGTACGCGAGTAGTCCCTGCTCGCCATGATGTGTCCAGACAAAGCGCTGCCCGGCCGTCGAATTGAAAGCCGGATACGTTTGCCAATACCAGGGAGCCGGTCCAGCAGTGCGTGCCAGCAACTCGCGGGTTCTTGAGGCGGAGAGTTCTGGCATGAAGTCTTAGAGATCAGTCGTTGTGGTTAGTTGAAAACGAGGATCCGCAGTCCCGGCGCGAATGCCGAGCACAGCCTAACTCGCCGGAACGCCCCGCGGTTTTACGTTTGCCCGGATGAAGGTCACAATGTCGTCCATTGCGGTACCCGGCTGGAATATAGCCGCCACTCCGGCTCGTTTCAATCCTTGAATGTCCTGATCGGGGATGATGCCGCCCACGAGCACAATGACATCATCCATTTTGTTTTGCTTCAGGAGATCCATGACGCGCGGAACAATTGCGTTGTGCGCCCCCGACAGAATGGACAAGCCAATTACATTGACGTCTTCCTGCAGGGCCGCGTTAACCACCATTTCTGGCGTTTGGCGAAGTCCGGTGTAAATGACCTCCATGCCGGCGTCGCGCAAAGCGCGGGCAATCACTTTGGCGCCTCGATCGTGACCATCCAGACCGGGCTTGGCCACCAGTACGCGAATTTTCTGATCAGCCATCACAAACATTTAACCACAGAGTACACAGGGGCAAACAGGGGAAACGACCCTAAGGTCTCCCGCAGTACGAGCGATTCCCAAGTTGGAAGTGCAAAATTCAGCAACTTTACGCGGTCATAGCGTCTTTACATCCAGACTCCGCCACAGATACCAGCACGCTACGCTGCGATAGGGTGCCCAGCATTTGGCGATCTTTTCCATCTGCGCCGGCTTTGGCAGCTTGCGTCTCCGGTAGTGTTTCCGAATCGCCATCTGAATGCCCAGATCGCCAGTAGGCAGTACGTCGGGTCGCCGCAGCGCGAACATAAGGAACATATGCGCCGTCCACACCCCGATACCTTTGACCTGAGTTAAGCACTTGATGACCTCGGTATCGGGCAAGTCGGAGAGCCGGGAAAAGTCCAGAGCGCCGGTGTGGGTTTTCTCCGCGAGGTCTCGCAGGTACGAGAGCTTCTGCTTGGACAAACCCACAGCGCGGAGCTGTTCCTCGGTGAGTTTCAGAACGTTTTCAGGAACAAGGGGCTCTCCGGCGAGGTCGGTGAGGCGTCGGAAGATCGTTGCCGCCGCTTTTCCGTGCAGTTGTTGATAAACAATCGCCTCCGCGAGACTGTGGAAGGCCGGCTCGTCGAAATTCATCTTGTACGGCCCGACTGACTCGATGATTGTCGCGAGAACGGGGTCTGATTTTTTCAGGTGAAGAATTGCTTTGCGCATCGCGAGATATGGATTTTACGTTGAACTAGGAAGATTCACGAAAATCGGCGCCCGCTTCGGGTTCGCGACTGTGGGAAGACGAGGGCCCATCCGAAGCTTCGAATCCCGGCGCCAAGATGTCGAGACTGATGTTTCGTTCCTGTACTAACGTAACCTTCGCGTTATGTCGTGATCACGGTACGTTGGTCGAGTGATCAGGAAGCAGCAGCCAGAACGGCGCCGATGGAAACGGCAGTGGTTCAACGGATCGGTCCGCGTGTTTGCCGACACGGTGACGATCGATGGATTGGGAATCGCCGTGAGTCCCGGAGGGATGTACCTGTTTGCCGCTGCTCATATTCCAATCGGGGCACAGGTGACCTTGGAATTCCAGCCTCCGCACGCCCGTGAGGTGATCAACGTCAGCGGCACCATTCGGCACCGCACTGTGTACCTATACGGCATCGCATTCGACCAGAGTGCAGCCTCGGCAAACAGCGCCGGCCTGGCCGTTCACCAAAGCTAAGCAAAAAGGTGGGCGCCGACCACACGCCCACCCTTCGCAGCGATTCCGGTTCTTATGGACCTAGAAGTCTTGGCTGCTGTCGCCGGCCACGGTGACCTGCTTGGTTTCGATCTTTTTTCCTTCGCGCCACACATTGACGGTGTATTTGCCGTCGGGGATGTTCCGAATCGTGTAGTCACCGCTGGTGGTCACCTGGGCGTAATAAGGCGTTGGCACCACGATGATGTATCCCGCCATATCTGGATGGATGCTGCACTGTAAGGGCACGACTCCGGGGTGATCGAATTGGAACGTACGTGTGTCGTTCTGTCCCCATGTGCCCAAGTTATGGGCCATACGGTTGTCGCTGCTGATGTTAGGCCAGCGCACGTTGTGGGACATGTTGTCGTGATTCTTGAACACTACCGAAGAACCCTGGGGAACGACCAGAACGTGGGGTTCGAATTTGCTGGCTTGCTGATCGACCTGAAAGGGGACTGTGCTTGCGGGGAAGGTCTTGCCCGCGATGGCTCCCACATAAACCACCGAATTCTGGCCTGGGGAGGAGACCTTGCCGCGTAGCGTGCCGGCGCTCGCCGACATCACGATGCTAGTTACGATTGCTAAAACTATCAAAACGTGCCGTGTCATTTGTTTTGCTCCTTGGGGCATTGCTCGGACAAACATGAGCATAGGTCCGGGATCACCGCATGCATGTGACCTATGTCACATGGCCGCGTGATTTTGAGCGCTGCTCCATCTCTAGCCCCAAGTCGAACGACGCTAAGTACTTTGCTTGGCAGGAATGTGGAATCCAATCTTACGCCCGGTAGGATCGGGAGGAATCATGAGTTCCTTGATGGCTTCGATGAGTTGTTCGATATCGCTGTCGTGCTTTTCCAGCCGATCTTCCAGTTCCTCCAGCTTGGCCACGATCTGCCGATTATTAGAGACCATCTCACGCAGGCGTACGAAAGCGCGCACCACAAAAATGCTCATCTCCACGGCTCGCTCGGAATTCAACACCGTAGCCGCCATGATGGCGCCATGCTCGGTGAATGCATAAGGGGCGTAGCGCCTGCCGCCGCGTGGACTTTTTGAGGTCGCATTTTGCGACCTCAAATTCCGATGCTCCTTGGCATCTAGCTGGAACATGAAATCGACCGGGAAACGGTCGCGGTTGCGCTTAACCTGTTCGTTGAGGCGCTTGACAGAAACGCCGTAGAGTTCAGCCAGATCGGTGTCGAGAATTACCTTGTGTTGGCGCAGGACGAAAATGCGGGATTCTACCGGTAGAGCCAGGGCAGTCTTGGGTTTTGGCATGAATTTCGACAAATTTTGTGAGGTCGCAAATTGCGACCTCAATCATAGTGAATGATGGATTTAAGTGAGAGCCAGAAGGGCACGGTTGGCAATTCTGGGTCTTTTAGATCACCAATTGCCGACTTACCGGTTGGCTCAGGTGATGCTCACCTCAGTGTACGTTCCGTACACCTGCCTTAGGGCATCGCAGATCTCGCCCACCGTAGCATAGGCGCGCACGGCGTCGATGATGTAGGGCATCGTGTTTACGGTTGCGACGTTCCCGTTGGTACTAGCCTTGGGTTCTTCGGAAGCCGCTTTCTTTAGCGCCTCCAGCCGCCGGTTCACCTCTTCGTTGGATCGCCGGGTCCGCAAGGCCTTGAGCTTGGCAGTCTGCTGGCGAGCTACAGACTCGTCAATGTAGAGGATATTGGGGGGCTCCTCTTGGATTTGAAACTCATTGACGCCGACTATGACCTTCTCGTTGGCTTCCGCGGCCCTCTGATACTGGTAAGAGGCCTCCGCGATTTCTTTCTGCGGATACCCGCGTTCGATTGCTTTCACCATCCCGCCCATGGAGTCGAGTTTGTCGAAGTAGTCGAACGCGCCTTTTTCCATGTCGAGCGTGAACTTCTCTACGAAGTACGATCCTCCCAGGGGATCGACTGTCTGCGCTACACCGGATTCATACGCGATAATCTGCTGCGTACGTAAGGCGATCCGCGCCGCCTCTTCGGTGGGAAGAGCGAGAGCTTCGTCGTAACCGTCGGTGTGCAGGGACTGGGTTCCACCCAATACGGCAGCTAGTGCCTGGAGCGCAACCCGGGCAATGTTGTTCATCGGCTGCTGCGCTGGGAGCGAAACGCCGGCGGTCTGGGTGTGGAAGCGCATAAGCCATGTGCGCTGGTTTTTTGCCCCAAAACGGTCCTTCATCAGGCGGTACCAGATTTTGCGGGCGGCCCGATACTTCGCGATCTCTTCGAAGAAGTCGTTATGCGCGTTGAAGAAGTAACTCAGCCGAGGTCCAAACTCGTCGACGTCCAATCCGCGCCGGCGTGCCCATTCCACGTATTCGACGCCGTCGTAGATCGTGAACGCCAGTTCTTGCAGCGCAGTCGAGCCGGCCTCGCGGATGTGATACCCGCTGATGGAAATCGTGTTGAACCGCGGCGTAAACTTTGAGCCAAATTCGAAGGTATCAATGACCAGGCGCATCGAGGGGGCGGGCGGATAGATGTACTCCTTTTGCGCGATGTATTCCTTAAGGATGTCGTTCTGAATGGTGCCGGAGATCTTTTTCCAGTCGGCGCCCTGCTTTTCGGCGACAACCAGGTACATCGCCCAGAGGACCGAAGCAGGCGAGTTGATGGTCATCGAAACGGTGGTCTTCTCCAGATCGATTCCGCCGAAAAGGATTTCCATATCCTCAAGGGAATCGATGGCGACGCCACACTTGCCGACCTCACCTTCGCTTGCCGGATGGTCGGAGTCGTAGCCCATCAAAGTTGGGAGGTCGAACGCGACCGACAACCCGGAACCGCCATGCTCGAGGAGGTACTTGTACCGTTTGTTGGTTTCCTCAGGAGAGGCGAATCCCGAGAATTGGCGCATGGTCCAGAGCTTGCCGCGGTAGCCGCTTGCATGAATGCCACGGGTATACGGCGGCTGGCCAGGGTAGCCCAGATAGCTCTCCGCGCTCCAATCTTCGGGGAGATCAGCTTGCGTATAGAGTCGCTGGATCGGCACACCGGAGATGGTCGTGTAGCGCGCGGTTCCGTGGTCGTCACGGTTAACGCCTGTGGGCTTGCCAATTGGCTTCTCAGGAGCCTTTTCGAGCGTGGGGCCAAGAGTTTTCTCGGCCCACTGCTTTTCGGATTCGGATGGACGACGCCCTTCGAAGACGTCGGAAATCGGACTTTCAGCGACAGTCGGATTCTTCGGCTTTTCCGGCATTCTCACCCCAATGAACATTTGATGATAGAAAACCGCGCCGAGTGCGGCAAGATTACTGACCGAACGGTTGGTCGGGTGTTTTTGCCACCGAAATCGGCTTTCTGGACAGTTCCCAAGCTTTCGCATACTTCCAGGAGACGTAAACAGCGTGATAAAGGTGCAGGACCAGGCCCTCGCGACCGTCCAGAAATCCCAGGCGGAAGAAGTAGTTATAGATAAAAGTGGCCAGAGGGCGCAGGACGATGTTGACCAGGCTGAACGCGCGTTTACCCTTAGCGACCGCCATCTCCGCCCCGAGCGACGAGTAGCGGTTCATATGATCGATGTAGTCGGAGAGGGTGGGATAGGAGTGGTGGATGAGCGAGTGAGTCAGCCGAACGGATATGCCCGTCGTGAGTTGAGCGTCTTCATGAACGAGGCGTTCTTCGAAACGTGCGCAGCCTTTCCCAAAGAGCCGTAACTTAGGATCAGGCCAAAAGCCGCCCTGCTTGATCCAGCGGCCCAGAAAGAGGTTCTTTCGGCTGATCTGTAAGCCGCCGAACTTAATGAGAATGCCTTTGTCTGGAAAGCCTTGTTCGCGAGCAAGCTGCCGGGCTTGGTTGATCCGTGACCACAGCTGTTGGTTACCTTCAATCCCTTTGTTTGGCGATTCACTCAGAAGATACTGGATCTCTTTGGCCAGTGCTGGTTCAACTTCTTCATCCGCATCCAGGCTCAGAATCCAATCTCCCGCTGCCCTATCGATCGCCGAATTCTTCTGCGCGGCGTAGCCCTTCCACTCTTCCACGAAGACTTTGGCACCGTATGACTTTGCGATTTCCACCGTGCGGTCGGTGGATCCCGAATCGACGATGATGACCTCGCCTTTGCCTTCGGACAGGAGGGGCTTCACGCTTTCCAGCGTGCGTCTGATATTGGCTTCTTCGTTGTAGGTGATGATGACGACCGATAGCGTCACGGGGAGAGGATAAACCGGAACCACACGAACGCGAAACTAACCATGGAGGCACGGCCGATGATTTGAGGAATAGCGGGTTCCTCGCTGCGCCCAGCCTGACAATAAATGACCTAGGGGGTTTAATGGCACGTACAGGATCGCATCTCAGATCTGATAATCGTCTCCGAACAGATCCGCCGGGGAGAACTTCTTTTTTCCATTGCCGGGCGTGGCCGATTCCTGATCAATCGAGAGGTCCGGCTCTGCGTCCAGAGCTTCGTGCGTGTGCTCCTGGAAACGCTGGCGCAGTTCGTGGACTTCGGCGCCAAGCTTGATGATGACGTCCGACAACGGATCGCTGATCTCCTTGGGATCGGTGATGACCACTCGCTTGCCCGCGCGCAGGACCATATGACCTGGTACGCCGACGACGGTCGCGTTGTCGGGCACATTACGCAGCACGACAGAACCCGCGCCGATCCGGCAGTTTTCGCCGATCGTGATATTTCCCAGCAGCTTGGCTCCTGAGCCGATGCTCACGTTGTTCCCAATGGTTGGGTGGCGTTTGCCTTTCTCTTTGCCTGTGCCGCCAAGGGTGACGCCCTGGTAGATCGTGACGTCATCGCCGACTACCGCGGTTTCACCGATTACGACGCCCATCCCGTGATCGATGAATAGCCGATGGCCGATCTCCGCGCCGGGGTGAATCTCGATTCCGGTAAGAAGGCGGACCACTTGGGAGTTGAGGCGCGCGAGGAAGCACAACTTATGGCGCCACATCCAGTGCGAGATCCGGTGCGCCCAGAGAGCGTGCAGACCCGGATAGCAGAACAACACCTCCCAATACGAGCAGGCCGCCGGGTCGCGATCAAAGACGGCGGCGATATCTTCCCGCACGGATTGGAAAAAACGGATCAAATTAGCCGATGGCCTTCGGGCAATGGGCTTCGGACTATCCGGCTGCAACCGTCATCGCGAGCGCCTGCTGCCGCAGACTATCGAACAGGATGCTGCTCAGGTATCTCTCCCCGAAATCGGGCAGGACGACCACGATCAGCTTGCCGGCATTTTCCCGGCGGCGAGCGACCTGCAAGGCCGCTACTACGGCGGCGCCCGACGATATGCCAACCAGCAGCCCCTCTTCTTTCGCCATGCGGCGTGCCATCTCGATGGACTCGTCGTTGGTTACGTCGATCACTTCGTCGATGTAGTCACGCCGCAGGATTTCAGGGATGAAATTCGCGCCGATACCTTGAATCTTGTGCGGCCCTGGTTGTCCACCGTTCAGTATCGCGCTGTCCTTCGGTTCAACAGCCACAGCCTTAAATTCCTTTTTCTTCGGCTTGATGTATTCGCAGACACCAGTGATTGTGCCGCCGGTACCGATGCCGGATACCAGGATGTCGACCTTGCCTTCCGTGTCGTTCCAGATCTCAGGGCCGGTGGTCTCGACATGAATTTTCGGGTTAGCGGGGTTGGCAAACTGCTGCAACATGTAGCCCTCGGGAGTCTTCGCAAGAATCTCCTTGGCTCTGTTGACCGCGCCCTGCATGCCGTTTGCCCCGGGAGTGAGGACGATCTCCGCTCCGAATGCCATCAGCAGCACACGCCGCTCCTGGCTCATGGTGTCGGGCATGGTGAGGATCAGGCGGTATCCCTTGACGGCCGCCACAAATGCCAGACCAATGCCGGTATTGCCGCTCGTGGGCTCGATCAGCACGGTCTTGCCCGCATGGATCTTCCCGGTGCGCTCGGCCTCTTCGATCATGCTTACGCCGATGCGGTCCTTAACACTGTTGCAGGGATTGAAGCTCTCGAGTTTTGCAGCAACACGCGCGTGGGCGCCTTGTGTGATCTTGTTCAGATAAACAAGGGGAGTACGGCCGATTAGTTCAGTGACATCAGAAGCAATTTTCACGGACACTCCTTGCGAACAGGCTGTGAGCGGGAGAACCGAATGCTAAACCGTAAGTTTCCAGATGCCCAGCGCAGATTTCCGATGCAACAAAAAACCCCGCGGATCAGACCGCGGGGCCAACCGATGTGGGTGAGAAATCAGTTTGCCTGCGGCTGAGCCGTTTGCGGCTGGGCTGCGGGCGGCTGTGGCGTGGTCTGCGGCTGTTCCGGTTGTGGCTGCGTAGGTGCAGGTTCTGCCGGAGCAGTGGTTTGAGCGGGCGCTTGGGCTGGAACCGCGGTCAGCTGCGGCGTTAGCGACTGGACGTCTTTCCGCGGAGCCACGTAAGGGATGTTCGGCATGTGCGTTACTTCCCCCTTCTCGGCGTCAGGAATCTGGATGCCGGCATGATCCAGCAAGAGGCCGGTCGCGCGGTCCAGTTCCAACCGCGACTTCTCGTAGGCAGCCATGGCTGAAACAAGCGTAGTCTCTGACTGCGTCAGAGCCGTCTGGTTCTGTAAAACCAGGGTAGATGTAGACGCACCCAGAGCATACTTTTTCTGTTCCGCATCAAGCGACTGCTGAGCCAGAGCGACCGCAGCCTGGGCCGAGGATACGCTCGCCCGATTCTGCTGTACGGCGAATTGGGCATTGCGCACCTCGATGCGAATCTGATTTTCGAGCTGTTGCACGCGCATTTGCGCCTGGCGGTATTCCAGTTCCGACCGTATCTGCGTAGCCTGTGCTGCGCGGTTGCGAAGTGGAATATTCAGAGTCAAGCCGATGCCTTTGTCGGGAGCCGAAGAATTAACCAGCTGGTTCAAGGTTGATCCATAGCCGACGGCAGCGGCAGGTGCGAAGTCCGTGCAAAACGCAGAGCCGGACGATGCGGGATTCAAGCAGGTATAACTCTGGTTCTGTGAGCCACCCGTGCCCGTGCCGGTGTAATAAGCGAACAGATCGAGCGATGGACGCAGCTCGTTTCGAACCGCCTTGTTGCTGATCTCAGTATTCGTGAGATTGATGCGCGCTTGCGATAGTTCCGGACGATGATTTAAGGCGTCATTCACGAGGTCCTGTGTAGGAACCACCGGCTCGGTTGCGGGAAGTTCCATGGTGGAAATCGGAATGACCTCGGCATCGGCCAATCGCGGATCGACCAGCGTCCGGCTAAGCGCATTTTTCATCAGCAGTTGTTGCAATTGAAGGTTGGTCATGGCGACCGTCAGCACTTGCTGATCGCTGGCCACCGTGCTTTGCGAACGTACCACCTCAATCGGGGCGAGCGTGCCGATCTGGACCTGTTTCTGTGTGTCCGACAAGGTTTTCTGCGCGAAGGCGAGCGACTCACGGGCTACACGCGCATTCTCATAGGCGTACACCAGGTCCCAATACATGTTTTCGATCTGGTCGACAGTGGTCGTGACCTGCAAACGGAACGCAACATCGGAAATCTCGCGATTGTTCTTGGCGATCCGGATGAAACGATCGTTTGGAGCAAATCCGAAGCCCTGCATCAGATGCTGGGTGAGCTGGAATTTGAGGTTAGAGTTCAGGGTTGGGCTGTAAATCGAAAAGGGGCTATTCGAAGTTACACGCGTATTGTTGAAGCCGACGAGGAGGTTTGTGCCCCAGTGGAACCCCTGAGCGTAGGAGAAGTTCATGCTGGCCGTATTCTGATTATTGCCGCAGAACGGGCTGGTGCAGATCGTGCGAAGGCGGTCGAGCGACAGAGTTCCACTCAGGACCGGATCGAAGCTGGTGATCTGCGGGCCGCTGCCGAGCGTCGATACGACGAGTCCGCCAGCACCGGTTCCTGCGCCTCCGGCAGCGACGGTCGTTCCACCTTGTCCGGAACCGACCTGTCCACCAAGACCTCCGACACCGCCGCCAGGCGTACCCTGCACGACACCGCTGTTAACACCGAGAATGCTGGCGCCGGCCTTGGCGCGCAGGATATCGGTATCGGCGACGTTCAAGTTGTACCGTTGAATCGCAATGTCGAGATTGTTCTCGAGCGCGAGGGCAACCGCATCGTCCATCGAGATGTACAGCTTGCCATCGCGCATGAGATTCTCGATCCGCGGAGTGTTTGACAGATCCGGTGGCGGGACGGTGCGTGCCAGGTAAGGCGCGATGAAGTTGGGGAAGTGTCCCTGGGGCTTGGTGTAGTCCTTTAGTTCAAACCTTTGAGGCTTAGGCGATTGGACGGCGTGTGGCGCGTTGGGATTGTTCTCGGTCGCGACCGGTTGCTGCGGAGTTGTCGCAGATTGCGACGAGTCCTGAGCGGCGGCAAACACTGTCCAACTACAAACAAGAGCGGTAAGGAGGAAGACCCGTACGGCAGAGGTCAAACGCGCAAATTGCATTCGATCATCTCCAGATATAAGAGCTTGCAGGCAGAGACTGCAAAAAAAACCTGGTGTCAACAGGTGGTACGTACAGCCCGCACGCTTGGTTCAATGATTTCGCGCGGGCCAGAGCCTCTGCGGGCCCTGTAAATGCCGGGAAGTGCAATAGTATAGCTGACCGGTTGCCGGCATTTGGTGACCGCGAGCACACCTGTCAGTAAATGTTTGTAAAGCTTTAGACAGGTTAGATGAAGCTGCACCGGCGACGGTTCCAAACTCATGCGGAATTTCAAGTTGGTGCTGTCTTATGACGGAACGGACTTCGCGGGCTGGCAAGTACAGCCCAGCGCCGCCACCATTCAAGGCACACTGTCGTCAGCTATTGGACGTATCACGGGCGAAAACGTCTTGCCGCAGGGGTCGGGTCGTACAGACGCCGGTGTGCATGCTCTGGCGCAGGTCGCGACATTTTCCACGGCGTCGCCGATTCCTGTGAGCAACCTGGTGGTGGCGCTGAACGATATCCTGCCAGCTTCGATTCGAGTGTTAGAGGCCACGGAAGTTGCGACAGACTTCCATGCGCGCAAATCGGCAAAGGCTAAAACGTATCGGTACCGAATGTATCGCAACGGGATTTGCCCACCGTTCCTGGCGCGATATGTCTGGCACTACCCGTACCCGCTCGACGAAGACGCGATTTTTGAGTCTTCCTCTTCAGTGGTAGGCGAACACGATTTCACTTCCTTCGCAGCGGTCGATCCGGAGCGCGGGAAGGAAGAGATCTCGAACGTCCGAAATATTTTTTCTTCCGAGTGGGTGCGCGTCAAAGAGGAACTTGTGTATACGGTACGTGGCAATGGATTCCTTCACCACATGGTAAGGAACTTAGTCGGTACTTTTTTGCTGGTTGGAAAAGGCACGCTGAAGCCCGAGGATGTCCGCTCGATCCTTAAAGCAAGAAATCGCTCCGCTGCAGGGGCAACAGCGCCGGCGAGCGGCTTGTATTTGCTTGGCGTGGAGTACTGACAGGTTACGAAATCGCCACTGACCCGTGCGGATTTTCGTACAAGGCCGATAGCTGGCCATTTGCCACAAGTTAGCTATTCCACGGTTACATGACCCGGGGCGCGACTCGGGCTACAGTCTCCTGAGCCACTTCGCCACTTCGACGACCAGGTTTTGAGGATTCCCGTACTTCTAAATACGACTGTGGGGTGGCAATATGCCTTCCATTGAAATCCTTGCGGCAGAACCACAAGAAAGCACTGAAACTCAGGCGGCACCACAAACTCCGGAACCGAAGACCAGGGTGCGGCGATTTCGTCCGCTGGCGCTAAGCGATCACGCGCGATTGCTGATGCCGTTCCTCATCATGGGTGCGCTTGGTGCGGCCGTCAAACTTAAATACCCCTACTGGTGGCCGGCACCGGACCTAGTCAGCTTCGTCGCCGACTCGCTCATCGTGACGGCTATGCTGGGCGTCCTTCTGGAAGTGTTTTCGGCGAAACTCATTGTCGAGCGCGTGACCGAAGGCTTGGCTCAGAGGTTGATCGGACGGGGCCTGCCGGAGGAACTGCAAGCGCCGATTCGAGAAGTTGTCGACACCGAGTTCGTCAGGGACCACTACGTGAAGTCCTATACGTTTTCGAATCCCGAACACGGCTACGTCAATGTAGATATCGAGGTTCGCTACGAACTCCGGAACTACTCAGAGACTGTGCAGGATTATGTGCCGGAAATAGCGGCGGACATGTTTCTGGAACCCGAGTTCAAATTCTTGGAATATGGAATCGCGGGAAAGAAGATCCATACCTTCTTCGATGAGACTCTTTCATCGAAAGTCGAAACCGTGTACGGGCTTAACGTTCGCCGCGTTCCGAAAAGCGCTTTGCCGCCCGTGAGCCTAAAGCCGTTCAGAACCGGTGAGAAGTCTCCGTGCCAAGTAACGTGGAGATATCGCGTGACGGTGCCGGAACAATATTGCGACCTGATCGAATTCGACGACGCCACGCTGGGAGCCACACTGCAGCTCCAGAACATCCCGGAAGACCTTGAATTCGTATCGGGAGGCGATGCGAGCTTGCACCACGAGGTAGGCAGCCAATCGTGGTTCTTCGACAAATCGTTCGTCGCGGGGCAGCATCTGCGTGCCTGGTGGTTCCCGCGAAATGCGATGCGGTCATCTTCACGCCACCTCCGCAGGTAGCGACCAGTACTCCAACCTGTTGTAGAACGGCTCATTGTGGGCGCGTGACCAGAAGATGCATGCGCCCACACATCTTCCTGCCACGTCCCACTGCGAAGTAGAATGGGGTCTCCTTGTCCCGTTCGGCGCTAGGCTTCACTCGTCCGTCAAACCCGTTTAGGAATAAACTTA
>JBPYEW010000081.1:0-39221 GCA_051984555.1 Terriglobales bacterium | reverse complement strand
AACGGGTGCGATGTCGTGCTCGGTAATGCGCTCGACCGTGCCACATACCTGGCTCAGATTGCCGATGCGGAAGTCTTTGTGCACATGGTCGGTGTCTCTCATCCCAATCCATCGAAAGCCACCCAATTCCGGAGTGTTGACTTAGTTGCGGGGAAGGAAGCGATATTGGCGGCGGCAGAAACCGGAATTCGCCATTTCGTTTACCTCAGCGTAGGACAACCAGCGCCAGTGATGAAGGCTTATACCGCTGTGCGTGCTGAGTGCGAGGCGCTGATTCGCGAAAAGCAATTGAATGCAACGATATTGCGTCCCTGGTATGTTTTGGGCCCAGGCCACAGATGGCCCTACGTACTGTTACCGATGTACTGGTTGCTGGAAAGAGTCCCATCCACTCGCGACGGCGCTCTGCGCCTGGGCCTTGTAACGCTTCCCCAAATGGTCTCGGCCTTGGTTACTGCTGTCGAAAATCCACGTGAGGGCGTACAGATTTTCGACGTCCCAAATATTCGCAAGTGCTCTGCCTAAATTCCTTCTCTGACCGTGACAACTGGCTCGAAACACCTGTCCATCAGACGGTTTGTACCAAGGTAATCCAGAATTACCAAAGCGCATGCACAGCAGACATCTATTCGCTGACCCACCCGGGTGAGATGTTGATCCTGTAAGCCGCAAGCTGGCCGACGATGAGCGCAGACGAATACATGGACGACATTGACCTGCGAATCCTGCGGGTCACCGAAGATCTTCGAGCTATCCAACGCGAACTCAACTGCGCCGCAATGCAGGCCCCCAGCGATCCGGAACTGATGGAGTCTCTCAGCCAACTGGATGAAATGGAATCTATCCAGACTCTCAAATCAGCACTCGATCAAATGCGGCACTTCCTGTGGTTCTACCTGCAAGTGATCGGCAGTGAGTCCGAAGGGGAAGAACTCCGCCAAGCGCTACGGCAAAGGCCGTCGCAAGACGTCCCATCTCCGTCGGAGTCCACTGTTTTCGAGAAGATTCGTCAGGCCACGAACACCGCCATGATGCGATACTTGGTTGACGGCAAGGTTCGTAAGCCGAATTAACCTCGCACCCTGCCGTCAGAATCCATCCGAATTACGCACTCACAAGTCCCGCAGGCCTGGCAGCTCGTAGCTTAATCAGGATCGCCTCGACGCACTCTGCGTCCTCTTTCAACGTGAGCTTGAAGCCATGACGATCGGTGTGGCTAATTTCCCTCAGCAACTCGCGATCATGGTCCTCAAGAATGGTTAACAACAATTCGCGCTCCGAAGCGGTGAGCTCGACTTCCAATGTCACTTCCATAGGAATCCCCTGCATTAGCTCGACAACGCGGCCGATTGCACCGGTTTCCAGACGGGCGATGCCTACAGGCGCAATGCGCTGCCGTCACGCTGCTGTCATAATTGTTCTTATTGCCAGCCGCAGTACTCGCGGTTGGACGAGTCGTGCAAAATCCTCCCATGCCATGCGAACCAACTCGCGGTGTGACCCGGCGTTGAACACAATTTCCTTGTCGCGGGTTAATGCCTCGTCGGCGAAGACCACCATGTCATAGAGTATTCCGAACGGCGGCATCGCCCCCGTGTCACAATCCGGAAAACGGTCTTTGAATTCCAGTTCAGTCGCCAGGTCTACGGATTTGGCATTGAGGGTTTTCCTGAGGTGCTGTAGGTCCACTTGAGAGGATGCGGGCACAACTGCCATCGCGATGGCGCCATCGATTTTGACTATGACCGTCTTGGCGAGTTCGCTTCCTGGAATGTGAGCCAGGGCTGCAATGCCTTGTGCGGTGTAAGCCAACGAATGCGAAATGACGATGTACTTGACCTTGTGACTGTCGAGAAATTGTTTCAATCTTGCGAGGGGCATAGCGGTCCTCCTTTCTGTGGTGGGAACGTGATTCAGTGCGAGATGGCTGGCTTGACACTTGCTATGACTCGCGAGTGACAGGCCTCGCACATCATCTGGCCTTGAAGATGATTGAGGTTGTTTTCGACCTCGAGTACAGTTCGGTTCTTTCCAACCTCTGATTGCTGGCGATCTATAAAGTTCAGCAGAGCTCGCGTGAGAGCAATCTGGCGCGAGAACTGTTCGCGTACACCCGGTGCCGTTGTCGCCAGTTTGGCCGCCTCGAATTCTGATTGCATTACGCGGGCGCGCAACGATCCGAGCTCCGCGTTATCGGCGGCCACAGTGTCGAGCGGGATTACCCTGAATTGCGCGCGCTTCCACATGCGCACGGTATCGCCACCGCGTTCAGGTGCGTGCTGCACGATTTCGGGCATCCCTCCGGGAGTAATAGAGGAGTGCTGGTTCAGATGAGCTGGATTTCCGGTGGAAACAACGAGAAAAGCGGAGGCCAACGAAACGAGGAAGGCTCGCATAGACCACCCCCGTGGTGTTTCGATCGTTCAGTCTAGTCTAGTCTCGAACGTGACGGCGGGACAGAAAAGGCCAAGCGTCACTGAAATGAGTGATGAACCCAATACACGCTCGGCTTCAGAGGTGCTTGTGCCGATAGCCATCATCGTGGCAAAAGCGGAGGAGATGTCCCTGCCCGGCAGCTTCATCGTGCACCCCTCCGACTGTTCCCGCCATGATGCGAATCACCGTATCTGGTGACCCAACATGGGGATATGCGCTCGCTCTATAATGCCGGGTGTTGTCTGACGAGCAGGACAATCTTTGCCATTGTCGAGGTCACATGAATTGTTCTTCATTGATGTTTGCCGTTGTCGCCAGCATGCTGTTTGTTTCTCTTCCGAGTTCGTCCCAAAACAGTCCAAAAGTTGCCAAAGCGGCGTTTGGAACCACGAAAGATGGTCAGCCGGTGGATATATACACCGTGACCAACTCACACGGGATGGAACTGAAGGCCCTCAACTTTGGCGGAATCATCGTTTCGCTCCGCGTTCCCGGCAAGGCTGGCAAATCGGAAGATGTCGTTCTCGGCTTCGACAACCTGGCCGGCTACGAGGAGAACAATCCGCATTTCGGCGCGCTCATCGGCCGCTATGGCAACCGCATTGCCAACGGTGAGTTCAAGTTGAACGGCGAAACCTATCATCTTCCCAAGAACAACGGCCCAAATACGCTGCATGGCGGCGTGAAAGGCTTTGACAAGATGATGTGGCAAGCCGAGCCCTTCGAGAACAAAGATGCGGCGGGGATCGTTCTAACCCGGGTCAGCAAAGACGGGGAAGAGGGGTTCCCCGGCAATGTAAAGGTGAAAGTCACCTACACACTGACCAACAACAATGAGCTGACGTTTGAATATGAAGCGACGACCGATAAGGCCACTCCCATAAATCTCACCGAACACAGTTACTTCAATCTCTCAGGCGAAGGGAATGGCAACATCTTGGACCAGGTGCTCAAGCTTAACGCCGATCACTTCACTCCAGTGGATAAGACCCTAATACCCACAGGAGAAATACGATCGGTGAAAAATACGCCACTTGATTTCACGAAGGCCACGACGATAGGGGCGCGAATCAACGACAGCTACGATCAAATGGTTCTGGCGGGGGGCTACGATCACAATTTCGTGATCAATGGAAAACCGGGAACCATGCGATTGGCCGCCCGTGCCAAAGATCCAAAGAGTGGGCGCGTGTTGGAGGTTTACACGACCGAGCCCGGTGTGCAGTTCTACTCGGGGAATTTCTTGGATGGCACGCTGACCGGGAAGAATGGACATAAGTACCAAAAACGGGACGGATTTTGCCTGGAGACCCAGCACTATCCAGATTCGCCAAACCATCCAAAGTTTCCATCCACGATTCTGAAGCCGGGAGAGACCTATCACACGAAGACGATGCTGAAGTTTTCTGCGGAATAGTTGCAAGGGAAGAGGAGACAGGGTGTGACCCCGTCTCCCTTTTTTTTTCGGTGAGCCTATCGGTGAGCCATCGCCGGCTCATTTGCCGACTTGAATGCTTCGTACCGTTTGTTGATCTCGTCCCAGTTCACGACATTCCACCACGCCTGCAGGTATTCTGGCCGGCGGTTGTTATATTTCAAGTAATACGCATGCTCCCACACGTCATTGCCCATGATGGGGTACAGTCCCTGCGACAACGGGTTGTCCTGATTCGGTGTTGAGATAACCTGCACTTCGCCATTCGGCTTCCCGACTAGCCAAACCCATCCACTGCCAAATTGCTTGGCCCCGGCATCATTGAATTTCTCCTGAAGCGACTTGAAGTCACCGAAGGCCTTCTTGATGGCTTCGGCAACCTTGCCGCTAGGCTCGCCGCCGCCCTTGGGTTTCATGATCTTCCAGAACATTGTGTGATTTACATGTCCGCCGCCATTGTTACGAACAGTCGTACGGATGTCTTCTGGAACTGCACTGAGGTCGCGCAGCAGGTCTTCGGGTGACTTGGACTGAAGGTTCGAATACTTCTCAAGCGCGGCGTTCAGATTTTTGACGTAGGCTGCGTGGTGCATGTCGTGATGCAGGTGCATCGTCTTTTCGTCAATGTATGGCTCGAGTGCGGAGTAGTCATACGGCAAAGGGGGTAGTTCGTGTGCCATTCTCTTTCCTCCAAACCTTAGAGATGACAGGATACTTCTGAACGATTCATTGGGCAAAGCGACAACCATGTCACCGCCCATTGGGCATTGGTTTATCGAAGACAAAAGCCGAATGTCTTCTGCGGCGACACGCCGCGTGCGGTCACGCCTGTAGATTCTGTTGACGCAATCTGTAGAGCTGGCAAGTTGAACAACGCACTCTGCACGTCCTGCCATCTACGTAAGAGAAGGGCCTGATAGGCCTCGCACACTATGGCGGTGCGGGCGAGCGCTGTGCCAGCGAATCGGTGCGGTTCTCTGGGTGCCCGTACCCGCACCACCGCCAACTCCCCGCTTTCTTACTTTTTCCCGATTAGTCGGATTCGCGTGGTGAACGCCCGGTGTTGCAACGCGCCGAACGATAGAAACTGTGGCGAGTCGATGTCGTTGTTGACCAACGCAGGATTGCGTCGACCCGTGATGTCGAGGAACCCCCCTCGCACCGCCCAGTAGCGGCCAAAGAGATGAAACCGCTTCTCCAAAAACAGATTCAGTGAAAAATAGTAAGGAAATCGATACCGCCCGAGCTCATTGTTGACCAGTTGTTGCCGAGCCAACTCCTGCTGATTATTCACGACGTAAAACGGGAATCCGTCGCGCGCTTCTGCCGAGTATTCCAAGTCAACTTTATGAAGCACTGGAATACTGACCGGAGCGATGCCGGTCGAGAGGAACCGGTTCGGTGAGTCCCATACGAACGGGCCCGGCAGTTGCGAACTATAAAGTGGGTTATCGATATTGAAATCGAGCACCTGGTTGGAGCGTGACCGTGAACGTATGTACGAGAGCGTGACTGAGTATGTTTGGCGGAATGGTTTCTTGGCGCTGATCTGAAACGAATCGTAACGGTCCCGCCGTGTGCTTTCCAGGACAAAATTCCCGCTTAAAACCGGCGCTCCTGGGAGTGTGTCGTAAACAAGGCCTTGCGTACCGCGCCGCTGAATGAACTCCGCCTTGAGGTAAATCTCCGCCGGGAGCTTTTGTTCGAGCGCAGCGCTCCAATTCAAAAAGCGCGGCGGACTGATTCCGTTCTGGTTGGCGCTGAAGCTCATAGCAACCGGACACGGCGGCGGCGTGGTGCCCGGCGGCGGTACCGGGCAGTTACCTACAATGATCGGCGTCCCGTTATTGTCCCAAAAATAGTCGGTTCGCTGACCCTCGAAAGGCCGAGACACGAGGATGATGTTCGTTTCATCGTAGAAAACTCCCACGCCCGCTGAGAATTTCGTGTTTCCTGAGTTATTCGGAACGTAGGTAGCCGCCAGCCGAGGCGAATACAGAGGTTCGCGAATAATTTCATCCCAGTCGAAGCGCAGCCCTCCTTCCACGAGCACGCGCTCAAGCGGCGACCACCGGTCTTGAAGGTAACCACTGTATTCGGCATTGTGTACCTCGCGTTGCGGCCCCATCCGGAAGACCGTGTAACGCGAACACGGGTGGCTTGGCGCGTTCAAACATGTGATCGCCGGGGGATTCAGATCGGATGGGTTGCCGCCCACTCGCAGGTAGGAAACGGGGTTGCGAAAGAACAGGGGATTGTAGGCGATGCGATCGAGATCGATTCCGGCTTTCAGCTCGTGGCGCCCATGCCACTGCTGGGGAGCGAAAGAAATGTCCGCCAGCCCTTGCCAACGCCGCGCCACCGTATGAGACCGTAAATAATAGGTACCCAGGTTGTTTACGGAACTGACCAAGGAGGGACCGGAATTATGAGGAGTGAAGTCCGACACATATTCGTCGAAATTGAACCCATACTCCAATAATTCCCCGCCAGTGAAATAAATCTGGTCTTTGACCTGGAGGAAGTCGCCTGATTCGGTGTTACGCGGTGTGCTTCTCGCTGGCGTGAAGATCGAAAGCCCCAGGTATTCATCACGCTGGCGATTCAGCAGATAGCTGGCCGTCAGGATATTGCCCGGGGCAAGGTTCGTCTGAATCTTTGCCATGTTCCCGACGCGCCAAAAGTTGTCTGTATCTATACCGTGAGTAATCTCCTTGATTACCGTGTGGTCGTATTCGCCATCCCATCCTTCGAAGAACCAGATCCTGCCTTTACGAATTGGCCCAGAGACGGTGACACGAGGAACAAGGCTGTCGAAATGAAGGCCTTTAGTGAACTGAAAAGATGGAATGAAATTCGTCGCGGCGAAGCGGAAATGATCATCGCCGATGCCGGTGGCAATCGCCATCACGCCGGCTGAACCTTTGCCGTACTGTGACGAGATCCGGCTGTTCTCGACGTGAATCGAACGGATGGCATCGGTGCTGACACGCAGCAGCAGCAACCCATTGGCAGGCTGCGTGACATTAAACCCATCCAACAACGTCAAGCTCTGGTAGGTTTCCGCACCATTCACGTGCGGTTGACCGAAATTGTCCTGGACGACACCCGGGATGTAATTCAGAACGTTGCGATAGTCGTGACTCGAAGGATACGGCACATTGAGCACGTCCATGCCGGTCAGTTGCTCGGTGGAGGCGGTTTGCTGGGGATCTATTCCGGGGGGCGACTCCACGACATTCACCACTTCATGAACTTCCTGCAGGTGCGTCAATCTCACATCAATGCCCGGCGTTTCTCCGACCGTCACCGGGTAGTCGGATAAAGCATAGAAACCTTGCTTTTCTACCCGCAGTTGGGATTCGCCCGACATTAGGCCTCGAAGGTAGCAATGGCCGGTGAAGTCGGTCTCGCAGCGTACTGTGGGTCCTCCGCTCCTCCCCAGGTGCACTCGCGCCGAAGGGACTGCAACACCGTTTTCGTCCACTACGGTAATGGTGAGAGAACCTGTAGCCGCATGTGGGGCAGTGTTGGGACGGGAGGTCTGGCTGACAGCTTGCCAACAGAGCCCAAGGATCAAGCACACTACCAGCGGGCTCGACGTGCGGTGAAGGCCAAGCATGAGTTCAGAGTCTTTGGATATTGTTAAGCCAGTTGGGGTTGTAAAGCAAAACTGGGCTGTTCCGTATCGCCGTCTCAGGCGGCAAGCACCAAGCTTCGACGTTACCTTCGGAACGTTGAGGGAGTGCCTTAAGTGGTAGAGAATCAGAGCCGGAGATGCGTGTGCTCGTGCGAAGAATTCCCGCTGTCTTCGTGTGTTTGTTGCTCGCTACGGCTTTCGCCGCTGCTAAGGACCTAGCCGTCGTCTCCAACAAGGCGAACTCCGTTCAGGATCTGACCCTGCCTGATCTGGCAAAGATCTGTAAAGGACAAACCACTCATTGGCCAGATGGCAAGCCGGTGACATTTGTCATGATGGCCCCCAGTTCACCCGATATGAAAGCTTTGGTGCTGAAGGTCTATGAAGTGACCCCGACTGACGTCGATGGCATTATCTCTTCGGCAAATCACGAGCGCAAGAATCACCCAGCGATCGTTGTGGTCACGTCTCCCGAAGCAGTGGTTCAGAAGGTTGAATCAACCCCAGGTGCCCTGGGCGTCGTGGACGTTTATTCAATTACAAGTGGCGTTACCGTCTTGAAAGTTGCCGGGAAGCTACCACTCCAGCCCGGTTACTCCTTGCACGGGAACTGATCAGGAAAAGATGAACAGCGGCTCCGCACCACAAAGATCTTCCCGCTCGAGGCGGCGTTTTCCACGCCATCAACTGGACGTCCGCGTTCTCGTGCACACGTTCCGCGATGGAGTCAGCAACACCATCTGGGGGCGCAGTAATATGCTGGGCCAAGAAGGAATAGGGGGCACTCTCACGGGAGAACTCCAAATAGCAGAAGTGGTTGGTCTGGAATTCCCGCTTCCACTCTCTCCCCATCCGATAAAACTGCGCGCCATCGTGCGCTTTAAGAATGGCTTCCAGTACGGCTTTGAATTCCTCGCCGTTGATGCCAGCCAACGCCAGGCGCTGCTTCGTGCTTGCGAAATCCTCCCTCTCACCTGAGTGCTACACGTATAGCTCCAGGCATCTAGCTCCAGGCATCCGCAGGCACCGCCCTTCCGCGTTCTACATCGCCTTTCAATTACCTCAGTAACTTTGTCCGGTCACTTTTCCCCACTAACATGCATGTAGATCAATAGCTTGGAGGATGTTGCCGATGGGTGACGAACTCACCCAACCCGTGTCACCCGCCGCGATGCTGCGTGCCAAGTTTCTCAAGGCAGCGCTGAAACGCGGTGCGCCTCCAACATTGCTTCATTCTGCGTCTGCGGATTCCCCAAACCCATCGCCACGATCTGAAGACCGTCCCACAACAAAATCTGTCGAGGCCCTGAATTCTGCGCTATACCGGATTGCGGAGAAGGCTAGCTCAGCGGAAGACCTGCAACAGTTTTACCGTTCCGTACATGGCATTGTCGGAGAGTTGATGTATGCACGGAACTTTTACATTGCTCTCTTCGATCCGGCTACTTCCATGCTGTCCTTTCCGTATTTTGTGGATGAACACGACTCGAATCCTGGAAACCGCAAGCTTGGCCGCGGTCTCACGGAATACGTTTTGCGCAAGGGTGAGCCCCTCCTGGCAACTCCAGCGGTCTTTGAGGACCTGTTACGAAGCGGAGACGTGGATTCTATCGGCGCACCATCCCTCGACTGGTTGGGTGTCCCCTTAAAGGCAGGTAATCAAATTATCGGGGTTGTAGTTGTCCAGAGCTATACCGACAAGATTCGCTTCGGTTCGCTCGAAAGGGACATCCTGACCTTCGTCTCGCAACAGTTGGCCAGCGCCATTGAACATAAACGAAACGAGCAGGCGCTGCGGCATTCTGAGGCTCGCTACCGCTCATTAGTGGAAAGCGCGGCTTATGGCATCTACCGCGCAACACTTCAGGGTAAGTTAATTGATGTGAATCCGGCGCTGGCAACGATGCTCGGCTATGGCTCTGCGGCAGATCTACTGGGAGTGGATGCTCGTACCCGTATTTTCCTCAATGGAGAGGAACATGACCGTCTGGTTCGTGAGTGTGTAAGCAACGAGCGCATAAACAACCTGGAAATCCAATGGTTACGCCACGATCGTACAACCATCACCGTGAGTCTTAGCGGGCGCGTTGTTATGAGCGAGAACGAACGCTTGCTCGAGATGATCGCTGAGGACATCACTGAGCGCCGGGCTCTGGAAGAGCAATTTCGCCAAGCCCAGAAAATGGAAGCCGTCGGACGACTCGCGGGTGGCGTCGCCCATGACTTCAACAACCTGCTGATGGTCATCAGCGGCTATACCGAGGTGCTTCTCGGGAACCTGGATTTCGACAGTTCGTTGCGCTCCAAAGCAGAGGCCATTCAGCAAGCCGCCGACCGCGCTACAACGCTCACACGCCAGCTCCTGGCATTCAGCCGGAAGCAACTGCTCGAATTGAAGATAGTGGACGTTAATTCAGCTGTCTCCGACATGGAGCGGCTCCTCCGGCCTCTTATCGGGGAGAACATAGAACTCGTCACACGACTGGGAGCCGGATTGGGACGTACTCGCGCAGATGCCGGCCAGTTAGAACAGGTGTTGATGAACCTGGTGGTGAACGCGAAAGACGCGATGCCCGACGGCGGTCGAATCGTTATTCAGACCAGCAACGCAGAACTCGATGAGTCCTATCGACGCGAACACGCCTATATCAAACCTGGCCCTTATGTGCTGCTTTCGATAAGCGATTGCGGTTGTGGAATGGACAAAGAAACACAGTCCCGTATCTTCGAACCATTCTTCACCACAAAAGAGAAGGGTAAAGGAACTGGATTAGGCCTCTCTACCGTGTACGGTATCGTGAAGCAGAGCGGCGGCTACATCTTCGTGCACAGCGAAATTGGGCATGGCACGACATTCCGTATTTATCTGCCGCGGGTTGAAGCTCCCGAAGATGCCGTTCGTAACGATTCTCACACCAGCTCGGAAGCGGGCGGCTCCGAAACCGTGCTGTTGGTCGAAGATGAAGAATCGGTCCGTCATTTGGTTCGTGAGACCCTCGAGCTACGGGGTTATCGCGTGATCGAAGCCGAGAATGGGGAAGAGGCTCTACAGGTAGTAAACACGACTAGCGAAACGTTTCACCTTCTCTTAACCGACGTCATCATGCCCGGCATTGGCGGGAGAGAGCTTGCAAAATTGGTTATCCAGGCGCGTCCTGAGACCAGGATTCTCTTCCTGTCCGGTCATGCGGAAGACAGTATTGTCCCCGAGGGTGTCCTCGAGCCGGGCTGCGCGTTTCTGCAGAAACCGTTCACCCTCAAAAGCCTGACCAGGAAAGTGAGAGAAGTTCTTCGCGGCGATAACTAAGCTGGCTATCCTCCACGATCCATTCTGTTTACCTCATTGACCGCACGCCGGTCCTCCGCCACGCTCTTTTACGGTTGCGACTTTTCGTCCAGATATGCGTCTTATTCGGTACGACCGAAAAGCTGCTAAAGTCGCGCTCATAATCTGCATCGTATCGATATGGGGTGTTAGTTCATGATTTTCAAGAAATCCAGCGATATACGCTCCTCCGAAATCACACCCAAAGGTTTGTACCTGGACCGCCGCAAGTTTATGGCTACTGCGGCTGGATTTGGAGCTGCCGTGTTGGCGGGTACTGCCTTGAAGGAACTGGTAAGCCCGTCTGCGGTAGCGCATGCCGGACAAAAGATTGAGGGTGTTCAGAAAAGCAAGTTCAGCACCGACGAGAAGGTCACATCGTACGGCGACGTTGCGACCTATAACAACTACTACGAATTCTCGACCGACAAAGACGGTCCTTCGAAACTGGCTCAAAATTTCCGTACCCGCCCGTGGACTGTGAGTTTGGAAGGCCTCGTCCATAAGAAGAAAACGCTCGATGTTGATTCAATCCTTAAGCTATCGGGTCCGGAGGAGCGCATTTACCGGCACCGCTGTGTAGAGGGGTGGTCGATCGTGGTTCCGTGGATTGGCTATTCGCTAAGCACGCTGCTGAAACAGGTCGAGCCGCTCGGGAAAGCAAAGTTCGTTGAATTCACCACCATCTTGGACCCCCGTCAAATGCCGGGCCAACGTACGGGCGTGCTCGATTGGCCATACGTGGAAGGTTTGCGACTCGACGAGGCGATGCATCCACTTACGTTACTTGGGTTTGGGATGTACGGTGAGGTCATGCCGAGCCAAGACGGCGCACCCCTGCGTTTGGTGGTCCCATGGAAATATGGCTTCAAGAGCATAAAAGCGATTGTGAAGATCCGCTTTGTTGAGCAGCAGCCGATCAACACGTGGAATCGTAGCGCTCCCAATGAATACGGATTCTATTCGAATGTGAATCCCAACGTAGACCATCCGCGCTGGAGTCAGGCCGAGGAGCGTCGATTGGGTGAGTTCCGCAAACGGCCTACCTTGATGTTCAACGGGTACGGTGATCAAGTTGCGTCCATGTATGCTGGGATGGATCTGAAGAAGTACTTCTAGGAAGAGTCCTACGTGCGCCTTTACAGCTTTTTCCGCATAACGGTTCCTGTATGCATGGTTCTCCTACTGGTGCTCGGTTGCACCCAGAGTTCGACGGCTCAGGAGCCAAAGCTACCCGACGCCGTCCGGCATCAACTCGAGGCGGCTGTTGCCAAATTCATGGCTACCAATCATGTCCCCGGGATATCCGTTGCCGTCGTGGAACATGCGCAACTTGCCTGGTCCGCCGGGTTTGGTATGGCGGATCTGGAGAACTCGGTGCCGGCCAGTGCTCAAACTCTGTATCGGCTTGCATCAATATCGAAGTCGCTGACGGCAACCGGCACAATGCAACTGGTGGAACGCGGGAAGCTTGATCTCGACGCGCCTGTTCAGAAGTACTGTCCGTCTTTTCCTGAAAAGGAGGCGCCAATCACAACCCGGTTGCTTCTAGCGCACCTTGCGGGAATTCGGCATTATCGCAGCGACTCTAGCGATGATGCCGAGGTCGGCAATATCAAGCATTTCGATAATCCCATCGAAGGCGGGCTGCAGTTCTTTCGGAACGACCCGCTGATCGACAAGCCAGGAAGCAAGTTTCACTACTCAACCCAGGGTTACACACTGGTGGGGTGCGCCATGCAAGGTGCATCAGGTCAGAAGTACGTGGACTATATGCGCGAACACGTATTCGCACCCGCTGGAATGACCCATACTGTCGTGGATGATCGGTACGCGATCATTCCTTACCGCACGCGCTTCTATCACAAGGACAAAGCAGGTTCTGTCGTCAACGCTGAGTTCCTGGATGCCAGCTACAAAATTCCGGGCGGGGGTTGGCTGTCGTCGGCGGATGACATGGCTCAGTTCGAAATCGCAATTCTGACCGACAAGCTAATGACACGCACAACACGGGACCTTATGTGGACCTCGCGCAAAGAGACCTCTGAACCCGATCGCCAGTATGGACTGGGTTGGGGCATGTCGAACCCGGGCTTTCGAGAGGTCGGACACGCCGGCGGCCAGCCGGGAACCTCGACCTTCTTCATGATTGCCCCGGACACTGCGGACGGTGTCGTAGTGCTGGCCAATATGGATGATGTCGATACCGGCCAACTTGCGACAGACCTTATGAAAGTTGTCCTCGGCAGTGCGACAGCTCCGCCGAAAGCCAATTAAACTTCGATGATTAGCTTCGCCAAAGTCGCTGCTTTTATTGCCTGCCTCGGACCCCTTGCTCTTTTGGGTTGGCGAGCCTACTACGGCGGGTTGGGTGCGAACCCGATCGAATTCATCACGCATTCGACCGGGGACTGGACACTAATTTTCCTGTGCATCACTTTGGCAATCACGCCTGCGCGTGAACTGACACGCCAGTATTGGCTGATTCGGTTCCGGCGAATGTCCGGACTGTTTGCCTTCTTCTACGGCTGCTTGCACTTCTCGACATATTTTTGGCTCGACAAGTTTTTCAATTTTCGGGCGATCTTAAAGGATGTCGGCAAGCGGCCATTTATCACGATAGGTTTCGCCGCCTTCGTGCTGATGATTCCGCTCGCGATCACATCAACCAAAGGTTGGATACGCAGACTGGGTGGAAGGAACTGGAACCTGTTACACCGGCTGATCTACTTCAGCGCGATTGCAGGGGTCATTCATTATTACTGGCTCGTGAAGGCCGATACCACCAAGCCGCGTGAGTACGCCATTGTTCTCGGTGTCCTGCTTGCCTATCGCGCGTTTAAATGGATTTTTGTGGCGCGAAAGAAACCGGCGTCGGCCCCCCGTGCCAAGACAGGTGGATTGCAGAAAGTCCTTCCTTCCGATTCCGCAAGTTGACGTCGCGCGCCTACGCAGTTCTCGCCTGACGGGAGTCGTCGATTGCTACGCCAATATGCTTAAGGTGATGCACCATATGCTTCACGTAGTCGTCCACGACAAAGCGCAGCGTAAGCGGGCCAGAGTTGCCGATTGTACATATTCGCGACCAGTCGGCTTGTTGGACAGAGGTGACTGTCATGAGTAGATGTTCATTCAATACTTGCCACTGCCGGATCAAGTCTGGCCACTCCCGGTTTTGATACTGCTGTGCCTCGACCCAACGCTCGCCGTCATAGTCGCACAGCGCAGGTCGATCCTCTAGTTGCGTCAGCACAATCCGTCGGTGATTGTTGATCGCCGAATCCAGTAAGTGGCCAAGTTCCTGCTTCGCCGACCACTTCCCGGGTTCGGGCTGTGTTCCTGGAGTTGCTATTTTCTCCAGTCGTTGTGGAATCGTCTCCAACAGATCCTTGAGAGCTTGCGCCGAGTTCATAGGATTGACTCCGGTCTAGTCGCCTGCTTGCTGCATTGCCGCACTTTTGGTGACTTCTACCTTGATTTTCGCGATACGGTGGCCGTCCATTTCGACAACCGTGAAGCGGTGGCCTTCGAAATCGATCGCTTCGCCAGCGCGTGGGATCTTCTGAATTCGGGCCAATACAAAGCCGGCGAGTGTTTCGAATCCACCCTCCCGCGGGAGTACTATCTCGTATTCCGCCTCAAGATCGCGAATGCTGGTAGATCCATCCAGCACCATACTGGCGGAGGTGACAAGCGCGGGTTCGGGCTCAGCCGCATCGAATTCGTCTTGCACGTCGCCTACTAACTGCTCAACGATGTCTTCGATCGTGATTACTCCCGCCGTCGATCCGAATTCATCGACCACTACGGCCAGGTGGCGGCGACGTTCTTTAAACTCCAGCAGCAGTTCACTCAAGACCTTCGTCTCGGGTACAACCAACACATGCCGCATGATGTTCCCGATCATCATTTTTGCAATGCGAACCGCCGTCGGTTGGCTCAAGCCTCCAGCGAGCCTAAGCCGCATCCAACGCATCAAGTCACGCACATAAAGCACTCCCACTATGTGCTCCGGACCACGCTGCGGATCGTACACAGGAATTCGGGAATGCTGTTCAGTCACCACGCGGGCTAACGCGTCGTCGAGCGTCAAGTCAGCCGATAAAGCAAACACATCGGGACGTGGAACCATGACCTCGCGCACCGTCGTATTCTCGAGTTCCAGGGCGTTGTGAATCATCTCTTCCTGAAACTCCGGGATCTCTCCAAACCGTCGGCTCGCTGTCACGATCAGCTTCAACTCGTCGGGGGAGTGCACTACGCCCCGTCCGCTGCGCTTGAGCTCTCTTGATCCAAACAGCTTTAGCGTGAATCTGCCAGCCGATAACATCAGGAAGAGAAAAGGTCGTGTCAGCCTGAGGAACACATCCATAGGCGCCGCTACCGCCAAGGCGACCCGTTCGGCTCGCTGCAACGCCAATGATTTGGGAACTAACTCACCAAGGATGACATGCAATGCGGTGATGAGGATGAACGTGATTACCACCGCAATAGTGTGCGCATAGGCAAGCGCATATGGTATCTGTCCAATCCAACCCGAAAAAATCTCTGCGAGGACTGGCTCTCCCACCCAGCCGAGCGTGAGGCTGGCAATCGTTATCCCTAGCTGAACTCCGTTGATGACCTCGTCGATATTCTGGTGAAGTCGTTGGACAATCCGGGCCCCAATTCGCCGGTTTTGAATCAGCTGTTGGATTCGTGTCTCGCGGACCGACACTAACGCGAATTCAGCGGCGGCGAAGAAGGCGTTTGCTGCTACCAGGAGGAGGATCAGAAAGACCCGGAGCAGCACATAGGTGATCATTTGAAACCTAATTCTAACATTCGGTTGAACTTAGTCGTTTCCCCTTTCGGAACAGCGTGCCCAAGAACGTGCGCTAAGTACAGTCGAATCTGTGCCTTTACACATACACTTTTCTGTTCCGAAGATCGCTACCCTTTCGGTTTCTCGTCGGTCTAACCACCGTGCTTTAAGCGCAACCTCGAGTCGCCTACAAGTTCTTCCGAGGATTAACTGGAACAATCCGCGATTCACCTTCGTAACAAAGATTGAGCGTAAGACTTACATCTGCACTGCGGGAGGCGGCTGTGAACGGCAACGGTAATGGCAAGAAAAAGCGGCGCAAACGGATAATTTATGTGGTCGTCGGAGTAGTCCTCGTTTTGTTGATCGTCGGGGGCCTCCTTGCCGCAACCAGTGGCGGTACCAAGATCGATCCATCGAAACTCGCCAAGGTTGAAAAAGGCGATCTCGCCAAGAGCGTTGTCGCGACCGGCAAAGTAGAGCCCATCACTAAAGTCGAGGTGAAGTCGAAAGCCAGCGGTATCGTCAAGAAGCTTTACGTCGATGCTGGCGACAAGGTGAAAAAGGGCCAACTTCTCGCGCAGCTAGATAAGGATGAGATCCTGGCGCAAGTGGAACAGTCCAAGGCTGCGCTGTCTGCCGCTCAAGCCAGCCTCAAAAGTGCAGAGGCAGACTATGAGCGTGCGAAGGTCGATGCTGAGGGCCCAGATGTTCCTCTTCTGAAACGTGCCTACGACCGCGCTCTCGGTATGGCCAAAGACGGAGTAGTCTCTGCTTCTGCCCTCGACGACGCCGAAAAGAATTATCAGTTGGCACTGAATAAGCAGAACGTCTCGAAAGCCCAAGTCACCGTTTTACGAGCCAAGATTGCTCAATCCCAGGCGCAAGTCGCTCAAGATCAAGCCAACCTGAAACAACTGGAAGAACAGCTCAGCTACACCGACGTCGAATCGCCAATCGATGGTGTCGTGCTGTCGCGGGATGTCGAGATGGGCGATGCGGTCAGTTCAATTCTTGTCTTGGGTTCGTCGGCCACGTTAGTGATGACGCTTGGCGATACCAGTGAGGTTTACGTAAAGGGTAAGGTCGACGAAAGCGATATCGGCAAGGTCTATCTCGGTCAGCCGGCTCGAATCAAAGTTGAATCCTTCAAGGACAAGACGTTCAACGGTAAGGTGACGAAGATTTCCCCGATGGGCGTCGAGAAAGACAACGTGACCACCTTCGAAGTCCGCGTGTCGATCAACAACCCTGGTGGCGAGCTAAAAGCTGAAATGACCGCGAATGCTGAAATCATCCTGGAAGAGCACAAGAACGTACTGCAGATTCCAGAAGGGTCGATCATCTACGACAACCAGAAGAAGGCTTCCGTCGAAGTCCCCGATCCAAAAGGTAAAGAGGGAAAGCGCAAGGTTGCCGTGAACATTGGCATCTCCAACGGCGCCAAGACTGAGTTGCTCAGCGGCCTCAAGGAAGGCGAGCAGGTCGTACTGCAATAAGCGATTCATCGGGCTTCCGGTCACGAAGTGCGTGCACGAAGCCCGATTTTTGTTTACCGGGTTCCAGCCAAGGCGGGTAACCCAACCGGATTCTCAGAGCCCGCGGCTTGTGCCTGGAGCCTGCTCTTATGAACTTCACCGAAATCCTCCGCCAGAGCTTCGCCACCTTCAAGGCTCACAAAATGCGGATATTCCTGACGATGTTCGGCATCGTCTGGGGAATCGCTTCGGTGATCATCCTGGTGGGACTGGGTAAGGGCTTCAGCGTCGACCAGAAAGAGCACATGAAGACGCTGGGCAAAGATCTGGTCATTGTTTGGGCGGGGCGCACCAGCACCCAGGCCGGTGGACTTGCCGCAGGGCGCGAGATCAGCGTCACTATCGACGATGCACGCGCCATCCGCGACGAGTGCTACCTGGTCAAGAATGTCAGCCCGGAGTTGCGGCGTACCATTCCGGAGGTCAGCCAGTTCAATTCCGCCAACCGGGGCGTCGTGGGCATGTGGCCTTCGTACCAAAATTTTCGGTCTTTACTGATCGGCGAAGGGCGTTTGATCAGCGATGAGGATGAAGCAAACGGGCGCCGTGTCGTCATTTTGGGATCGGCGGCGAGGCGTCAACTATTCCCGGGACAGCCTGCAGTCGGAGCCACAATCTCGATCAAGAGCGTACCTTATACCGTGGTTGGGGTACTTCAGCAGAAGAAGCAGAACTCCAATTACAGTGGCCCCGACAATGATTATCTGTTCGCGCCGTACTCCGCCATCGCGCGTGATTTCCCTCCACCTGGTAACAAGCCGGGCATCGTTCGCGGCTACCTGGAGGACATTGTGTTCGAAGTTGCGGATCCAGAAACCCATGAAGAAGCTGTTCGGCAGGTTCGAGAAGCTATTGGCCGGCGCCATCACTTCGAGCCTCTCGACAAGGATGCACTTTTCATCTGGGACACGATGGACGGCGCCAAGCAACTCAAACGAATTTTCGACGTATGCACGGTTTTCTTCGGCTGTGTTGCTGTCGTCACCCTGTGTCTCGGCGGTATTGGTGTCATGAATATCATGCTTGTGGCGGTCACTGAGCGCACGCGTGAAATCGGTGTGAGAAAGGCGATGGGAGCCACGCGCAGCGATATTCTCCGGCAGTTCTTTGCTGAATCGGTGCTGCTGACCGCCGTGAGTGGTGCGCTCGGATTGGTCTTCGGAGTGGGGCTTTGTGTTGCCATGAAATCTCTACCGTTGCCCGACTTTGTCCCTCATCCGATCATCTCGCCTGTTGCTGTGATTGCTTCTCTCTTCACTTTGTCATTAATCACGTTGACGGCCGGCATGTATCCAGCTCAGCGCGCCGCAGAGATGGCGCCCGTGGATTCCCTACGCTATGAATAACTCAATCAGGAGCAGTGATATGAAAACAATCCGCTTGCGGCTGCTGGCCACACTTCTGGTGCTCAGCTCCACGTGTTTCGCTTCCAATGTGCAGGGCACCTTCGAACGCAGCTACCAGGTCACGGGGCAGCCTGACCTGCAAGTCTTCGCCCGGTCGGGCGACATCGTCGTGCGCAGCGGCCCAGCCGGCACGGTAAAAGTGGCAGGCAAGATCATCGTTTCCGATCGCTGGTTGAACGGTGGAAAGAGCGCCGAAGTCCAGGAATTAGAGAAGAATCCTCCTGTTCGACAAGATGGCAATAGCATCCGCGTCGACTATGTCAATATCCGCAACATTGCAATCGATTACGAAATCACTGTGCCCGCTGAAACCAAGGTCCAGACTCACACGGGTTCGGGCGATCAGACGATGGAGGGCTTAAAGAGCAACCTTGAGTTGGAGAGCGGTTCAGGCGACATTCAACTTCGTGATCTGACGGGAGCGGTTCGTCTCCACACCGGTTCCGGAGACGTGAAGGGAGACTTGGCAGGTGCCTTCAGTGCCGAGACCGGCAGCGGCGATATCCGGATCGAAGAAAAGGGCGCCGGTGACGTCGACGTACACACAGGGTCAGGGAACATTGACTTGCGCGGGGTGAGTGGTGGTCTTCGAGCCGCCGCCGGCAGCGGCGATCTCACAATTGACGGCCAACAGAAAGGCAATTGGGAGGTACACACCGGTTCTGGGAATGTGAACCTCCGTATTCCAAATAACGCAGCGTTCAACCTCGAAGCCAGGACCAGTTCCGGAACCGTCGTGGTAGACCATCCAGTGAGTATGACGGTGCAAGGAAAGGTCCAGGAAGAACGCAAGTCGATCGTCGGCACAGTAGGTGGTGGCGGTCCTCTACTCACAGTTCGGACAGGATCCGGCGACATACACATCGAATAGCGTTCGAGAAACTTGGGCAGGGCCACTGCTCGCCGAGGTAAAAGATATGCGCAAACCGAAGAACGCATTGGCAATCACAGCGGTTTTCGTTCTAACCATCCTTTGCCTTCCGTCTTACGCTGCGGTCGAAGGCTCGTTTCAGCGCACGCTCAAAGTCAGCGGCTCCGTCGACCTGGATGTTCATACCGGATCGGGAAGCATCACCGTGCGTACCGGAAGCTCTGACACGGTTGAGGTGACTGGTCACATTCGAGCGACGGAGTGGTTCAGCAGCAGTGCAAGGGATCGCGTTCATCAGATCGAGCAAAATCCGCCGATTCAGCAGAGCGGGAACAGCATTCGCATCGGCCACGTTTCGGACTGGAACCTTCTGCGGAATATTTCGATCAGCTACGAAATTGTTGTCCCTGCCGAAACCCGGCTGAAGTCGGAAACCGGCTCAGGCAGCCAAACCATCGACGGCGTCAATGGTGACTTGGATGTCCACTCCGGATCGGGATCGCTAAAGATCGGAAATGCCAGCGCAACGGTGCGAGCGGATACCGGTTCCGGGAGTATCACTATCGATCACGTCAAAGGCAATGTGCACGCTAAGACCGGTAGCGGTTCCATCCACGCCACCGATGTTGCCGGCGGCTTCGAAGGCAATACCGGCAGCGGCAGCATTCACCTTGAACAGACGGCTCCCGGTGCGGTTCGCGCGGAAACCGGTTCTGGAGACATGGAATTGAATGGCGTTCGCGGGTCTCTTGAAGCTCGCGCTGGGAGTGGCGGCATTCGTGCCGACGGCGATCCCCGCGGTGGCTGGCTGGTTCACACTGGCTCCGGGCGAGTTCGCCTTGGAATTCCCAATGATGCGGCCTTCGATCTGGATGCTCGAACCAGCTCTGGTTCCATTTCCTTGCAGCATCCAGTAACCATTCAAGGTCGAATCACCCGCAAAGAAGTGCACGGCAAAGTCCGGGGCGGCGGTGTACAGGTAGAAGTGCAGACGGGCTCGGGAGATATCGAGATTTTGTAATCGGGCAGCGTCAGGACTCCTGTCCCGAACGTGTAAGGACTGAGGACGGGCGACGTGTTCTTGAAAGAGCTCATCTCGCAAGGCTGGCAGGCGCTGATGCGGAATCGGCTTCGCTCAGTGTTGACGATGCTTGGCGTCGTTTGGGGCTTGGCTTCGGTCGTCATCTTGCTGGCCTATGGTCAAGGTCTGGGCGGCAGCGTCATCCACGCATTCCTGAATATGGGAAACAACGTGATTGTCCTGTGGCCAGGGCAGACCAGCATGCAGGCCGGTGGACAGCGTGCCGGCAAGAAGGTCTCGTATGAGTACGAAGACGTCCTGGCGATCCGGGATGAGGTTCCCATCGTCAAGGCGGTGAGTGCTGAAATAACGCATGACTTCGGCTATAAAACGGGCACGCGCGTAGTTTCCATCATGACCCGCGGCGTCGAAATGCCCTATGGGCAAATGCGCAAAATTGATGTTGAGGATGGCCGGTATTTCAACGAGACAGATTTCACCGAACATCATCGCGTCGTCATCCTTGGTTATCACGCGGCACAGCGAGTCTTTCAAGGTGCGCCGGCAGTCGGTCAGAACGTCAGTATCGGCGGCCTCGATTTCGAGGTGATCGGGGTCATGCGCAATAAAATCCAGGACTCGATGTATCAGGGTCCCGACAACGAACACGGCTTCATTCCATTCCAGCTCTTTCGCGACCTGCGCAACGAAAGAGACCCGGGGATGATCATCATCCAGCCCACAGCCCCGGAACTAAATAAGAAAGCTCTGGCTGCGGTGCGAGAAGTGATTGGCCGGCGTCATCACTTCGATCCGAAAGATGAAAAGGCCACCCCCGAGTGGGACACTATCGAAGATCGCGCCATGATCAACGCCTTCTCGCTGGGTTTACAAGCTGTTCTGGGCCTCATTGGTGCAGTTACCTTGGGAGTCGGCGGAGTTGGCGTGATGAACATCATGCTGGTCTCAGTCACCGAGCGGACGCGCGAAATCGGGCTGCGTAAAGCGATCGGAGCCAGGCCTCGTCACATCCTCGTGCAATTCCTTCTCGAGGCCCTGGTGTTGACCTTCGCGGGTGGTTTGATCGGAATGGGTCTGGCCGTCTTACTTACCTGGATCATCCCACCGATGCCTTTGTATAGCGAGTTCTACAAGACAAACAATCACGAAGGCGATATTTTCCTGCACGCGTCCGCTAGTGTGATGACGGCTTCTTTCATCATCCTCTCCATGGTAGGGATCATCTCTGGATTCTTCCCGGCTCTGAAGGCGGCTCGAATGGACCCCATCGAAGCATTGCGATACGAGTAGGCGGGACTGGACGCGCTCGTGAGTCTCACGGGTTACGGGAGTGCCTTGACGCAAGTGCCTGCGACATTTAATTTCTGACTCTGGGGCAATCGGGAATCATTCTGGAATAACGAGGGAACCGTGGCACGCACGCCCATCATCACTTTGACCACCGACTTCGGTCTGCAGGATCATTTCATCGGCACCATGAAGGGTGTCATCCTGCAGCAAGTTCCTGATGCGCAAATTGTGGATATTTCTCACGCGGTCCAGCCATTCGATGTCTTCGATGGCGCTTTGACGATCGCGCAAGCATATTCCTATTTTCCTTCAGGAACGATTCACGTCGTGGTGGTCGATCCCGGCGTCGGGACGGCACGACGTCCTATCGTGGTCTCCACTGAAAAATACCGCTTCGTTGCCCCGGACAACGGCGTGCTTTCGCTGATTTACGATCGCGAAGAACGGTTGAGGGCATTTCACGTGACCGCCGAACACTACTTCCTTCAGCCCATCAGCAATACGTTTCACGGCCGCGATATTTTCGCTCCGGTCTCGTCCTTTCTGGCGAAGGGCGTGGAATCGAGCAGCATGGGCGATGAGATAACTGACTTTGTCCGTTTCTCGGCGCCGAAACCGAAGGCAGTAGATACGAATACTCTCCGGGGCGTTGTTCTTAAAGTGGACCGTTTCGGTAACCTGATCACCAACATCACCCCGCAAGACGTCCCGGCTCTCTTTCAGGAGAAAGCCGCATCCTTCAAGATTGTCGTCGGCAAACGGGAAATCACGGAAATCAAGGCTTCCTATGCTGAGGGTTCCCCGGGCGAAGTATTCGGGATTCTCGGAAGTATGGGATATCTCGAGATTGCGGCCAACCGGGGTTCAGCCTCGAAAATCGTAGAGGCGGCGAAGGGTACCGACGTCAATATCGTGCTGCAGGGCTCAGCGGCAGCAGGCAGCTAGGAAGGGCCCGGTTTCGGCCGTGCGTAGCGTTCCATTTCACCGGTCCACTTCAGAAAACGCCACAAATTTCCCCGCTCTCTCCAGATGAACTCCCAGAACTCGAGGAAATGAATCTGCTGCATCTTGACGCCGCAGTAGGTCTCCATGCGCCATAGCAGGTAGGGACTTCGCCACGGGGCGAGGCGATGCCCTCGGGTCGCATTCCATAAGAATCGTAAGACGTAGCGCATGCTATGTAACCAGTATAGCGGGAAGCACGGGCTTAGCCGATGTCCATCGGTCGTTGGCCACTCGGAAATTGGGCTAGGGAGAACCGGCGACCCAAAGCCGTAGTTCCAGCCAACAACCGCTTGGGAAACGCACGTCAGCTAAAATCAATGCAATGTCCGACGAACACGCACGCCAGAACGCCGAAGATCACTATTACGCTGCCCTCGATCTTATGGGGGACGGCCAAACCGAGGCGGCCGTCAAGGAGCTCCAAGAATCGTTAGCCGCCGATCCCGCCTTCACTGACTCGCTCCACGCGCTGACACGCGCATTGGAAGACCTCAACCGCTACGACGAGGCGATCGAGATTGCCAAGAGATTATGCGAGACCGATCCGGACGACGTACTTCCTCACACACGGCTATCGATTCTCTATCAGAAAAAAGGCATGATCCCGGAGGCGGAAGCTGAGGGAAACAAGGCGAGAATCCTCGGTTGGAAGCAGCAGCTTAAGAAGAAAAGTGGCCCCTAAGAAACTGCATTAGCCAGCTACTTACAGATCGTACTTCTTCATCAGATGCCGGAATGAGCGGTATGAGATCCGCAGAATGTCTGCGGCTTTGGTCTGCACGCCGCCGGACTTCGACAGCGCGGCCTGTAGTAACGACCGCTCGATACCGGCAACGTACTTTTCCATATCCATGCCTTCCGGCAGAACATCACCGGATGAGACCGTTCCAGTAGTGCCAAACCCTACGCCGGCTGCTGCCGCCCGTGCCTTAGGACGTTCTACCGGCAATTCCACGTGCAACTCTTCGGCCGTCTCCAGTGCAACCGCTCGCTCGATCGCGTTCTCCAGCTGACGTACGTTGCCCGGCCATTCGTACCCGCACAATTCTTGCAATGCTTGAGCGTTCAACCTGCTGATATTCCTCGAGGCCGCATTTGCATACTTCTTCAGGAAGTGGTTGGCGAGCAGCGGAACGTCCTCTCGGCGGTCGCGCAAGGGTGGAACTCTTACCGGTATGACGCTCAGGCGGTAATACAAATCCTCCCGGAAACCTCCTTCAGCCACCGTCTTATCGAGGTCTCGGTT
Source organism: Terriglobales bacterium (assembly GCA_051984555.1). Taxonomy (GTDB): domain Bacteria; phylum Acidobacteriota; class Terriglobia; order Terriglobales; family Acidobacteriaceae; genus Gp1-AA122. The sequence goes on along the minus strand of JBPYEW010000081.1, from coordinate 15,183 downwards.
CGTCGCGGCGATTACTCGCACATCGACTGCAATCTCGGTCGTGCCTCCCACCGGACGCACTGAGCGCTCCTGTAACACGCGCAGCAGCTTGACCTGCATTGCCAGAGTCATCTCGCTGATTTCGTCGAGAAAAATCGTGCCGCCATCGGCAACCTCGAATAAACCACGCTTGTTCTGGTTCGCTCCCGTGAACGCGCCTTTCACATACCCGAACAGTTCGCTTTCCAGTAATGTCTCAGGGAAGGCTCCGCAGTTTACCGAAACGAATGGCTCAGTAGCCCGAGGAGAGCACACGTGCACCGCCCTGGCTACCAGCTCCTTTCCAGTACCGCTCTCTCCCAGCACGAGTATTGTGCTGCTTGTCGACGCCACCGTCCGGATCGTCTGCTTGAGCTTTTCCATTGCTGTGCTGACGCCGATAATGTTGTCCAGTGAGTTGCGTGTCGCCGCATCACGCTTAAATGCGAAGTTCTGCCGGCTCAGGGCAACTTTCTCGAGCGACCGTCCGATCGCCAGCTTGATCTCGTCTACTAAGCCCGGACCTTTGCGGATGTAGTCCGACGCCCCTCCCGCCTTCACCGCTTTTACCGCAGCCTCATAGTCGTCTACTGCTGTTATCAGGATTACAGCCGACTCGGGCGAGACAAGGTGCGCATGCCGCAGAACGTCGATGCCATCCGTCTTCGGCATTTTTATGTCAGTGACAATCACGTCAAAAATGGCGCTATCGATCTTCTTCTTTGCCGCGTCGCCGGAATTCACTGTCTCAATCTTGTGACCTTCACGGCGGAGCGCGATGTCCAGCATTTCGCAGATCGAACGTTCATCGTCGCAAACGAGAATATTAGCCACGCGCACCTCCTTCCGTGCCCGCAGCCGCACTCATGGCTAGCGACGCAGCTTGCAGGTGCTGCTGCAGCAACTCTTGCGACACTTCTCCACTCCGGCGCAAGCGCAGGACAAAGGTTGTGCCTTGTCCCTCTTTAGAACGTGCCCAAACTTTCCCGTCGTGAGCTTGCACAATCTGATAAACAATGGCGAGTCCCAATCCGGTTCCGCCATCAAATCCCGACTGGAATGGTTCGAAAATTCTTTCCGTTTGCTGGGGGCTCATGCCAGGGCCGGTATCGGCGAAGTTGATTTGCCAATCCTTGCCCCCTGGTTCCACCGAGACCGTCAGTGTCCCGCCATTCTTCATGGCACGAACCGCGTTCTCACAGAAATTCCAGAAAACCTGTTTCAACTTGTCTCCATCGGCCAATACGATCGCTTCCTGGACCTGGAACTTGCGAACTATATGGATGCCCGTGTTCTGTTGGATCAGACGATTTTGTAGCAGGGTGAGCGTGTCCTCAATGAGTGGCAGCAGATCGACGCGATCGAACTGGTACTGCTTTCCCCGCGAGTAGGCGAGGAAGTCCGTGATGATGTTGTTCAGGCGCTCCGACTCTCGTGTGACGATGTCCACGAGGACCTTCTGCTCGTTATGCAAGGTGGATATGCTGTTAAGCATCTGCACCGACCCTGCGATCGAGGTCAAGGGGTTGCGGATCTCATGAGCAATCCCAGCCGCTAATCGTCCCACTGCCGCAAGCCTGTCCTGAATGCGGACCTCTCGCTCAAGCCGCCGAATTTCTGTCAAATCGTCAAAGTTGTATACGTACCCGAGAGATTCCCGGTCGGGTACGCTCAGCGTAGAGACGATTACGCGAAATGTTTTCCGGTATCCGTTCGCCGCAATTCGTCGAACCTCTCCATGAGCGCGGTTCTTCTCCACGTGGGGAAGCGGGTCGATGAACAGCTCTGAGATCGCCTTGCCGAGTAGCTCGCTCTCATTGCACTCAAGCTGTTTCTGTCCGGCCTGGTTGACCAGCGTGATGTGTCCATCTACGCCGGTGGTCACAATCCCACCGCTGATCGACTGAATGATGTTCTCGTGCAGGATCCTGAGGTCGTTCAGGGCACCGCTGGTATCCTGTAGTTCTACTCTTACCTGACGCAGTTTGTTGGCGAGTTGTGTCGCCAGATAAGCCACCATCAAGTAGGCAAACAGGTTGATAAAAATGATCGCCTGTAACGACTTGAGGTCCGGCCGTGTGGCCGAATAGGAACTGATCACCCCGAAGTAGTTCAATTCCAGGACGCCGCCATACAGCAGGAACGCGAGCATCGCCGTCAGGTACGCCCAGCTGCGCGCCAGCAGAATCGATGAAACAATGACAATGAGGGGATAAAGAAAGTTCAACGAGCTATCGATGCCGCCCGTGAATTGGATCAGCAACGTGGCCAATGCCAAATCGGTCAGCACCTGGACTACGGCCTGGGCCCGCGTTTCCTGCCAGAATGAAAGTAGCAGGATGTAAAACAGCGCGATCGTGAACCAAAGTACGATCGTGCTCACGAAGGCGCGGGTAGGGAGCAGCGTCGGCGTGAACTGGGTAATGGCCAGTTCAATACCGAGTAGAAACGTCAAGACGATGACGCGTGTCTTGACAAGCCACTGTAGCCACTGCCGCTCATCGAACGTTGATTGCATGATGCTCTTCGGATTCTGGTTAGGGGGCTTTGGCCGCCCACCCGCGTGCAGCGACCAAAGACCGACGATCAGGTGTTAGTTATCCTGCCAACTTGGCGATCATCGAGAACAACGGCATGTACAACGAGATCACGATGCCGCCGATGGTGACACCCAACATGCCGATGATGGCCGGCTCCAATAAAGCCAACAGGTCCTTGGTAGCGGCGTCCACTTCTTCTTCGTAGAAGTCCGCAATCTTCTGCAGCATGGAGTCCATGGCGCCCGTTGCTTCGCCGACGCCGATCATCTGAGTCACCATGTTCGGGAACACCCCGCATTCCTTCAGCGGATCGATGATTGTGCGGCCCTCTTCAATGGCTTTGCGAACTTTCATCAATGCTTCTTCAAGAACCGCATTGCCCGAAGTTCTGGCAGTAATAGCCAGGCCTTCCAGGATCGGCACGCCCGAAGTAATCAAAGTTCCCAAGGTTCGCGTGAACCGGGCTACGGCAATCTTCCGCAGCAGCACGCCGATAATCGGCAGCTTCAACAAGAACGCATCGAAGTAGTACTTGCCCGTCTTGTTCTTGCGAATCTGCTTGATTCCGAATACCAGGGCGACCACTCCGGCGATGAAAAACCACCAGAAGTGACCGATAAACGCGCTTAGTCCAATGACGATGCGCGTAGGCAGGGGCAGGGCAACACCGAGTCCGGTGAACAGGTTCGCGAAGATGGGCACGACCCATTTCAGCAACGCGCCGACGATCAGAACAGCAATGCCGACGACCGCTACGGGATAAATCAATGCCGACTTCACTGCACCTCTCAGGCGCACGGCTTTTTCGACATAGGTTGCGAGACGCTGCAGGATGATGTCGAGAATACCGCCCGTCTCGCCTGCTTCGATCATGTTGGTGCTCAGGTCATCGAACACGTTGGGGAACTGTCGCATCGCGTTGGCCAGCGTAGAGCCGCCTTCTACAGTCGTCCGGACCCCTGTGAGCGTCTTCTGAAACGTGGGATTCTCCTGGTTCGCGGCCAAGATTTCAAGACACTGGACCAAGGGGAGACCAGCGTCGATCATGACCGAGAACTGCCGGAAGAAGATGGCAATGTCTTTGGTCTTGACCTTGCTCGACCCGAAGGTTGGTAACGCGAACTCCTTGCCTTTTTCTCGGATCGCGCCGGGCGTAATGCGCTCTTTGCGTAGCTGCGCCGCCAACGTCTGCTTGTTGGCCGCATTGCGCTCGCCGGTGATCTTCTGTCCTGAAGCGTTTTTTCCCGAAAATGTGAAAACTGGCATGTGCCTCTCCTCGCGCTACTGGCTAATACCGGTACTTTCCGTGGTTCTCGTGTTCGAAACCATAGTTGCTCGGACTATCTCTTTCCCTGGGCTGCCGCGGCTGACGTCGATCGGTTCAGCAGGCCGGCGCCTCGGTTGATCATTTCCTGCAGTTCATCCGGCGAACTGGATCTCAGCAATGCCATCTCCAGCGAGAGTTGCTTCTGGAAGTAGGCCGTGGCCAGGGCTTGGTTGAACGTCTGCATCCCGAACTTGTCCTGTCCGGATTGCATCGCCGAATAAATCTGGTGGATTTTGTCCTCGCGAATCAGGTTGCGGATAGCCGCATTTGGCACGAGAATCTCCATGACCATCGAGCGTCCTTTTCCGTCCGCCTTGGGTACGAGCGTTTGGCAAAGAATGCCTTCCAGCACCAGCGACAGCTGTGCTCTGATCTGAGGCTGCTGGTGGGCCGGGAATACGTCGATGATTCGGTTGATTGTTGACGAGGCTGAGTTCGTGTGCAGCGTGCCAAATGTCAAGTGGCCGGTCTCGGCGATTCGCAGGGCCGACTCGATTGTTTCCAAGTCTCGCATTTCGCCGATTAGCACGACATCCGGGTCTTCACGAAGGGCGGCACGCAGAGCGTCCGCGAAGCTCTTGGTGTCCGCGTGCAGCTCACGCTGGTTCACCAGGCAATTCTTGTTCATGTGCACGAATTCGATTGGGTCCTCAATGGTGAGGATGTGATCGTGCCGCTCGCTATTGATCTTGTCGATCATGGCTGCGAGTGTCGTCGATTTTCCCGAACCTGTTGGACCCGTCACCAGCACCAGGCCGCGTGGTTTGTCGCACAGCTTGCTGACCACTGCCGGAAGTCCCAACTGGTTGAAGGACTTGATTTCAAAGGGAATCAAGCGGTACACGGCCGCCGTGGCGCCACGCTGGTTGAACAGGTTGGCACGGAAACGGGCCAGGCCTTTCAAGCCGAAGGAGAAGTCGAGTTCGAGGTTTTCTTCGAACCGGTGCTTCTGCGAATCAGTCATCACGCTGTACGCCAGCTGCTTAGTCTCCGCGGGCGTCATCTGCGGCAGATCGAGTGGCACCAAGTGTCCATGCACGCGAACCTGCGGCGGAGAGTTGGTCGTGATATGAAGGTCGCTGCCTCCCATCTCCAGCATGCGTTTCAACAGACCGCTTAACGAAAGCGCCATAGTACTTTGCCCGTCCTTTTCTAAAGTCCCGGTTAGTGAATCGTCTCGCGTGCTACTTCTTCCAGCGTCGTCAGACCTTGCGATACTTTGATCAAGCCACTGCGCCGAAGCGTAAACATGCCGCGCTCAATGGCCTTCTTTTTTAGTTCGACTGCCGACGCGCCAACCAACACAAGTTCCTTAATCTCTTCGTCGACTTCCATGACTTCGTACAGACCCGTGCGGCCTTTGTAGCCGGTGTTGTTGCAGGTGCCGCAGCCCCGTCCCTTTTGAATCTTCACGCTCTTCGCTTCTTCTGGCGTGTAACCTTCTTCCAACAGCGTCTGATGGGGAACGTCGACCACTTCGGCGCAGTCCTTGCATATGCGGCGCACGAGTCGCTGGGCGCATATCAGGTGAACCGACGTGGCAACCAGGAAGGGCTCAATACCCATATTCATCAATCGGGTTATGGTTTCCGGAGCGCCGTTGGTGTGCAGAGTCGAAAGCACCAAGTGTCCGGTCAAGGCTGCCTTAATCGCAATTTCTGCGGTTTCGAAATCTCGTATCTCGCCGACCAGGATGATGTTTGGGTCCTGCCGAAGGAACGCGCGCAACGCCGCCGCGAAGTTCAGTCCGATCTGCTCTTTCATCTGGACCTGGTTAACACCCTGCAGTTGGAATTCAACCGGATCCTCGGCGGTCATGATGTTGGTGTCCGGCTGATTCAGACGGGCAATGGAGGAATACAGAGTGTTGGTCTTACCCGATCCCGTTGGTCCCGTGACTAGCACCATGCCGTACGGCTTCAGAATCGCTTTCTCAAACTTCACGAGTGACTCGGGCTCGAAGCCCAACTTGGTCATGTCAAGTCGGAGGTTTTCTTTATCGAGCAAGCGCAGCACAATTTTTTCGCCCCACAGCGTAGGCAATGTGCTGACACGAAAATCCAGCTGTTTCTTGCGGCCGCCGACATTCATCTTCAGCATGATGCGGCCGTCTTGCGGCAGACGCTTCTCGCTGATGTCCAACTTGGCCATGATCTTCAAGCGCGACGTGATGGCGTCTTTCAGCTTGAGCGGCGGCGACATGATGGTCTGCAGCACGCCGTCAATACGGAAGCGCACTCGAAACTCTTTTTCGTATGGCTCCATGTGAATATCGCTGGCCCCTCGCTTCACCGCGTCGGTGAGAACCAGGTTTACGAGTTTCACGATCGGAGCTTCGTCGGCCGCCTTCTCGAGGTCGGCCAGATCCATCTCCTGCTCTTCGGCTTGCAGTTCGACATCGGCACCGTCGCCCAGTTCGGTCATCGACTGCATGACCGTCTCTAAGTCCTCTTGACTGGTGGTGCCATAGGCCTTCTCGATGCCGTCGTTGATTGAACTTTCTGACGCCACCACCGGCTCGATGTTGAAGCCGGTCATGAACTTGATATCGTCCATGGCGAACACGTTGGTTGGATCAACCATGGCGATCGTGAGTGAGGCACCCACCCGGCTCAGCGGCAGGATCTGATAGCGCTTTGCTGTTTCGAATGGAATCAGCTTCACTACGGCTGGATCAATCTCGAAATACGACAGATTAATCGCGGGCACGCCGTATTGGCGCGACAGGAAATTGGTGACATCTTCGTCCGTGAGAAAGCCGAGCTTTACCAAAGCAGAGCCGAGACGACAATTGGTCTCTTTCTGGACTTTCGTTGCTTGTGCCAACTGCTCCGGGGTTATCACCTTCTCTTTTACGAGAAGGTCGCCCAGCCGTTGAGACATACCTCGACTCCTGTCTTTGTGGCAGAGAAATAGAAGCTGGCGCGCCTAGCGCCCCTTCAAGAGGGAATATCGACAGCGTGGCGCGTTGACACAAATTGTCAACGGAACCGCCTCAATCAAAAAGTAACTTCAGTACCTGTACGCGCTGGCAACTGCGCAGAACTAGAGAAGTTGGCGCAAGTACCCGGGATTATTACTGTGTTTCAAGAGGTTAGCGGAAACGAGGGCGCACAGGGACATGGACTTCGGTAAGCGCTCAGCACGGGCTGAGCGCGTGTTGCGTTTCTCGCGAGAACCTTCTCCTTCGTTATAAAACACCGTCATCACGGAGCGGTAAACGACCAAAGTCGAATGTTTGTCACAGATAACTGAGCCAGTTCCAATCGCGGTGGCGACTGCGGAACTCCATGAACCATCGGCAAGGTAAGTACAGTGATGCCACTGCCAAAATCCACATGGCGTAGATAAACGGCAGGCCATGACCATAGCCGAGCGGTTTTTGTGCGTTGTCCGCGATGATGGTACCGTGCCAAACCGGCTGATGGAATGCGAACGATACCAAAATCGCCAGAAAGTGTATGACGTAAATGTGCAGGAGATAGTAAAAGAGCGGCACTCGGCCAAATACAAGGAAAACCCGGCTCAATCCGCGTTCCGCTTTCGCTCGATCAAACAATCCAAGAAGGATCAGCGAAGGCCCAAGCGTCATTAGCAGATAGTCGAGAGACGGCGGATATTTACGCGTGTTGAAGAATGAGATCGCGGTTAACGAAAACGAGGACTGTGTGCTCCAGGGACCTACGGAACGCTGATATCCGAACGGTACCGGAACGCCATTTCCATATAGGTTGATTCCACGAAGAACAAAGAAAAGCGCAGTCATCAAGATGCCAAGTATCAAGAGCCATTTGCGACGGTCGGGCCGGAGCAGGAGGTCACCGAACCCGAAACCTGCAGCCATAACTCCGACCCACGGAATCAAAACATACCTCGCCGAAAACGAGAAATGAGCTGTGAGCGGAATAGAACCAGGAGAGTGCAGCAGTACCCATAGCCAAGACAATTTTCCAAACGAAGCAGGATTGATCGTGTCCAGGAGATTGTGAGTCGCTATCATGATCAACCCGAGCGCTCCTATCCAAGGCCGTGGAAGCCGCACAATGGCTGCCATTGCAACCATGCTCCATCCCAATCCCCAGATTACGCCTGCGTGCGCCCAAGGCACGAAGCCCCACGCAAAATCAACAATAGTGAGTTCCAGTAACACAAGCCAAAGGCCGCGGGTCAGGAAAAAACGCGAGAGCTGCTGTACGGACTTTCCACGGCGAGTGGATAGAAACGCTCCCGTTCCTGCCAGGAATGCAAAAACTGGGGCGCAGTAGTGGGTGATAAATCGCGTAAAAAAAAGTGCACCATTCGTATGCCCAAGATCCTCAGGTGCTGTTCGCACATAGGTCAAGAAATCCCGGGTGTGGTCCAGCGCCATGAGGATCATGACCACTCCTCGCAGCATGTCAATAGAAACCAGCCGGGGAGCTTGAGCCCGAATGACTGAAGGTTGTAAGTCGAAGCTGGCAGCAGTGGAGAGATTGGCTGCTGTCACCATGCAGCATAGCCCGGCGTATCGATCGATGTATCGCTCATTGTTCCATCGTACGAACCTAGTCAGTCTTAGTTATCTTCAGAATGTCAATGAATTGCAAAATCAGGATTGAAGGCAACGTCGTACACTCAGGATGTGCAGTCACTGTCCCAGCAGCAGCAAATCCAGTCGTTTTACCGGACTCTTCACCGCGCGTGGGGACCTCAGCACTGGTGGCCGGCGGAAAGCCGTTTCGAAGTCATCCTAGGCTGCTACCTGACGCAGAACACCTCGTGGACAAATGCCGAGAAGGCTCTTAGCAGTCTACGAGCAGCCCGTTGCCTCAGCTTGTCGGCAATCGGCGATATACGCCTGTCGGAACTCGAAGCACTTGTTCGTCCGGCGGGGTGCTTCCGTCAAAAAGCCAGGAATCTGAAAGCATTCGTTGCCTTCGTCAATGACAAATATGGAGGCTCGCTGCAGCAAATGTTTGCCACGCCCACCGGCCAGCTGCGGGAGGAGTTACTCGGTCTGAATGGTGTCGGCCCCGAAACTGCCGACTCGATTCTTCTTTACGCTGGGAACCATGCTGTTTTCGTGGTGGACGCCTATACCCGCCGAATACTGGTACGCCACAATATCGTTTCTGAAGCCGCGAAGTACGATGAAATCCGGGAGGTGTTCCAGAGTGCGTTGGCAGCACTTGCCAATCAGGCCGACTTTGCTCCTAAAACCAACACAGTGGTGCCGGGTACTACCCACCGACCCTCCCGAATGAGCGCACAAAAACGCAGTGCCGTCGCCCAGATACTGAATGAGGCACACGGTCTGATCGTCGGAGTCGGGAAGAACTATTGCTTAAAAGCAAAGCCTATTTGCGATGGGTGCCCGTTGAAAGTGTTTCTGCCTATTGAACCTGCGTCCCTTCCATCCTGCAAACCCCAGCTATAATTGGCGTCGACAGCGCCTGTTGACGCATCACTTACCTGTGTCCTTACCGGCCACAACTCGAGTTACCGAGAGCCGCTCGCGCCGCAGCAGTATTGTTCTGTTCGCGGTTGCGCTGCTAGCCGCCCTTGTTATTGTCGTTGCTGAAACTTCCTTCGATCTGCCTTTCCTGAATCCTGACACTAACCAGCAGCTACTGTTCTTCGCCGCCGTAACCATCATCGTCTTTCTGCTGTTCGTTTTGCTGACCTTCATCCTGGCTCGCAACCTGCTGAAGGTTTTCGCTGAGCGTCGTCTCGGGGTGTTGGGTTCAAAGTTCCGCACGCGCATGGTCGTAGTTGGCCTTCTGCTGTCGATCCTGCCAGTGATCGTCATGTTCTGGTTCGCCTATAACCTGATGAACCGGTCCATCAACCAATGGTTCTCCAGCCCTGTCGAAGAGGTTCGTAAAGATACCGCAGCTATGGCGGCCCTTCTCGCCGACTACGCAGCCCAAAATGCCCGAGCGGAGGCACAAGCTCTTGCCGCCTCGCCCGAGATTCAGCGCGCGTATTCCGGGCACAGTTACGCCGCTGTCGTCAGCGATTTTCGTCGGCATGAGGCTACGCTACAAGGTGGATTTGCCGTTGCTCTACAAGACGACAACATGGAGGCCAGTCTCGACGCGCCTGCCGCCTGGCCAGTGTTGCGTCCTAGTTTGCCTTTGGAGCAGGCCGCCAAGACTGGTACGGGTCAATTCCAGTGGAACAAGACGCAATACATCATGGGCGCGGCACGCGTCGCCGACCGCGGGATGATTATCGTCGCCATGCCGTTACCTCAGAAGTTTTCAGAGACAGCCGCCCAGATCGATGCCAGTCAAAAGCGTTACTGGGAACTCAGTCGGGAACGCCGCCTCGTGCGGCGTACCTACATGGGCCTCCTGATGCTCCTGACGGTCCTTGTCTTGTTTGCCGCGACTTGGCTCGCTTTGTTTCTATCGAAACTCGTCACCCGCCCGCTTGCCGCCCTCGCCGAGGCTACTCAGGAGATCTCCCGAGGACGCCTCGACTATCGCGTAGAGGTTGCAGCCGCGGATGAGTTAGGCGACTTGGTACGTTCGTTCAACCGCATGGCGGAAGAACTGCAAGCCAGCCAGAAGCAGTTGGATAATTCCGCCCGCGATCTGGCGGAAGCCAATACGGCTCTCGAGCAAAGGCGGCGGCATATTGAAACCATCCTTGAGAGCATTCCTACCGGGGTGCTTTCGCTCGATGCCGATCGCCGCGTCACGCACGCCAACACCGCTTTCATGCGCATGTTCTTTCCGCATGGCGAGCCCGGAGACGCTACGTCTCTGGTCGGATCGGAACTGAAGCACCTGTTTCCTGCAGAGATCCTCGAGGATCTCGAATTGCTGTTGCGGCGCTCCGACCGCATGTCGACGACAGGCAGCCATATCGAAACCAATTTACCTCGGGTGAAGTTGAATTTTGCCGTGACCGTGGCCACCCTGCAGCATGATGAGCTTCGCCACGGGTATGTGCTGGTCTTCGAAGATCTATCTGACCTGCTGCGCGCTCAAAAGCAAGCTGCCTGGCGCGAGGTCGCCCGGCGCGTTGCCCATGAAATCAAGAATCCGCTGACTCCCATTGCCCTCTCGGCCGAACGCATCCGCCGCCACCTCGATCGCGGTGCAACCCCCGATACCCAGTCCATGGAGGTCATCCGCGGGTGTGCCGATACCATTGGGAGCGCTGTCGAAACCGTCCGAACCTTAGTAGACGAGTTTTCCACGTTGGCGCGATTCCCCACGGCACAACCCAAGCCCGCCAACATCAATTCCATTGTCGAAAACACGCTGTCGATGTTCAACGGCAGGCTTGATGGGATCAATGTGCGCACTGATCTCGCCACTGATTTGCCGAATGTTTTGGCTGACTCGGAAGCTATCAAACGTGCGTTAGCGAACCTCGTGGACAATGCCGCTGAGGCCATGCATGGCGCTGTGGTCCGCGAGATCGAGATCGCTACCTCACTGGTCAGCAATCGGGATATGGTGGAGATCTCCGTCGCAGACAGCGGACACGGTGTCACACAGGAATTGAAAGAAAAGCTTTTTCTCCCGTATTTTTCAACGAAGAAGAGAGGGACTGGCCTTGGTCTCGCAATCGTCAGCCGAATTATCGAGGATCATCACGGGTCAATTCGCGTCGAAGAAAATAAGCCTGTCGGAACCCGGTTTATCGTCGAACTCCCAGTAGAATCCAGTCCCGCTACCGCCATCCATGCATAACATTCTGGTTGTCGACGACGAACTCGGCATTCGTGATTCGCTCACCGGTGTACTTGAAGACGAAGGCTACCGCGCTGCCTCCGTCGATAGTGGGGAAGCCTGCCTGGATATCCTGCGCAAGAAATCATTCGACGTCATTCTCCTCGATATCTGGCTGAACGGCATGGACGGGCTTGAAGCCCTGCAGAAGATCAAACAACTGGACGGTGCGCCCGAAGTCATCATGATTTCCGGTCACGGCACCATCGAAACAGCCGTTCGCGCGACTAAGCTCGGAGCATTCGACTTTCTCGAAAAACCGCTTTCTGTCGAAAAGACCCTCATCCTCGTCAAGAATGCCATCGACGCCAAACGCCTTCGCCAGGAGAACGTTGACCTCAAGCGACAACTCCAGGCCAAAAACGTCATCGTGGGCGACAGCGTTCCCATGAAGGCCCTCCGTCAGCAGATCACCGTCATGGCTCCTACCAACGGTCGGGTCCTGGTTTATGGGGAATCAGGAACAGGCAAAGAACTCGTGGCTCATGCGATCCATTCTCAAAGTCTGCGTAAAGAGGGGCTGTTCGTAGAATTGAATTGCGCAGCCATTCCTGAAGACCTCATTGAGAGCGAACTCTTTGGCCATATGAAGGCCTCATTTCCTGGCGCATCCGTAGACAAGGAAGGGAAATTCCAGAAAGCCAACGGCGGAACGTTGTTCTTGGACGAAGTTGGCGACATGAGTCTGAAGACTCAATCCAAAGTGTTGCGAACTCTGGACGAGCAACGATTCACCCCCGTGGGAGGCGACGAGCCGCTTACTGTAGATGCTCGTGTAATTGCCTCGACTAACAAGGATTTAGAAGAAGAAATCTCGCGAGGAAACTTTCGCGAAGATCTCTTCTATCGCCTGAATGTGATCCCGTTTTACGTACCACCGGTACGCGAGCGGAAAGAAGATGTTCCGCAGTTAACTCGCTATTTCCTGAAGGAATTTTCGGCGGCGTATGGGCGCCGCCCCCGTGAGATCACCGACGACGCGATTGAAACATTGATGCGCTATGCGTGGCCCGGCAATGTCCGGGAGTTGAGAAATGTCATCGAACGCATCGTCATCATGAATCCGACTACGACGAAATTCGATCGCAAGCACCTGCCGCCACTCGTGTATCGGGACGGCAGTCGCCGAGCCGCCGGTACCGAGTTCTCTACTCTTCATCAGGCTCGCGCCGCTTACGAGCGCGACTATATTCTGAAGAAACTTGACGAAAATCACGGAAATGTCAGCCGCACGGCGGAAGTCCTCGGCCTCGAACGTAGCCACCTCTATCGGAAAATGAAGACCTTGGGGATCGCAGTCAAAGAGTAGCTGCCATGATACGCACTTCACCCCTGTATCCGTAGATCTCGCCACAGGTGTTCAAACCCGATTGAGTTTGTGCAATGTGAGTTCGTTCTCTACGTTGCCGGTATTTAGGGTTGATGCGGGTTCAAACAGCAGCACACAGGATTCCTTCTCAGCCACAGGGCGGTGTTCCACGCCACGGGGAACGATGATGAACTCGCCTTGATTCAACGTGACTGAGCGGTCACGGAAATCGATCCGAATTTGCCCTTCCGTGACGAGGAATAGCTCGTCCTCATTCTCGTGATGGTGCCAGACAAACTCGCCTTCGAACTTGCCAAGCTTCACATATTGACCATTTAACTCTCCCGCGATGTGCGGCTTCCAAGGCTCGGGAATCTTCGCGAACTTTTCGGCGATGTTGACTTTTTCCATGACTCTCTCCGGACGGTGCTCTGAATAGGATTTCAAGCCTGACGCCAAGTTGCAAAAAATCACTTCCCGGCCTGGACGGCCTAACCTTGCGGGCTTCGGTGCATACCTGCATCCCGACGTGATTGCAAAAAAAGTGGGGACCGGTTTTCCCGATCCCCGCTTCCATGGTATGGAATTTGATTTGAGAGAAAGTGCCTGCCCTCTCGATCGGCTAGCTCTCGTACAGCAGCACGCCCTCCGTCTCTTGCGAATCAACTGGCCGGTAATACAGCTTTCCGTTGTCGAGGAAGACCTCGATGAACGCTGGCCGTACGTTGATTGTGCCCTGGATCAACGCCTCCGAGAGCGGGTCCTCGATGTACTTCTGCAGTGCCCGGCGCAGCGGCCGTGCGCCGTAACTGCGGTCCCCGAGCGTCTGGTTAAGGATCCACTTCTTGGCTTCGTCGTTCACCGTGATCGTGATCGACTTCTGTGCCAGGTTCTGGTTCAGTTGAGTGATCATCAGTTCCAGAATCTGGATCAGGTCGACCTCGGAGAGCGAGTTGAAAAGGATGATCTCGTCCAGCCGGTTCAGGAACTCGGGATTGAAAGTACGCTTAACCTCGTTCTTGACCAGTTCTTCGATTTTTTCTGACACCATCTCTTCCTTCTGCGACTGGAATCCCAGCCCCTCGCGTTTCTGCAAGTGGCGGGCGCCAATGTTTGAAGTCATGATGATGATGGTGTTCTTGAAGTCGACCGTGTTGCCCAGTCCGTCGGTGAGTTGGCCGTCTTCAAAGACCTGCAACAGGATGTTGAAGACGTCGGGGTGCGCTTTCTCGATTTCGTCCAATAGGACAACCGAGTAAGGCGCGCGCTTGACGCGCTCGGTCAACTGGCCGCCCTCTTCGTAGCCTACGTATCCCGGAGGCGAGCCGATCAGCTTCGAGACCGAGTGCTTTTCCATGAACTCGGACATGTCGAAGCGGACAAGCGACTTCTCGCTGCCGAACATGAATTGCGCCAGCGTACGGGCAACTTCGGTTTTACCAACGCCCGTCGGGCCCAGGAAGAGGAATGAGCCGATAGGACGGTTCGGGCTTTTCAGGCCTGCACGCGAGCGGCGAATCGCACGAGCCAAGGCAACAATCGACTTGTCCTGCGAGATCACGCGCTTGTGGAGCTCTTCTTCGATGCGCAGCAGCTTCTGCGATTCTTCTTCTTTGATGGAGGCGATGGGTACGCCGGTCCAGCGCGATACCACGTCCTCGATGTCCTCCCGACCGACAACGCCGGTGGAGGATTCATCGAGGTGGTATTTCTCGCGCAATCCGCGCAGGTTCTCGCGCTCCTTGCGCTCTTCGTCCGAATAAAAGCGCGCCTTTTCGAATTCGTGGTTCGCAACCGCGTTCTCCATCCTGTGGACGATAAACTTCAGCCGCTTCTGCACCTCGGTGATCTCTTCCGGCAGAGAAGTCTGACGCAGCTTTACGCGTGCACCTGCTTCGTCAACCAGGTCGATGGCCTTGTCCGGCAAGAAACGATCGGGGATGTAGCGGTTCGAGTGCGCCACGGCAAAATTGATGGCGTCGTCGGTGTATGTAACCGCATGGAATTTTTCGTATCGGTCTTTGATCCCGAACAGAATCTTCGTCGCATCCGCTTCGCTCGGAGGTGGAACTTTCACCGCCTGGAAACGCCGCTCCAACGAGCGGTCCTTTTCGATGGATTTGCGATATTCGCCCGGTGTCGTCGCGCCGATGCACTGAATCTCGCCTCGCGACAGTGCAGGCTTTAGAATGTTGGCCGCATCGAGCGACCCTTCGGCTGACCCCGCGCCCACCAGTGTGTGCAACTCATCAATGAAGATGA
>JBPYEW010000080.1:0-3478 GCA_051984555.1 Terriglobales bacterium | reverse complement strand
GAGAGAGACCGTTCCAGAACTCAACGCGGACATACTTGGGCCACGCTCTTGCCATTCAGGGGATTGTCCGTATCGGCAAAACTGATCACCTTCCAGCTGTCGTTTGACCGATACAGTGAATACGACTCATAACCACAGTGGTCTGGCTTGCCGTTGAAGTAAAACACATATCTAGCCCAAACGTGCGCCATGCCATTTGGATCGATTCGGGTTGACGCACTCAGAATGCGCACATCCCACGCGCCCGGCTTCAGTGCAGCAATGTCAGAAATTGCCTTCGTCCGGTTCTCGACATAGATGTGGCGGTGATCGGGCGAACCTTGAAGCGACACACCGCGATAGTCTCCATGCAGAAGGGCATCCACGGCTGTGGCATCCGCGTCACGAAATGCCTTGTGCAGCATTTCGATCGTCTGGATGGGAGAGCGCTGTGGCGTTCCTGAAAACGCCATCACTGAGACAAGCATGAAACCGTGAATCGAACCGAAGACAACAAGCCGCTGCATAATGGGCAGAGTCTATAACAAATCCTCCTCCCCGAAGGCGGCGTAGCAGTTTTCGGTTCGATGGTGGTTACGGCCGCACGGAGGGTTCCCAAAGCACTAGAGTGGATGACGCTGTTCGAATGGCACCTGCTGGCTGAGGGGTAAAGACGGACGGTTGTTTAAAGATTGTCTTCAGTGCTGTCCGCAAGTCGGCGGGCGCTCGCGAAAGCTGAGATCTTCCATAAAGCAGCCACGCGATTCTGCAAGCGAGTAAGTTGGGAGCTTACCTCGCGCTGCAACGCTCGCGATTGTTCGCATAACTCGGTAGCACGCATCCTCAATTCCATGGCCTTAACGCTGGATTGCCGATGCAGTTCGCGTCTGTGTCCTCTCGGCTCAGCGCGTGAGAGTGTCCACAAATCCAATTCCTTCGCGAATGCAAAAACCCGGCTATGTGAGCCGTCCGTGAACCGATGTATCGGCATTCCCAGTTCTAGTTCCCATCTTTGCAGCGTACGAATTCCGGCCTGCATGTAAACAGCAATTTCCTTCCAGCTGTTCAGCGTGGTCGGGACCGCTATCTTCGATTGAGTCTCGTCACCGGAGGCCCCACGGGCTTCCTGAACCGGACGAGCAGTGGGAACAGCGCCCATACGATTACCTTTCGTTGCACCTATTTTGATACAAAATACCCTACTTGTCAGGTGAATTCCTCGGGAACCCCCAACCTCCATACCCAATTTCGGCAATCCGCTGCACCAGGTCCACACCTTGCCGACCGGGCCCCGTTCAGATAAGTTTAGTGATGATTTGGCACGAACTAGTCACACCCTTCAGCGCGAATCAGCGAGGTTACGCCGCGTCTCGGCGGACTTGTTGAAGCAGTCTCATCAGCGCCTGACAATTTCCAGAAGCCTCCTGGAATCATCGGGTCAATTCCTCCGCCTGGCCCAAAAGGAGTCGAATTCCTCCAACAAATTACCTTTATCGGAGAACTCCGCCAAGAAATAGCCACTCCACGCAAACACCGGGCTGAATCTTCGATCCTTGTCCGTGCTCCGATGCCATTCGCATGGGAAACAAACCACACCAAATTTCCGAACGCACGCTCGGTATGAACGATGGCATCACGCGCCGTGACTTCTTCAACTCCGCCCTGCTTGCTTCCGGGGCGCTTCTGGTTTCAGGACTCACTCCTGCAGACTTGCTGGCACAAGCCGCCGCCCAAGGAATGGACTGGACTGGCCCCGCCGGAATCGGCGACTACGCCACCTCCAACGGAAACACCCTTCCGGTCCTCACCGAAGGCCATAAAATCCGGGATCGCGCCTTTCAGTCCTTCCCCTCCGACACCATCGACCTGCCTGAAACATTCGATTGCGTCGTGGTAGGCGGCGGCATCAGTGGTCTGGCCGCCGCACTCTTCTTCCGCCGCCGTGCCCGGGACGGCATGAGCTGCCTGGTTCTCGACAATCACCCCATCTTCGGCGGCGAAGCCAAACGCAACGAATTTCTGGTCGATGGACAGCGCCTCATTGCCCACCAGGGATCCGCCTTCTTCCCCGTTCCCTTCCCGCTCAGTTTCATCGGCCGTTTCTATGAATCCATCGGCCTCAAGGATCCCCGTCTGAAATACCAGGCTTGGCGCGGATCCGGACCTCAAATGTCGTTGCCGAATACGCCTTACCTTGCCTCCGACCAGGGCCAGTACGGGTTCTTCTTCGGCGCGAAATTCGGCCAAAACCCCGGCATGTGGCTGATGGATCCCGTCCAGAAAAAACTTGCCGGCGCTCCCATCTCTGCGGCCGCACGCGACGAAGCTCTCAAAGTTCTGACCGGCACCGCCCGGCCGGGTTGGCAGCAGCCTCGACCGGTATATGACGGAGATCCGGCTTCCCGAAGCCTCGATACGATCACTCTCGAAGATCACCTGATCGATCGTTATGGAGTCACACGCGAAACCGTGCGCACCTGGCTCTCCGATGAGGGGAGCGGTTTCGGTTTGGGCCCTGACGCTCTTTCCGCATTTTCCGCGTACGCGCCGGACATGTTGCATCCCCTACCGGACGATTCCGCGGGCGACCAGATGTTTCCCGGCGGCAATACCGGCTTCGCCCGCCTGATCACTAAAACTTTATTGCCGGATTCCATTACCGGTTCCTCGAGTGTCGAGGATGTGTGCCGCGGCACCGTGAATTTTGCGGCTCTCGATCGATCGGCGTCGTCCACACGCATCCGGTTGAACTCCTCCGTCGTGTGGGTCCAGCATGACGGTGATCCTCAGAAGTCCAGTACTGTCACGGTGGCCTACACGCGCGAGGGCAAGCTTTATCGCCTGAAGGCACGCTCGGTGATCATGGCCGGAGGCTCCTGGACCACTAAGCACATTGTTCGTGACCTTCCTGCGACTCACCGTGAAGCCTACTCCCAGTTCTTTCGTTCGCCTGCCATGATCGCCAATGTCGCCGTGCGTAATTGGCGCTTTCTCGCCAAGCTCGGCATCACTGGGTGCCGTTGGTTCGAAGGGGTCGGAAGCTACTTTCAACTACGTCGTATTGCGACCGTCGGTGCACCATCCCCTACAGTCACTCCCGATCAGCCGATCGTCATTGCCCTCAAGGTAATCTTTCCCTCTCCGGGGTTGCCGACCGACGAGCAAGGTCATCGCGGCCGGTACGAGTTGATCGCCACTTCCTTTCGCGATTACGAACGCCGTATTCGTCAGCAGTTCGATGACATGTTCAGCCACGCAGGGTTCGATTCTCGGCGCGACATAGCCGGCATCATCCTCAACCGCTGGGGTCACGCCTACCTCAGTCCGCAGCCGGGTTGGTATTACGGCCGCGACGGCAAACCCGCGCCGCGTGACGTTTTGCGCGCCGCTCCGTTCGGCCGGATCACTTTCGCTAATACCGATCTGTCCGGCAACATGGATCACCGAAGTTCGATCCTCGAAGCCGACCGCGCCGTTCAGCAGCTTCTCGACCAGGTGC
>JBPYEW010000079.1:0-19678 GCA_051984555.1 Terriglobales bacterium | reverse complement strand
CAATAAAGACCCGTACTGTGCGATCAAGAATGGAGTGCGCGCCTACTGCCATCCCAAGCAGTACGCACCGCTGCACAACACGCTTTATCGCAACAATGGCGATGGAACGTTTACGGATGTTTCCGAGCAGACCGGCATCGCTGCTCACTTGGGCAAAGGGATGAGCGTTTCTTTCGCAGACTATGATGGCGACGGCTACATGGACGCTTTTGTGGCGAACGATACGACGCAGAACTTCCTATTTCACAACCTAGGCGGCAAGAAATTCGAAGAAGTCGGTGTGATGGCGGGGGTTGCCTATGCTCCTGACGGCGCGGCGCTGTCGGGAATGGGGTCGGATTTCCGCGACGTGAATAATGATGGCAAGCCGGACATCTGGCATACGGCGGTCGAGAATGAGACGTTTCCTCTCTACATCGATCAGGGCGAAGGCGAGTTCGTGGACCGTACGGTCTCCGCGGGTCTGCAGTCCACGAAAGATATGTCCGGTTGGGGTAATGGAATTTTCGACTTCGACAATGACGGGTGGAAGGACTTGTTCGTGGCCCGGTCGAACGTCTTGGATAATATCGCCGAGATTGTGCCACGAAATTATCCTGAGCCGAATTCCGTGTTTCGCAACATGGGCAATGGCAAGTTTGAAGATGTGGGCGCGGGAAGCGACTTTCAATTGCCAGCGGCGCATCGGGGCGTGGCCTTTGGCGATCTCGATAACGATGGTCGAATCGACGCTGTGGTTACGGTGCTGGGCGGAGCTGTGAAGCTGTTTCACAATGTGTCTGATAGCGGGAATCACTGGATCCTTCTAAAGCTGGTTGGTACGAAGAGCAACCGGATGGGGATTGGCGCGCAGATACATGTCGTCGATGATGATGGTTTGTCGCAGTGGAACCAGGTGACAACGGCGGTCGGTTATGCGTCGTCGAGCGACAGCCGGGTGCATTTTGGTCTGGGTCACAACAAGACAATTAAGGATGTTGAAATTCGATGGCCCAGCGGCAGGCGACAGGTGCTCCATAACGTGATCGCGGACCGCATTCTCACGATTGAGGAACCGAATTAGCGATTGTCACTTCGGCGATCGGCTGGCTGCTGCGAGCTGAGTTGCTCGAACTTGGCGCGGGCGCGGGCTGCGTCTTCTTTCCGACCGGCGCGGGCGTAGGCGGATCCTAAAGCGAAATAAACCTTTGGATCTGAAACAAACGCTTTGCGCGCGATCTCCAACTCAGGAATCGCAGCCTGATATTTGTCAACGTCGAGCAGAAGGAGTCCAAGAAGGTAGTGCGCGAAGGGCTGCTTCGGATCGAGCTGAACGGCCTCCTGCGCGTAAGGCAGACCTGCGGCGGAGTCGGTTTTATATTTCGCCGCGGCGATCCGCAGATGAGACTCGACGTCACGGGGATTGTTCTTGATCTCCTCCTGAAACTGCTTTACGGCGCCATTGTCGTCCCGTGCTTCCTGCAAGAACATCCCGTAGGCATAATGTATGCCGCGGTAATCGGGATATTGCTCAACCAGGGGAGAGAAGATCGCTCGGCCTTGATCGTACTTTCGTTGGGCGGCGAGACACTCGGCGCGGCCGATGGTGCCCAAGATCTGCGCGTTGGGGGACTCAGTCGGGGGAGCCTTTGCTTGAGACCGCAGGAGCACCATGCCGAGTGTGTTCGCGAGCTCGTCGCTCTGAACGCCCTGCAGACAGAGTTGCTCGAGCGTTTGTTGAGCACTCTCGAATTTTCCCTTCCGTTGCAGGAGAACTCCTTCGTGATAAAGGACGACCTTATGGAGTTGGGGATCATCGGCCATGCCGATGTCAGCGCTTGCCTGGATGTGCTTTAGGGCAAGGTCATCCTGCCCAAGTTCAAACTCGGTCAGTCCCAACATCGCGAGTCCTGTTCCTTGCTTCGGCTGCAGAGCAACAGCCTTGCGAAACGCAGGAGCAGCTTGTTGGTATTTGTTCTGATCGTAGTAGATCGTGCCGAGGGAGAACCAGCCTTCAGCCCAGCTCGGCTTTAGAGCCAGAGCTCGCTTGTAAAGAGTTACTGCATCGTCGAGGCGGTTGGCATCACGGGCGGCGTTGGCATCGGCGGAGAGGCGCGTGAACGATGTGGTAGCGCGCTGTGGACTCTGAGCGCAGAGGGATGCCGTTAGCGCCAGGCAAACCAGCAGAACTGCGCACTGCCGCAGGATCGACGCGCGGGGCACAGTCAAGAGTCTAAATGGAAAATCGCGGTTCGGGGGCAAGACGTCGGCAACCCGAGTTTCGCAGAGCAGTGGAAGATTGAGACATCCTGGCCATCGGGTCCCAAGAAAAATGCCGGCGAAGGATTGGCCTCCGCCGGCTTCCGCGTCGTGGGAGTGAGAGGAGCGATTCAGGCACTCCTCGCTTGGTTAAAAGCTGAAACGGGCTTGCATCTCGACGGTGCGACCGCCGAGTGCTCCGTTGTTGCCGCAGTTGGGCACCACCTGGCCGAAATGCGTATCGGTAACGATGTTGTCGATGTTGCCGCAGTCGCGGTCAATGCCGCCGCTTCCGAGGTTAAGTGAGTTGAACAGGTTGTAGGCGTTAATGCGGAACTCGATACGGGCTCCCTCGCCTAGTACCGGCATGCTTGGCAAGCCAAACGACTTGCTGAGAGTCGCGTCGACATCGAAGTAACGCGGGCCCCGGAAGGCGTTACGTAAATGTGCGGGTGCCTGCGGCGCCGCACAGGTTGTGGGATATGTGGCGGTGCAGTCGGTAAATGTGGGTGCCACGAAGTATGAACTGCCGCCGTTCGGGAAATTCGCTCCCGCGCTCAGGAAAGTGGTCACGCTTTGGCTGTCGCGGGCGCCTCCCTTGTATTGCGCCGGCAGCAGGAAAGTATTTCCACCATTGTTGGGGAAGCAAGCGCCGTTGTTGTAGATCAGGTTGCAGCTGGCATTGAATACCGGGGACCATGGGTACCCGGAGTGAGCGTTGAAAATACCGCTGAACGACCATCCGCCCGCAACTTTCTCTATCCAGCCACGGTGGCCCTGGAACAACACGGGTGAATAAATGCCGTACATTTTGAACGCGTGTCTAACGTCCATATCCGAGGGGCCCCAGTCGGCCGCTGGATCCCAGACGTAGTAGCTGATCTTGTACGGCCCTGACTCGTTGTCGTAGCTCTTTGCATAGCGATACTGAGTATCGAGTTGGAAGGTGCGTCCAAATCGATGGTTGACTCCGGCAAGCAGGGCATTGAAGCGGGCGTTGCCGTCGTGCGCATACCAATCAACATCGCTCACGACGGGGTTCAGCGGAAATCCCAGTGCTCCGTAGACTTGGCTGAGGTTGTACTGTCTCGCGAAATGACGCGAGAGGCTACCCTGGTAGCCGAGCGTTGCCACCCAGTTCCCACCCAGTTCGTACTGCGAATCGAGTGAGTAGCGGTACGTGTACGGTGTTGCGTAATTCCGAGGCAAGCCTGTCACCCCGACAATTGCATTACTCCCCACCACGGGAAGATGCGTGCTGGGATCGAGGTTAAGAACCCCGTTGGGGTTTGAGGGATATGGCAGGAACTGGTGCGGGTCGGTCGGAATCTGGTAAACGATTTGCGATCCGGTGAAATTGGAGTTTCCGTTGTTGAACGGGAGGTTGGGCCACACGTTAAGAGTGATCGCTTCTTCCTCGCCGTTGAAGGACACTCCAAATCCGCCGCGCAACACGAGCTTCCGATCGAACCGATTCGGACTCCAAGCAAAACCCAACTGTGGTCCGAAATTGCCTTTGTCGGCATTCCAGAGGTTGCCTCCGATTTTCATCCGTATGCCGGTCAGGGCATTCGCGCCAGATCCTAGAACCGGAGCGCTCAGTGCGTTGTGCTGGAATGACACCGGACCGAAATACTCCCAGCGGAGCCCGAGATTGACCGTCAAGTTCGGGCGGACCTTCCAGTCATCCTGAACAAAAAGACCAACCAAAGTGGAGCGCGAATCCTTGCGCACATCGGTCGGCGCGCCATTGGTGGGATTGAAAGTGCCGCTCTCCAGGTCCGGAGCGTCATTGAGGAAGTCCCAGTAGTTGGAGAAGTAAAACTGCGGCCTAGCCGACCACGGGGCATCCTGCACGAATTGGAGTTTCGTGATTTCTCCGCCGAATTTCAGGGTATGGCTGCCGTGGACCTTGGTGATAACGTCTTTGAGGTTGTAAGTCCACTGGTCGAAGATGCTGCCGGACGGCGCTCCCAGATGTTGGCATCCGGGACAGGCACTGCCGATGTTTCCATTGTTGTTCGGGTCGCCTATTCTGCCCGTTTCCGGTAAACCGAACGGCATTTGCGGATTGTCTTTCAGTTCGTTCCAGCGCCAACCAGCCGCATTGACGCGGAACTCATTGATGAGCGTCGGAGCAAAAGTGTGATTCCACACCAGTGTCTCGGCCTCATTCATGGCATGGTGATGAAACAGGTTTGCAGGGCGCGCGTTGTTGAAGTTGGTCTTGTCTGCCGGAACCTTGTAGATATTGAACGCAAGCAGGTCTTTGCTGGTGGCCTGAAAGTCGAGGCGCCCATTGAACTGCTGATTGACCTCTGTGTTCGGGCCTATGGTATTGACAAGTGCAATGGTTGGAGTGTTGGTCAGGTTTGCCGGACTACCGGTTCCATCCCCGCCCAATCCCGGCTGGCAGGGTGGATTCGGCGGCAGCCCGCAGTTGGCAACGTGTACGAATGACGGGTCCGGGCTCCCGAGCGGGAAGAGCGCCGGGTTTAAAGGCTGCCCAATGTTGAGACCTGCCCCGGGAATCTGATGGCAATTCACTCCTTCGATCAAGTTGATCGAAATGCATGGAACGTCACTAATGCTTTGGAAAACAGCAGCCTCGCCGGGATAACCGCCGTAGGCCGCGGCAATGCTTCCCGCAGGCGCGAGTTTGAGCAGGTCTGGAGTCTCGTACCAGTTTGTTCCTATGCTGACAGAATTGTTGCGAATCGTTTCGTAGGCGAAGAATGCGAATAGCTTGTTCTTGATGATAGGTCCGCCGACGCTTCCGCCCCAATTGTTGAACCGGTTGGTGTTTCGTACGGGCGCTGTCGGAAAGCCGGCAGTACCTGTGTACGACTGGTACGAATTCAAGCCGGGCCGGTCAGCTTTGAAGAAGAAACTGCCGTGGTATTGGTTCGTGCCATTTTGCGTCGTGACCTGAATCTGCGCGCCGGCAAACCGTCCGTTCTCGGCGTCGTACCCATTGCTGACGACTTTTATCTCTTTGACCGAGTCCTCGTTTGGGGTCACGATCGCGGCGCCGCCCCACGAAACGCTGGTAATTCCAATTCCATCCAGCGTCACGTTATTGGCCGACGTTCTTCCACCAGCCGACGAAATCTGGGGTTTATTTTCCGTGGCGAAGACGCCGGTGCTTCCGCCCGATGCGCCCGGACCCTGATTTCCGGGCTGCGAATAGGAGCTTCCGCCCATGTCGCGAGACGCGTCGCCAAAGACGCCCGGAGCCAGCTGTGCCAACTGGAAGACGTCGCGACCGAACGATGGCAGCTTTTGAACGTCCTGGGCGGTGAGAGTTCCTGTAATGCTCGCGTTCTCAGTTTGGACTACGGGAGTTGCGTCGGCGGTGACAGTCACGGTCTCTGCAGCCTGCCCAACGTCGAGCTGAACGTTCACTCCTTGAACCTGGTCGGCAGTGACCGAGACTTGCTGCAGGACCCTTTTCTTGAAACCTTGCTTTTCGGCGCTCAGAGTGTAAGGTCCAGGCGCCAGACTAGGTATGCTGTAAAACCCGTTGTCGTTCGTTGTTGCCGAGCGGGAGAGGTTGGTCTCTTTACTGGTGAGCGTCACGGCGGCTCCCGGGACTACAGCGCCGGTTGAGTCCATGACTGTGCCTTGAACAACCGCCCGGTACTGAGCGTAGGCCGGCAGCGATACGAGCGCAGCAAGAATCGCAAAACCGATTGTGTACAAGACGAAATCGCGACGGATCATTTTATTGCTCCTCAAGAAAGCAGGGATCCACTGCCGGTCCGATTCACCAATGAGTGCGTGATTTACTAAATCGGCGCTAAATCGATTTACCTCAACTCCGATCGGCAGCTTATATCACGTGGTAGAACGTCAGTCAATAAGGTTCAGTCCCTTCAGGACGTCGCGGGTGCAGGGAAGTTGCGGTTATGAAAAACAGAATGCGATCGTGAAAAATGGAAGGTAATAACGGGCATGAAACACTCCCACTCGCCCGGTCCTAAGAAGCCGGAAGATCAATCCGGGTTTTCCGAAGAGCATCTTTCTTAACGTGCAGGTGGGCTGTGGGGGACTGTGATGACTAGCTATTTCGTGAAATCGGAGGCCGGCTTGATGCCTTCCGCCATCTGCAAAATGTCATCCATCGAGCTGGCGGACAGTTCGTAAACGGCCGTATCACCCTCGCGTCGAGCGAGATAGTGTTCCCCCGATCTCGTTGCGATAATTCGATCGGACTGTTTGCTGTTGTCGGAGACGATTGAGATCTGAATGTCAGGACAGGAAGGGGACTTGGAGAAACCAGTGGCGGTGAGTTCCCGCAGCTTAGGAATGGACGATGTCAATTTGCGGTTCAAGCGCGGTGCCTGCAGCCGCGCTCATTGCGGGTAATATTCCACCGTACGTACTTCGATGCCAGTCCCTTCGAGAGCTTTCTGGAAGACGCTCAGGTCAGAACCTTTGTAGTGATAAGGGACAACGATCTTTGGATGAAAGGCCTTGACCGCGTCGGCGGCTTCGTCGGGTGGCATGGTGTAGGGAAGGTTCATGCAGACGAAGGCAACGTCGATGTTCTTAAGTGCGCGCATCTCGGGAACGCCCTCAGTGTCGCCTGAGAAGTAAAAGCGCTTGCCCCCGTAGGTAAGCACGTACCCGTTTCCCCGGCCCTTGTCATGGAAGAGCTTGCCCGGAGAAGGTCCGCGCTTCAGGTTATAGGCAGGTACTGCTTCGATGCTCCAGTTCTGCCAGGTTTTACTTTCCCCGTTTGCAATCGGCTTCGCGCTGGTGACGGTCTGCGCAACCGCGGCCGAGGAGATGATTTCCGTTCCAGGTTTACTGACTTGCGAAATGGAGTCGGGGTCCATGTGGTCGGGGTGGATGTCGGTGATGAGGATCAAATCTGCTTTGGGCAGGCCCGTAAGTTTGGCGGGCTTGGCTGGATCCAGGTAGATGACCTTGCCGGCGGCCTCTATCAGGGTGCTGGCGTGATACAGGGGAGTGATTTTGACATCGCCGGCCGAAGTCGGGAAGCTGAGTACGTTTGAGGCGGCGAGTACGAGCACGACTCCAATAGAGACGCAACAGAAAAGAATCAAGGCTGCTTTCATATTCACCTCGCCGGTGGAATGATACAACGTCCTCGCGTTGGGAGTCCTGCTCGCCTTCGGAAGCGTGAGGCGCGTGTCCAGGAACGAGAGCAGCTGTTAGAGCAACATACCGGCGATGGATGCGGACATAAGATTGGCCATAGTGCCGGCAAGCATTGCCCTCACGCCAAGCCTGGCCAACTCGCCTTTCTTATTAGGAGCCAGAGCGCCGATCCCGCCGATCTGAATTCCTATGGAACTCAGGTTCGCGAATCCGCAGAGAGCGAAAGTGGCGATGGTGAAAGAGCGGGGATCCAGGGCCGCTTTCTGCCCGCCCAAAATCGTGAACGCGATCACCTCGTTCAGCGCCATGCGTGTTCCGAGAAGATTGCCGATAGCGGCGCAATCTTTCCAGGGCACACCGATGACCCAGGCGATGGGAGCGAAGAGGAACCCGAAGATCTGTTCCAGGCTTCCAGGGAAATGAGAGAGTCCGTGGGCGGCGAGTCCGTTGTGGATGCTGCCCAGGATTGCATTGACTAAAGCTACCAATGCAAGAAAAGAAATCAGCATAGCGGCGACATTCAGTGCAAGATTGAGGCCGTCGGTGGTGCCGCGAGAGATGGCTCCCAATAAATTTTCTTGCTGCTCTGCGTGCTCTTCCTCCTCGCTCATGACGACTCGACCTGCGGTCTTGGGCTGTTCGGTTTCCGGAACAAGCATCTTGGACATGAGGAGAGTGCCGGGCGCGGTCATGATCACGGCAGTCAGCAGGTGCTTAGGATCGATGCCGACGAGGATGTAGGCTGCCATGATGCCGCCCGAGACGTGAGCCATGCCGCTCGTCATCACTGTCATCAACTCGGAGCGAGTAAGATCCGGAAGGAATGGGCGGATAGTTAAAGGCGCTTCCGTTTGGCCCATGAAGATGCTAGCCGCGACATTCAGCGATTCTGCTCCGCTGGCTCCCATGAAGCGAGTCATTACGCGGGCGGCCTGGCGAATAATGAACTGCATGATTCCGTAGTGATAGAGGACGGCGAAAAACGCGGCAATAAAGATGATCGTGGGCAATACTTGAAAGGCGAAGAAAAAGCCGAAAGATGAGTGCTGCTTGCCGAGTTCACCGAAGACAAAGGAGGATCCAGCGAAAGCGTTGTCGAGAAGTTTGCGAACGGCATCGCCGGCGATCTCGAATATTCGGCGGCCAATCGAGACTTTGAGGACGAAGATAGCGAACGCTATCTGCAAGGTCAGTCCCCACGCAACGGTCTTGAGACGGATAGCGCGACGATTCGTGGAGAACGTGTAGGCCAGAGCCAGCATCAGCAGAAGCCCGAGAATTCCTGTAAATCGTCCCATGCTGTTTCCTCAGCTTTGAATTACGCCCTGGATTAAGGGGCGGGGATTGGCTGGATTGTCTGTTATCCGGTAACTCTGCTGTATCAAGTTCTCGGCTCGGCGGGCGGCGGACTCGTGATTGTGGTGAACGGTGCAGATCGCTTCGCCTGCCTGAACTTGGTCGCCCACCTTCTTATGAAGGACGAGTCCGACGGCGTGGTCGATCGAGTCTTCCTTTTTCTCACGGCCGCCTCCGAGAATGACGTTCGCAACGCCGAGCGCCTCACAATCGACGCTGGAGACAAATCCCGACCGAGACGATTTAACATCGAGAGTGTGACCTGCGCGGGGTAGACGCTGGGGATCGTCGATGATTCTCGGATCGCCGCCCTGGAGAGAAATCATCTCGCGGAATTTTTCCAGAGCAACGCCCGAGTTGATCAACTCGGCAGCACGATGTTTGCCTTCGTCCACTGTGGCGGCGGTTCCACCGAGGAAGAACATCCAAGCAGCAAGTTCGAGACAAAGTGTGCGCAGATCGCCCGGACCCTTTCCTCTCAGGACGTCCAGCACCTCGACGACTTCGAGCGCATTGCCGACGTACTGACCGAGCGGCTGGTCCATGTCGGTGAACAGAGCAGCGACGCGCTTTCCCATGCGCTTGCCAGTTTCCACCATCAGTTCGCCGAGGAAGCGGGCGTCCTCCTCTTTTTTCATGAACGCGCCAGAACCTGTTTTGACGTCGAGCACCAAGGCGTCAATGCCTTCCGCGAGCTTCTTGCTCATGATCGAGGCGCAGATGAGGTAGGGGCTCTCGACGGTTCCCGTAACATCGCGCAGCGCGTAGATTTTGCGATCGGCAGGCGCGATTTCGGCGGTTTGTCCGATCATCGCGCAACCGCATTTTCCTAAAACGCGACGAAATTCGGCAACCGAGAGATTCACGTTGAAACCAGGGATAGACTCCAGCTTGTCGAGGGTGCCGCCGGTGTGGCCGAGGCCGCGCCCGCTGATCATGGGAACAAGAAGTCCATCGGCCGCTGCGAGAGGAGCGAGGACGAGAGAAGTCTTGTCGCCGACTCCTCCGGTGGAATGTTTATCCACTTTATTGCCGGGGAATTCTGAGAGGTCGAGGACTTCGCCGGAGTGCAGCATCGCATCGGTGAGGGCCGCTGTTTCGGCGCGGGTGAGGCCACGGATCAAAGCGGCCATCAGCCATGCGGATGCCTGGTAGTCGGGAATCTCCGACGATGTGTAACTCTGCACGAGGTAGCTTATTTCGGCTGGGGAGAGTTCCTGCCCATCGCGCTTTTTGCGAATCACATCGACCGCACGGAACGCTTGAGCAGTGGAGGGTTGGCTGGTCACTTCAGTCGAAACCCTTCCGGCAGAAGTTCGGTGATGTGGGCTTCCTTCCAGCCTTGTGCCGTGGGGAAGTAGATGGTCGCGTCAGGGCCGAATTCGTAAATCACTTGCCGACAAGCACCGCAGGGCGCACAAGGAAGATCTTTGGTGTTGAGTACCGCGACCGCGTGGATTTCCATGGTCGGTCCGGATTGCGCGACGGCTGCAAAGATCGCGGTGCGCTCCGCACAATTGGTCATGCCGTAGGACGCGTTCTCGACGTTGCATCCGGAGAAGATTTCTCCGCGGCCAGTCAGGATGGCAGCGCCGACCTGGAATTGGGAATAGGGAGCATAGGCATTTTTCGCGGCGGCATGGGCAGCATTCATCAGTTGCTCTCGCTGCTTCGCGGTAATAGCTGGCTTGCTCATAGGTAAGCGGGCCGGAGTCGCCGTGTGTTCATCCGTTTGCGCGAGCGACCAACAAGATCGCTAGTCCGTAGAAGACGAACATCAGCGCGAGATATAGCTTCGCGCGTCCGCCGGAGCCCTGAAATTCTTTCCAGGCAAGAATCCCCCAGAGTGCGGCAACCATGGGAGCAGACTGTCCTATGGCGTATGAGATGGCGACACCGGTCAAACTGGCTGCGACGAGATTGAACACGGTGCCAACGCCCCAGATGAATCCCCCCAAGAGTCCCAACATGTGTCCGGAAGCGGGAGCGCGGAAAAAACCGCTAAATCCCACGGGTTCGCCGACCAAGGGGTGTTTCATGAAATAGATATTCCAAATCAAACAAGAGAGGAGAGCGCCAAGCGTCAGGAATACAGCGGCACTATAAGGACCAAGAGAATTGCCGTGAGTCATGGCGTGAGCCATAAAGGGTGCCCAGAGTCCCATCAGGACGCCGGAAACAACAGAAGTGATCAAACTCTTCTTACTTACGCCGCGACCAGCCTGCGACAGATTGCCATAGGCCTTGCCATCCAGAATTACAGCAGCAAGGGCGCATGCGACTCCGGCGGCAAGGAGTCCGGCATTGCCCTTGGGCTGAAGCGCATAACTAAGGACGACGCCCACGACCAAAGCGATACCGATCGCAACGGGGAATGCGACCGAGAGGCCGGCCATGTCGATTGCAGCGACGAGCAGCAAGTTCGCCAAGTTGAATAAGGCGCCGCCGATGAGGGCGTAGATGATGTTGGAAGTGTCGGCGGAATGAACGTTATTGAGAAAGCTGGAGGCATCATGCCCGGTGCTGCCCATGGTGAGCGCCAGGATCAGCGAGATCACGAAGATGCCGACCGCGTAATCCCAGTAAAAGAGTTCGAAACGATAATTCTTAACGCCCTTGTAAGTGTTCGCCCACGAGCCCCAGCAAATAGCGCTCGTGATCATCATCAACAGCGCAATCCCAAGACTCTGCGGTATGAACATCGGCTCTCCTCGGGGCTGAATGCCCGGTGCTTGCGACTATTTTCCTTTGATCCGGGAAACGAACAGCTGCAGGAATCTTTCAGCATCGACTTCCGTGCAGACCTTGGCGTTCGGTTCAACCTTGTCGACACCTTCGATGACATAGTGGTCGCCGTGCAAGACGTTCCGCTCGACGCCGCCATGGCGGTTCGCAACCGTTTCGCCGCGAGTGAAGGTTCCATGGGTCTCGACATCCACGTGCATAGCCGGAGCTTTTACGAGGGTGGCATCGATGGCGACACCGACGGCCAAGGGATCGTACATAGGAGTGCCGGGGGAACCGAATTGCGCGGAGAGTTCCACGAGATATTTCGCGACACCGTGAATGAAATCATTCACGGGTCCATGCGTACTGCCAAGGTCGTCGAGGTAATTGCGTGTGAGCAGGGTCTTGTCGCCAACATCGAGGCCCACCATGGTGACGGGCCAGCCGGCCTGGAACACGATCTGCGCGGCTTCGGGATCGTTATAGATGTTGGCTTCGGCGGCGGCATTTACGTTGCCTCCGGTGATCGAGCCACCCATCAGAATGACTTCTTTCACCAAGGGAACGATAGATGGGTCTTTGGAGACGGCAAGGGCGATGTTCGTAAGAGGCCCTACGGGAACAAGTGTGATCTCGTGCGGCGCCGCATGCACCATTTGGATGATGAGGTCGGGACCGAAGCGGGAGTCCACCTTGCACTTGCTGGGCGGCAACTCCATGTTGGCGAGGCCATTTTTGCCGTGCCAGAACTCGGCGGTAATCAGCTTCTGAAACAACGGATGCTGGGCGCCGGCAGCAACTGGGATATCGCAGCGATTGGCGAGCGATACCATACGCAGAGCATTCTCCAGACCTTGGGCCGCAGTGACATTTCCCGGAACGACCGTGATGGCGCGAACATCGAGTTCCGGTGAGTTCAGCGCCAACATGAGAGCCATGGCATCATCGGAGCCGGGATCGGTATCGAAAATGATCTTCTTGGGTGTGACGGCGAATAACGATGACGCGCTCATCATCAGGAGGAGAAGCGTCAGCAGGCGCGCCGGGGCGAGTCGCGAAACAACCAATCGAAGCGAGTTCAGAATGTTCTCTCCGGGACTGTTGGCGACGAGCCTAGCTGCGGGGTCGAAAGGGTGTCAAGGTTATTCTCCGAAGCCCACCCGGAATTCCATGGCCTGACGTACAATGCAGCGATGCCGCAGGAACAGGCAATTCGATACCCGAGCGCAGATGCGACGGCGACGCTGTGGGGGCGTCCGTTGTTGTCGAATTGCGGGATGCCGCTCAACCTGGACTGGGTGAAAGAGATTCGGGTAAATACCAGCGCGGTCGAGCGTCGAGCGCAAACGCACGTTGCACGACGTACGGTAAAGAAAGAGTGGCAGGCAGCCTGGCTACTGCGGGCGGTCTCGTGCATGGATTTGACCACCCTCTCCGGTGACGATACGGATGAGCGTGTGCGGCGATTGTGCGCGAAGGCGCGGCAGCCGATTCAGATCGAACTCGCAAAGCAGCTGGGAATCGAAGAGCTGGGAATCAAAGTAGCAGCGGTGTGTGTGTACCACCGTTTCGTGGAGACGGCGGTCCGAGCGCTCAAAGGCAGCGGCATCAAAGTTGCCGCCGTGAGTACGGGATTTCCCGCAGGCCTGTCGCCGGTGGAGGAGCGAGTCGCAGAGATTCGCCGTTCGATCGAGGCCGGCGCCGACGAGATCGATACAGTGATCACCAGAGCACTGGTGTTCAGCGGACGCTGGCAGCAGCTCTACGATGAGATCGCGGAATTCAAGCGTGCGTGCAAGGGCGTGCACATGAAAGTCATCCTCGGCACGGGTGATCTGTTGACGCTGCGAAATGTCGCTCGTGCAAGTTGGGTAGCGATGATGGCGGGCGCCGATTTCATCAAGACTTCGACTGGGAAAGAGGCGACGAACGCGACGCTTCCGGTCGGTCTTGTGATGGTGCGGGCAATACGAGACTACGCGCAGCAAACCGGCATGGCCGTGGGATTCAAGCCAGCCGGTGGCATTCGAACCGCCAAGCAATCTATCGAGTGGCTGGCGATGATGAAAGAGGAACTTGGGGATGCGTGGATGAAAGCCGATTTATTCCGCTTCGGCGCAAGCGGCCTCCTCAACGATATTGAACGGCAACTGGAGCACCACGCGACAGGGCGGTATTCTGCGGACTACCGACATCCGATTGCGTAACATTCGCGTGAATTGCGCAGGCAAATGAGCATAGCTGAAAAATTCGTGGCCATGGAGTACGGTCCGGCGCCAGAAGACCCGAAGGAGGCGCTTACCTGGCTTGATCGTCACGGACGGAAGTTCGGTCACTTCATCGGCGGCGAGTGGCGGCAACCGGTCGAGGATGTCTTCTTCGATACCAACGACCCGGCAAGCGGACAGAAGATCGCAAGCATTGCCCAAGGCTCAGCTCGTGACGTGGACGCCGCGGTGCGCGCGGCGCGAGACG
Source organism: Terriglobales bacterium (assembly GCA_051984555.1). Lineage (GTDB taxonomy): Bacteria > Acidobacteriota > Terriglobia > Terriglobales > Acidobacteriaceae > Gp1-AA122. The sequence continues at coordinate 5,755 of JBPYEW010000079.1, read as the reverse complement.
CGTTTCCGGCCTGGCAGTCAGCGACTCCGCACACGCGTGCCCGATATCTGTACGCGATGGCACGGGCTGTGCAGCGGCACTCGCGAAGACTAGCCGTATTGGAAACGCTCGATAATGGAAAGCCAATTCGCGAGAGCCGAGACATCGACATTCCTCTGGTGGCGCGACACTTTTACCATCACGCTGGCTGGGCGCAGCTACTGAAACAAGAATTTACCGGGTACACCGCGTGCGGCGTGGTCGGACAGATCATTCCTTGGAATTTCCCTTTGCTGATGCTGGCATGGAAAATCGCGCCGGCGCTGGCGACCGGGAACACCGTTGTCTTGAAGCCGGCAGAATTCACTCCGCTTACGGCGCTGGCGTTTGCGGAGATCTGCAACGAAATCGGACTTCCTGCCGGCGTAGTGAACATCGTCACGGGGGATGGTTCGACCGGCGAGGCGCTGGTAAAGCACGCCGATGTCGACAAGATTGCATTTACCGGGTCGACCGAAGTGGGACGCGCCATTCGCAGCGCCACGGCAAGCACCCACAAACGGTTGTCACTGGAATTAGGCGGCAAGTCTCCGTTCATCATTTTTGAAGACGCCGATCTGGATAGCGCCGTGGAAGGCTTGGTGGATGGAATCTGGTTTAACCAGGGGCAGGTTTGCTGTGCAGGATCTCGATTGCTCATGCAGGAAAGCATCGCAGAGCCACTGATCGAGAAGATTCAGCACAGGATGAACACGCTACGAGTGGGCTCACCGCTGGACAAAGCGATTGATATTGGAGCGATCGTGGCTCCCGTGCAGTTGGACAGAATCCGCAGACTTGTCGATCAGGGAATCGCGGAAGGTGCGACGTGCTGGCAGCCGCAAGTGGTGTTGCCGTCCTCCGGTCTCTATTTTCCGCCAACGCTCCTGAGCAATGTGCACCCGACGTCAATCGTTGCGCAGCAAGAAATCTTCGGCCCGGTGCTCGCGGCTATGACATTCCGCACGCCTTCGGAAGCGGTAGAGCTTGCGAATAATACGGCGTATGGGCTGGCTGCCTGCGTGTGGAGCGAGAGCATCAACGTTTCCTTGCACGTGGCAGCCCAGTTGAAGGCCGGAGTGGTGTGGGTGAATTGTACGAACCTGTTCGACGCAAGTTGTGGGTTCGGCGGGTACCGGGAGAGCGGGTATGGCCGCGAGGGTGGCCGCGAAGGATTGCTGGAGTACCTTGAACCGGCGTGGTTCAAAAATGCCGCGGTGACGAAGTCAGCATCACGTCGAATCGAAGAATCTGCGAACGGTGGTGGGGCGCGGGGAATTGACCGAACAACCAAGCTCTACATCGGAGGCAAGCAGGCCCGGCCTGATTCCGGGTACAGCATCGAAGTACACGGGGCGAATGGAGAGTTGCTGGGAGAAGCGCCTCTCGGAAACCGGAAGGATATCCGCAATGCCGTGGAAGCTGCCCGTAAAGCGAATGGTTGGGCGAAGACCACGGCGCACAACCGCGCACAAGTGCTGTACTACATGGCCGAGAATTTGTCGCTCCGCGAGAACGAATTGATTAGCCGGCTGTCTGCGGCGGTTGGGCATGAACAGGCGAAGCGAGAAGTGGCGGCCAGTGTAGAACGGATCTTCTCGTACGGGGCATGGGCAGACAAGTTCGATGGTGCGGTGCACACCCCTCCTTTTCGGACCATTGCGATTGCGATGAATGAACCGATCGGAACTGTAGGAATCATTTGTCCGAACGACATGCCTTTGCTGGGATTTATCTCGCTTGTGCTTCCCGTATTGGCTGCAGGAAACACGGCGGTAGTTGTGCCGTCGGAAACGTACCCTCTGATCACGGGCGATCTCTACCAGGTGTTCGATACCAGCGATCTACCGGGAGGAGCGGTCAATATCGTTACCGGATATCATTCGCAGCTCCTGAAAACGCTCGCCGAGCACGATGACATCGACGGAATCTGGAGCTTTTCGGATGAGGCCAGCGCCGCTGCCGCAAAGGCCGCGTCGATTGGGAATCTGAAGCAGGTATTTACGAATGAAGGACGAGCTATCGATTGGTTCGATGCCACGCAAGGTGAAGGGCGCTGGTATCTGCAACATGCAACGCAAGTGAAAAACATCTGGGTGCCTTACGGCGAGTGAAACAACTCTGACGTGGGCACTGACTCGAGGTGAGTAAAAGCTCATGGCGACACGGCCCCGGATCGCGGTAGTCGGCAGCGCGAACATTGACCTCACTACTTTCACGGATCGTTTTCCAAATCCTGGAGAGACGATCTTCGGCCAGCGCTTCGACTTGGGGTTCGGCGGGAAAGGCGCGAACCAGGCGGTGGCTGCGCGGCTCTGCGGCGCGGATGTCGAGATGGTCGCCCGCGTGGGCGATGACCTGTTTGGGCCAGCCACGATCGAAAACTTCAAGAAGCTGGGCATCGATGCCAGCAACGTCAAGCAGGTTCCTGGGCTGTCAAGCGGTGTTGCGCCCATCTTTGTCGATCCACAGGGGCAGAACCGAATCCTAGTGGTGAAGGGCGCGAATGATGCCGTGAAACCGGCTGACGTGGATGCAGCCGCAGAGGTGTTGAAGTCTGTGGGTTGCATTGTTCTGCAATTCGAGATTCCTCTCGAGACGGTGTACTACACCGTGCAATTCGCGCGAAAGAATAAGGTCCGGTGCATTGTCAATCCGGCCCCGGCACAAGCCGTGGATATGAAAGCGTTGGAAGGTTTGGATTATTTCATTCCAAACGAAAGCGAAGCCGAAACGATCAGCGGCATGCCTGTGAAGAACGTGGAGGATGCTCGGCGTTGTGCAAAGAAGATGTTGAGCGGCGGCATACGGCGCGTCATCATTACGTTGGGTTCGAACGGTTCGCTTGTGGCGGGGGCCAATGGAGAACAACATGTGCCGGCATTCCCGGTCGCGACGCTAGATAGCACCGGGGCGGGCGACGCTTTCATCGGGAGCTTTTCCGTGTTCCTCGCGGAGGGATTAAGCGAAATCGACGCCGTAAGAAAAGCAAACCTCTACGCGGGCCTTTCTACCACCAAGGTCGGAACACAGAAGTCCTTCTACGAACGCCAGGCTTTCGAGAAAGAGTGGGAAGGACGCCAGCGGACGAGTTCTGTGTCGACGTCGTCGTAAGTTCGTCCAGGCCCCTTGCCTATCTGGGGCCGCCATCCGCATTTTTCAGAGTGTAAACAAACTGCTGCACCTCGCGGCGCTCGCGATCGAGTGCCTCATCCGCCTGCTTGGAAAGGCGCTTAAAGGTGGCCATCTCTGTTTGGGCACGACTGGTGTCGTTGACGGCGCCGTAAGCGAGACTGAGACGGTAGTGCGCCTCGGCGAGGTCGGGACTGATGTCGCTCGCTTTTTTAAATAACTCAACGGCTTTTGGATACTGCTGTTTTTCAGAGTAGAGAATTCCCAACTCGAGGTATGCCGGCGCGAGGCCAGAGTCGACAGCAATGGCCTTCTCGAGAAGTGACTCGATCTGGGAAGATGAGGCAGGTCTGTCCTCGCTTCTGGAGAGGACCAAAGCATACAAATAAAGCGCTTCGCCGTTGTTCGGTTCGAGTTGCGCAAAGCGCTCCATCTTCGAGATGATCGCTTGCGAAACCGGAGCGCCCGCTGAGATTACTCTTCCCAACAAACGGTACGGGACCGGATTGGAGGGATCCAAGTCGGATGCCTCGCACAGGGCCTGTGCCGATGCGTCTTTTTCTCCATTCGAAAATCGGGCAGCACCGAGACCGGCCCAAATACGTGCCGAGCGTGGAAACTGCCGCGCGCCACGGGTGAATACTTCCATCGCAGGTGGGACCGCGCGATGCAACAAGAGTTCTGTAGCCCAGTCGAAGATGTTTTTCTCACTGGGATCCAACTGGGCAGCTTTTTGATATTCCCGGACTGCGGTCAAGGGATCCCCCATTTTTTCGGCGACATCGGCCAGCAAGTGATGAGAATCCGCTGAATCACGGTGGCGGACTAGATCGGCAGCGTTACTGCGAGCGCTTTGATAATCACCTGAGTCGGCGTAAGCGACGGCAAGCTCATAAGTAACGTCATCTTTGTTGGGATCAATCCGGTGTGCCCGACTGAGATAAAGCAGCGCGTCGCGAGGTTTGCCGTTTTCTACAAGCAGCCTGCCGAGTTCGTAGTTTGCGGTAACGTTCGCTGGATCCTGGTCGGCGCGCGCACGCAGCGCCTCAATTTCTTTAGCTTGATCGATCGCAGGCGGACCGGATTTGCCGAGGTTCGCCACATTCCTGTTAAGAGCCTCGCTGCTTGCGACGGTCACGTTGGAGCCATGGCCGCCCAGGTTATTGGTGTCGGTCACGCCGGCGACCGTGAAATCAGGTTCGTCATAGAAGTCCGGCAGCGTTTGCGTTGCCAGCGGATCTCCGAGGCGGAGACTGACACTTGCATGGGAGGCTTGTTCAAGGTGGACTTCGGAGGAGGCGGTGCTGTTGGAACCTTGAGCGTGCACGCGGACGTCGTACGTTCCAGGCGGCAGGTCAGAGAAGTCGTATGCGCCGGTGGTATCGGTCTTAGCGGTGACCTCCTTTTTGTCATCGTTCTTGTCATTGCCTCGGCGGTGCAGGATGATGGTGGCGCCGGCTAGCGGTTTGCCAACCCGATCTTGCACGCTGACCTTCAGGTTTGCCGCGTTGCTCAAACTGGAAAAGAAGAAGACCAGGGCGGCTATGGTCGCGGGTTTCAGGATCGTGCAGCCTGTTTGCATATGGGCCAGGTGGCAATGAACTCTGCATGTCGAATTTGGCAGAGCCGAGCGCGAGGTTTTACAATGCGATGCCTTTGTCAGCTCCAATGACGTTGTAAGCGCTTTCAGCGATTTTACTCCGAGGTGAGCAATGAATCGTCTTTGGTTTCGCGCTGTAGGCTTTGTTTTATTGGCAATTATGTGCGTCTCAAGTTACGCGCAAGAGAGGCGCAAGATCATCATCGACCAGGATGCAGCCGGACCAGCCGGAACCGACCAGCAATCGATGTTGTTGCTGATCCAGTCTCCACAAACCGATGTACTTGGAATCACCGTCGTCACCGGCGATCAGTGGCTCAAGGCGGAACTGGCTCACACGCTGCGGATGCTCGAGTTGATTGGACGAACGGACATCCCGGTTGTGTCCGGGGCGGAATATCCGTTGGTGCGACAGCAACGGGAAACAGAATTGTGGGAACAGCGATATGGCACGATCACCTGGAAAGGAGCGTGGACAGCCCGCTTTTATCATCCACCAGATCAGCTGGGAGACATGCCGGAGGGAGCTCCTACCACCAAGCCAGTCGACGAGGACGCCGCGCATTTCCTTGTGAGGATGGTGCGGAAGTATCCCAACGAGGTGACCATCTATGCCGGCGGTCCGATGACGAACCTGGCGTTGGCGATTGCGATTGATCCTGAGTTTCCCAAGCTCGCGAAGGAGTTGGTGTTCATGGGAGCGAGCTTCGCGCCGCAAACAGGCGATCCGGAGTTCACGAATTCGCCGCGGCGTGAATTCAACCTGTGGTTCGATCCCGAGGCGGCACACAAGGTGCTGGTTGCACCTTGGAAGAGGATTGTCTGTACGAGCGTGGATATCTCGGTAAAGACTCGTTTCAGCCAAGACATGCTTCAACGCATTAAGGCGGGTTCCTCTCCGGCAGCTCAGTACATTGCCAAGTACGCCCAAGTACGAGGTGAGTACGATTATCTATGGGACGAGTTAGCCGCGGCTGCGTGGCTGGACCCGAGTGTCATAACCAA
>JBPYEW010000078.1:0-18889 GCA_051984555.1 Terriglobales bacterium | reverse complement strand
GCCGCTCCGGCAGGATTCTCCTCAACCACTTTCATTTCCCGCCAGTCGTAAGCGAACTCTTTTCCGCAATCAAGACAAACCACATAGGTTCCGGTGAGGGAGGCCGCCGCAATGCGGCGTTTACCGGTTTTAGCAGTCATGGGAAAACTCAGGTTCGTGTGCCAGCAGCCAAAAAACGCGTCGAGCAGCTTGGAAATCATACCTACCTCCCCAAAACCCGGGCTCTTTCCGGCCTTTTGCCCGCCCTGTTGCACGTAGGCAAGGGCCAACTCTTTTCAGCATCACCTGGTCGAAAAACGAGGGATTTGCAATCGCTAAAACGAGCAGCTTCTACTCTCTCCAGCTACTTAGATTACGTCCGTAACGAAAAGGTTTCTATCGGACAAAAGTGACGGTTCCGCGCTCAACAACAGACAGGCGCAAGTTGCTGAATATTCGCGTGTTGCAAGAAACTATCGCCGCCCTTCCCGTTGTGGTACCCCACCGCTCCAGCCTGAACCGCTTACTCCGGGCAGAGTGCAGTGCAGGACAGACACGGCCTGTATGCCGTAGTAAATACAAACCTAAGCTCCTGCTGGATGGAACGATCAAGGAAGCATGGCTGAGGCGACTCTCGCACGTGGACGGTTGCTGTTCGTAGACGATGAACCCAGCATCCGCGCCACCCTGCCTTTAATCTTGCGCTCCCGCGGCTTTGATGTGACCGTCGCTGCCAGTGTCGAGGAGGCCATCGACACCATGCGCCGGCAGCCTTTCGACATCCTGCTCTCCGACCTGAATATCAGCCAACCCGGCGATGGATTCCTCGTGGTGCGTGCCATTCGTGAGATCAATCCGCGCTGCCTGGTCATTATCCTGACCGGCTATCCCGCGCTCGAAACCGCGGTCCAGGGAATTCAGCACGAAGTCGATGATTACCTGGTCAAGCCCGCCGATATCGACGTTCTCATCGCGACCGTGGAGCGCAAACGCCCTCCCGGACAATCAGCAAATAGCTGAAGGCATTAACGCCGCGGCAGTGCAATTTTGTCAGGCTGGTATGGAGGGGTGACTCAGGCGGGTTCGCTGCCGGCCTTCTTCTTCTGGCACTTCGACATGATTGCTGATCGTAAACGGCCGCGAAGGTCGTCAGGCAATTCGTAAAGCTTCGAGTCGCGATAGATCTCGATGGTCTTCTTCGTCGTGTCGCAAACGACGTAGCAGTTGTGGCACCAGGCCAAATGATCTTCAAGCTCCGACTTTGTCCGATCGTCGATGACGCCGTCGAGGTAGTTGGTTAGCTCTTGCAGAAACTCAGAGCATTTCACTGGTTGCCATCTCCGCCGTTGCGTTTCTTAAAGTAGCGGCTTAGCCGCTCGCGCAGTTGCAAGCGAGCCCGCAACAACCGCGACTTTACCGCGGGAATGCTGAGGTTCAAAGCGTCAGCAGTCTCCTCGGTCGAAAGCCCCTCAACATCTCGCAGTACGAACACCGTCCGAAAGCTGGGGGGCAAGCCCTGGATGGTGCGCGTCAAAATGTCTTGCAGCTCGCCCTGCGTGTAGAGCTGCTCGGGATTGGGTGCCCAATCTGCTACCTCGCGAGGTACCGAATCGTCTTCGGTCTTGACGTCCTCGTCCAGCGAAACCATGCGTTCCGGCCGCCGGCGGCGCAACCGCATGAGCGCCTCGTTGACCGCGATCCGCACCAGCCACGTATAGAACTTCGACTGTCCCTGGAACTGTTCCAGGTTCGTGTACGCCTTCAGGAACGCATCCTGCACCACGTCTTCCGCGTCCTCGCGGTTTTGCGTGATATGTTGCGCGATCCGAAAAACGTTCCTGTCGTAGCGCCTGACGAGTTCTTCAAACGCTCCGACGTCGCCGCCCTTGGCTGCTTGAACCAGCGCCAGCTCTTCACTGACCGGTTCATTCACTTTTGGTTGGATGGTTCCCATTATTCCGCCGATTCAACTATTTTGGGCCTAGCGGCTGAAACAGAGGTTTAATTGTACAGGTTTCGCCATTTATCTGCCCACCCTGTTGGACGTAACAGACCTCTACAGGTTTGTTGCAAATCCTCGATTTGCCCAATCTCACGGTGCCCGTCTTTCAGCCAAACCCTGAGCGGCCAGCCCGAACTAGAGCCCACGCCGCTGGTACGTTGGTAACCTCGGCGACCTGTGCCGCTGCTCGTATAATCAGGTCGTCCAGCGCATCCGGAAATTTCTTCATGACGAAAAAGCTTAGCTTGGAAGCAGCGGTCCAGAAAGCCGTCGCGGAAGTGCTGGAACAGCACCTGCCACAATTGCAGAACGAGATTACTCGTCGTGTGCTGACCGAAATCTCGGTCCCCGACGGATCCACGCAAGGCTCAGCCAACGACCTGCTCAAGACGGTTGCCGCCATCCATAGTGTCAATACCCAGCGCGACATTCTTCGCACTTTATTGGACGGTTCGGTGCACTACTGTGGCCGGGCCGCATTGTTTCTGGTCAAGTCCGGCAATATAACCGGATGGCAGGGTCGTGCGTTCAGCGATGATTTGAAGGACTTCGGCCTGGATCCCCATTCCGGACTGGTAGCGCGGGTTTTGGACGGTCGCACCGCTATTTCGGCCAGCGCTTCGGAGATGGATGGTAAGTTCCTCAAGCATTTCGGAAAGCCGGCCGACGGCCAGTGCATCGTGCTCCCGCTGGTCCTAAAAGACAAAGTTGCGGCCCTGGTATACGCCGATGCCGGTACCGACTCATCCGGACATCTCGACGCCGCGGCTTTGGAGCTAATGCTGATCGCAACCGGCACCTGGCTGGAAGTTGCCTTGGTTCGCAAGGCAAAGGATGCGGACGCCAGCGGAGAAGTCCCGGTTGTAAAAGCCTCTGCTGCCGCCGCCAGCGCCGGACCCGCGTTTAACGATCCCTTTGCGTCACATACCCCGGCTTTCTCCCACGCCAAAAGCGCGGAACCAGCCGTTCCCGCCGAACGCAGCGAGCCTGATGCCTTTGCTGGTATGTCTCCCGAAGACGCAGACATGCACCGCAAGGCCCAGCGCTTTGCGCGCCTGCTCGTGGACGAGATCAAGCTCTACAACCAGGCCAAGATGATGGAAGGCCGCAAAAACAAAGATTTATACGATCGCCTGAAAGAAGACATCGATAAGAGCCGTTCCACGTATCAAAAGAGGTATGGGAACACGGCAGCCTCTGCGGGAGACTACTTCAATCAGGAAGTCATTCGCAGTCTGGCGGAAGATGATGTGTCACTGCTCGGCCCCAACTTTAAGCGCTAAGATATCTGTACTCGTGAAAGCTTCTCGTCTGTTTCTAGCCGCATTCCTGCTCATCTACAGCCTCTGCGGGTTGACGCCCCCTGCTGTCGCTCAAACCTCGACGACTCACACGACCAAGAAGTCCGCCAAAGCATCGGGTAAACGTACTGCGCGCAAAACCACGAAGAAGAAGAAACGCATGTCGCCGCGCGTCCGCCGCGTTCGCCAGGCGTTCGTAGCCTCGACGAATCTGCGACCCATGGCGCGCCAGCTTCTGCAAGATCGCACTCCTGCCGCATATTCCGGAGTCGAGACATATGCTCGGCGTCATGCTAAGGAAGATGCGGGATCCCTGGCCTACCTTGTCCTTGGCTACGCTCGTATACAGGATCATGATTACCCCAAGGCCATTGATGCCTTGAATCGTGCCAAGCTCCACGCCGGCGATCTCAGCGAGTACGTCACCTACTATCTCGGCAACGCCTACATGCAGACGGGTCAGAGTGCCCAGTCCGTCGCTACGCTGAAAGATTTCGATACCCAGTATCCAGATTCGGTCTGGACGCGGGACGCACATATCGTCTACGCCAATGCCCTGATGCAGGAGGGCAAGCCTCAGGACGCGGCAGCGTTGTTGGAACAAGATCGTCAGCCGGTCCGCGTCGACGTCGAGTGGAATCTTGGGCGCGCCTACGAAGCCGCGGGAGACTCCGCCAAAGCTGCAGGCATCTTCCGGAATATCTTCCTCACCATGCCTCTCACTGGCGAAGCGGAAATGGCTGACGCCGAGTTAAAAAAGCTTGCGGCCAGCACCGCCGTTGCTCCGTTCACGGTCGACGAAAAGAGGACCCGTGCCGATCTACTGATGAAAGGGCGTCGCTATTCGGACGCAGCTGAGGAGTACCGCGGCCTCATCGACCAGGTCAATCCTGCAGACCGACCGGCACTACAGCTCTCGTATTCGAGCGCCCTGCTTAAGAGTGGCAAAGCGAAGGATGCCAAGCGGGTGCTGGAATCCACCCAAACCACTACGCCTGAGTCGAGCGCGCAAGCGCTATATCTTCGCGCCGAGGTAGCTCGCTCTTCCGATGATCAAGACGCTTTTTTGAAATATCTCGCGCAGCTTCGCCAGGATTACCCCACCAGCCCATGGATGGAGCAGGGTCTTCTCGCCGAAGGCAATATCTTCCTTCTTAAAAAGGATTACGACAAAGCCATCGACGCCTATCGTGAACTTCAGCAGAGGTTCCCCAACGCGGGGCGCGCCTCCTATGCTCATTGGAAAGCCGCTTGGCTCACGCTTCGGCAAGGCCGTAATCAGGATGCTGAAAAACAGTTCGAGGAACAGATCGAGCTTTACCCCAATTCCAACGAGATCCCTGCCGCGCTGTACTGGCGCGCGCGCCTTGCCCAGGAGGACAACGATCTCGTAAAAGCCCGGGCGTTTTACCAGAAGCTTTCGGATCGCTTCCGCAACTACTACTATGCGGAACTCGCTCGCCAACAGCTGAAGAACTTGAAAGTCACTGGCGATCCGCCCCAGTTTGCTGTCCTCGACAAAATCCCGGGAATCGACTTGAAGGCCGAGGTCGCCGACGATGATCCGCCTTCCGATAATCTCCGCGTTCAGAAAGCTGAATTGCTGGGGAACGGCGCTCTTGTGGATCTTGCCGCCCGCGAATTACAGGCCGCCGCCGAAGAAGAAAAGGAAAAATCGTCCTGGGTGGCGCCTGAAACCGCCAAGCTCTTCCAGGAGAATGATCAATACAACCGCGGTATCGAAGTGATTAAACGCGCGGTGCCTAACTACTTCGCCATGGATATCCCGGCGTTGCCACGCTCCTACTGGGAGGCCCTTTTTCCGAAACCGTCGTTCTGGCCGGAGCTCAAACGATACTCCGCGCAGAACGGCTTGGATCCATTTCTCGTGGCTTCCTTGATTCGCCAGGAATCAGAGTTCAACCCCGCCGCCGTTTCCCGCGCAAATGCCGTCGGACTCATGCAGCTCTTGCCGGTGACGGGCAAGAAGGTTGCAAAAGAACAAAAAATTCGCCATTTCAATCCCAGCCAGCTGTTCGTGCCGGGTGTGAACATGCAGCTTGGTACACGTTATTTTCGTTCGATGGTCGACAAGTTTGGTTCTTTCGAATACGCCTTAGCCGCCTATAACGCGGGGTCAGATCGCGTGGAAGACTGGCTGTCGGCCGGCAAGTATCGTGACCCGCAGGAATTTGTGGAATCTATCCCGTTCACCGAGACTCGCGAATATGTCCAGGCCATCCTCCGCAACGCCAACGTCTACCGCCAGTTGTACGAAACGCCTTAGTCAACGCGAAATCCACCGCCAGCGCTGCACCAACTATTGTGGATTTCTAGCTCTCGCGGATATCCTGCTTTCGTAGAACGAAATTCTGCCGTTCGTCATCTAAGCTCCCGCTTTGTGGAATTCTAGCCAGCAACCCGTGACAGTCTCGGAAGAACGCCCGGACCGGCCGCACCTTGTTCAGCGGGATTCAGCACCCGTTGGCCATTCCCGCCGCAAACGATGGCTTCTGATTGCGGCAGGCTGTCTGGCGCTGCTCGTCGGTATTTTCGGCATCCTTCTGACAATCAAATGGCCTTTCACGTCTCCGCAAGTTGCCCAGGATCTGGCAGAGGCTACCTCCAGCAAAGTGGAAATCCAGAAATTTCGGCCAATCTATTTTCCTCATCCCGGTGGTGTTGCGGAAGGCATCACCTTTCGCCACGGAAATATCGCTACTCCCCTGATCTCGATTCAGCGCCTTACGATCCGAGCAAGCTACCTCGGCCTTCTCACAAAACATATCTCCGTTCTCAAGGCGGATGGCATGCGCGTCATTTTGCCGCCCTTCGGAACCGATGGTGACTGGTCCAGTGCTTCTTCCAAGATCATCATCGACGAATTCATCGCCGACCAATCCGTCTTGGTAGTGCCGCCCTCGGAAGCGGGCAAGGAGCCAGTCGAATTCCAGGTGCACGAATTCTCAATTCACGGTCTCGGCAGCAAACACGCCATGGCGTACCATGCCGAACTCACCAACCCCAAGCCGCCCGGTGAAATACGTTCCGAAGGCCAGATCGGTCCCTTTCAACAAGGCAGCATCGCCAAAGCCGCCGTTAACGGCGCCTACACTTTCGATCATGCCGACCTGGGAGTGTTAGAGGGCATTGCCGGGACACTCACGTCCAAAGGTAGTTTCCGCGGCCCGCTTGACGAGTTGAAGGTCGAGGGAGCCACCGACACTCCCAATTTTTCAGTCACCCGCAGCGGTCACCAGCATTCTCTTCAGACTGCCTTCAGCGCCGTGGTGAACGCGGTCAATGGCGACGTCTTCCTCAACGGTGTGAATGCGCAGCTCGATCACACGAGCTTGGTGGCGCAGGGAAGTGTGGCCGGGCAGAAAGGGGTAAAGGGGAAAGTCACGTCTGTGGAGTTCGTGGTCCGTGGAGGTCATATCCAGGACCTGATGCTGCTTTTTGTCCGTAGACCGCAGTCTCCTCTCAACGGAGAAATTAGCTTCCATGCGTCGACTGTCGTTCCCCCGGGCCCACAGCCATTTCTGCAGAAAGTGCGGCTCCAGGGCGACTTTGGCATCGCTGCTGCCCATTTCACCAATCCGCAAACGCAGCAGTCGATGAGCAAACTCAGCAAGAGCGCTCAGGGACATCCGGATGACAACGATCCCACCCGCGTTATGTCAGGGCTGAAGGGCCACGTAGACGTCAGGAATGGCACCGCCAATTTTGCAAATCTATTTTTCAATGTGCCCGGGGCCGACATCGATATGCACGGCACCTACGGCCTGATCAACCAGCGCATCAATCTGCACGGCACCATGCGCATGCAGGCCAAACCATCCCAGGCCACCACCGGGGTGAAATCATTTCTGATGAAGGTTATGGATCCCTTTACGAACAAAGATCGCGGAGGCGTGCCTATCCCCGTGAGCATCACCGGCACCTACGACCGTCCCGAGTACAGCGCCTCACGCCCAAAATAGCTGGCGGCAACCGGCAATGAATCAAAGCTGATTCGCGTTTTTCCGAACCAAACGTGATGAAGAGAAAGAATGGAATCGGCCAGAAATGTTCGGAACCCTGGGAGAGCGTGTTACGGTTTGACAATAGCTAATTGCTAATCGCTAATTGCCAATTGCTAATCGCTGTCTTTACTCCACTTTCATCTTCTTCAAATCAAACTCCGACTTCGGATACTTCATCTTCATGGACTTCAACGTCTCCACCAATATTGCCGAGATCGTTACGTTTCGAAACCACTTCTTGTTTGCCGGAATGATGTACCACGGTGCATGCTTCGTGCTGCAATGGCGGAATACATCTTCATAAACCTTTTCGTACTCCTCCCAGTGCTCGCGTTCCTTCAGGTCCGCCGGATTCACCTTCCAATACTTCGTCGGATGATGGATTCGTTCTTCTAGGCGTGTCTTCTGCTCATCCTTGCTGATATGCAGGAAAAACTTAACGATGGTCGTACCATTCTCATGCAGCATCTTCTCGAACTGGTTGATTTGGTGAAAACGCTCCACGGCCTCGTCTTTCGATATAAGACCGTGCACTCTCACCACGAGGACGTCCTCATAATGCGACCGATTGAATATTCCGATCATCCGCCGGGCAGGGAGCTGCTGATGAATCCGCCAGAGGTAGTCGTGATGTAGTTCCTCTTCCGTCGGCTGCTTGAAACTGGCAACCTCGCAGCCCTGGGGATTCACCCCGGTGAAAATGTGCCGGATGGTGCCGTCTTTTCCGCCCGCATCCATTGCCTGTAGCACCACCAGGAGTGCGTGCTTGTCCTCGGCATACATCAGCTCCTGCAGTTCAGACAACTGTTGGCGATGTTTCTCGAGGGCCGTTTCGGCTTCGTCTTTCGATTTGAATTTACCGGTTTCGTCCGGATCGTAGTTGGCTAGCTTTATCTTGGTGTCGGGTGGAACCAGGTATCGTTCGGGCTTGGGCATCAGTCTGTCCTGTAGCGAGGGAAAGTCACAACAAAAGACATTAAAGGTACACGAAGGCTAGACTGGATGCCATGTGCACGGTGAATAAATCGAAACTCTTATGTCAAGCAATGTTGACCTTCTGAAGCGTGTCTACGAGCGGTTCAATGAGCGGGACATGGACGCAGTGCTCGCATCTCTGCGTGACGATGTCGTATGGGCCAACGGCATGGAGGGTGGTCACGTCCACGGGCGAGACGAGGTACGCCGCTACTGGACGCGTCAGTGGGCGATGCTCGATCCCCATGTAGAGCCCATGGCATTTGCCGAGTCTCCCGAAGGAAGAGTCGTCGTCGAGGTCCATCAGGTTGTGCACGATTTGGCGGGAAATCTGCTAGTCGATCAAATGGTCGGTCACATTTTTGCGATCGAGGATGGGTTGATTAAGCGGTTCGACATCCGCGGTGCTCAATAATCCGTATCAATGTCCGCTGACTTTGTCCTGGGCGGGAACTTTCGTGAACAGGATCTCAAATACCAGCAGTCCCGCACCGATCACAATCGCGCTATCCGCGACATTGAATGCCGGCCACTGGTACTGACCAATGTAGAACAGGAGGAAATCCACCACGTGCCCGCTGAATAATCGGTCCCAAAGATTTCCGATCGCACCCCCCAGGATTAAAGCCAGCCCAACCCCGGTCGTAGTCATCACATGGCTGTTCTTCCATAGCAACGCTGAAACAATAACCAGTGCGATCAACGAAAAGAGCACCAGAATCGCAATCTTCCATTCCGAAGGTGAGTCGGCAAAAAGACCGAAAGCCGCCCCGCGATTTTCAACATGCGTGATTCGGAAAAATCCTGGGATGATGCTGATGCTGTCGTGTAGAAGAATTCTTTTCTGAACCGCCAGCTTGCTCAATCGATCGAGCAGTACGACGCAGAAGGCAATCAGGAAGTGGTACTTACGCATGGTAGTCGTCCGTTGTCAGTCCGCGGTCGTCAGCAACTGATCAGGTTTTTACGCTCCCTCCCCTCTGCCTTCCATCTCGTGCAGCACTGCACTGCAACGTTCGCATACATTCGGATATTTGGGATCCTCGCCTACATGCGTCGAGTAATTCCAGCACCGCTCACACTTCTGACCCGCCGCCTTACTCACTTCCACGTGAACGCCACCCGTTCCGTTACCCGAGCCCTGTTCAAGCGAGACAGCGGATACGATGAAGATGTAGCGCAACTGTTCGCGATATCGCGCTAGCACTGCGTGTACCGGGTCCGACGCCGTGAGCTTTACCTGCGCTTCCAATCCGGTGCCGATCAGCTTCTTATTACGTGCTTCCTCAAGTGCCTTTAAAACTTCCTCGCGGACGGCGTGTAGGTTGGTCCAGTCTTCTTTTTGCTGCAGGTCCTGCTTCGGCGCATTCCCCAGGATGTCGTTTGACGCCGGGAACTTTGTCAAATGTACGCTCTCTGCCCGATCCCCCATCCTCGGGAGGTATTGCCAAACCTCATCACAGGTGAAGCTCATCACCGGCGCGAGTAATCGGACGAGCGTCTCACCGATCATCCAGATGGCCGTCTGTGCTGAGCGCCGCGACTTGGAATTCGGCGCCGACGTGTACAGCCGGTCCTTTAGCACATCGAAATAGAACGCACTCAAATCCACCACGCAGAACTGGTTCACCCGCTGGTAGATCTTGTGAAACGCGAATTCCTCGTACCAGCGCTGTACCTGCTCGTTCAATTCCGCCGTCTCGCGCAGCATAAACTGGTCGATCGATTCCATTTCTTCGAAAGGCATCCGATCGCGCTGCGGATCGAACCCATTCAGGTTGCCGAGGATGTAGCGGAATGTGTTGCGAATCTTGCGGTAGTTCTCCGCAATCCGCTGCATCAGGTTTTCTGACCCGACCACATCCTGGCGAAAATCGACCGAAGCCACCCACAACCGCACAATTTCCCCACCCAGGCGATTCGCGATGTCCACCGGATCCACGTCATTCCCGCGCGATTTCGATAGCGCGCGGCCCTGTTCGTCCAGCGTCCAGCCTGGAGTAGCAACCACCCGGAATGGCGCTCTGCCGCGTGTTCCGATCGCGCAGAGCAGGGAAGACATGAACCACCCGCGGTACTGATCGCCGCCTTCAAGGTAGAGGTCCGATGGCCAGGGCAGATCCGGTTCGTGTCCAAGCACGGCAGCCTGACTCGATCCGGACTCAAACCAGACGTCGATGATGTCGGTTTCTTTGTGGAACCCGGCGCCCCCGCAGTGCGGGCACTTCATTCCCGCCGGAACGAGCGCATCCGCTTCTGGCGTGTACCAGGCGTCTGCGCCTTTCTTTCCGAAAAATTCGACAACGGCCCGGTTGATCTTCTGATCGTTTAGCGGCTTTCCACATCCATCGCACAGGAAAACTGCGATCGGCACACCCCAGAGGCGTTGCCGCGAGATGCACCAGTCCGGCCGCGTTGCGATCATGTTCGCGATGCGCTCTTCACCCCATGACGGATCCCATTTCACCTTCTTCACTTCTTCGAGTGAATGCTGGCGGAAGGTGGTGCCCCCGTCCATGGGTGTCTCCATCGAAATGAACCACTGCTCCGTTGCCCGGAAGATGATTGGGTTATGACAACGCCAGCAATGCGGATACGAATGTTCCAGCGTCTCCGTATGGAGCAGAACACCGCGATCTTTTAACAGCTGCACGATGGGTTTGTTCGCGTCGAAGACCTTTTTGCCGTCGTACTCTGGCAAACCGTTGTGGATGATGCCCGCCGAATCCACGTCGCACGTCGGATCAAGCTTGTACTTCAACCCGGTCAGGAAGTCTTCGGCGCCGTGTGCCGGTGCCGTATGAACTACGCCAGTCCCCGTGTCCATCGTCACGTAATCCGCAACCACGCCCAGGATCTTGCGCCGCTCCCAAGGGAGAAATGGATGGTAAAACCACGTATTCTCCAAGGCCTGACCTGCAAAGCGGGCAACCACACGCGCGTCTGGGAAGCCGCACTTCTCAGCGGTGACCTTCGAAAGGCGCTCGGCAACGATGTAAATGCCGTCAGCAGCCTCGAGAACCACGTATTCCTCATCCGGATGGAATGCCACGGCCATGGATGCGGGTAGCGTCCACGGCGTCGTGGTCCAAATGATTGTGAAGATTGGCTTATCGCCGTGAATGCGCCGCTCGGCCAACTCGGCGTTGATCGTCCGCGGATCCGACTGCAACCCGTACTTTACCCACACCGTCGGACTGTGATGGTTTTCGTATTCCACCTCGGCCTCGGCCAGGGCCGTCTGGTCGTGAATGCACCAGTAGACCGATCGCAGTCCTTTGTAGACAAACTTTTTCTCGAAAAACTGGTACAGCGTATCGATGACGTACCGCTCAAACTCCGGCGTCATCGTCGAATAGGGCCTTTCCCACCGCCCAAAAACACCAATCCGTTTGAACTGCTGTCGCTGTAAATTGAGGAATTTCTCGGCGTATTTGCGGCACTCCAGCCGAACCTCGCGGGGATCCATCTGCAACTTTTTGCCGCCGAGCATCTGGTCCACCTTGATCTCGATCGGCAGCCCGTGACAATCCCACCCGGGCACGTATGGCGAATCAAACCCCGCCATCGTCTTCGATTTCACGATGAAATCCTTTAGACATTTGTTGAAGGCATGCCCGAGGTGGATCGACCCGTTGGCGTATGGCGGGCCATCATGCAGTATGTAACTGGGTGCACCCTTGCGTACTTCGCGAATCCGCTCGTAAACGTTCATTGCCTCCCACCGGGCCAGCGTTTTTGGCTCGTTCTGCGGAAGGTTTGCCTTCATCGGAAAGTCGGTTTTAGGCAGATTGATGCTGGCTTTTAAATCGAGCGGCACTCGGTAACTTTCTCCAAGGGTTTGGATTTTCTTCATTATACGGGAACGTGGGAACCCAACGGGCATTGACCCTTTGGTAGGTACAATCCGCAGAATGCACTCAGGAAAGCACTAAGGAATGCGGAAAAAACCGTGTACAATTTCTACCAAAACCGTGTTGGGGTGCATCTAAATCCCTGACTAATGAATAACCGGCAGAAAGCCGCTCACCGCACCTGGTAGCCGCCGCCTCCCGGATCGACATCAGCAACACAGGTTGCGAGCAGAAAAGCAACTTGGCATGAACCGTGCTCATCCTTTATGTTGCACGGCGACTGTTCTTCCGTCTGCAAAGGAAGCAAGACTCGGGTTCAAAAGTATGGCAACTTCGGACATGAAACTCGGCCCCAATAGCCAGCCCGACCTCAACCTGTTGCTCCCGAAATCTACATTCGAGGAGCCGTTGTGGAAATCCCTTTTCCGGAACGTTGACGATTTTCTTTTCCCCAAGAAATTGCCACCCCTCAAGCTGACGTCCAGGCCTGAGCCGGTCCGCGACATCTGGGGCTTCTACGATTACAAGCGCGGCGGCGTGATGGGATCGACGATGGTTCACGTGGTCATCGTTGGCTTGATCATCGCTGGATCGATTCTCGGCCGCAAAGTGGTGCAGCAGGTTAAAAAGCAGGAACAGGTCACTCTCATCGCTCCTGATTTAACTCCGGATCTGCCCATCAAGCCTGCCAAAACGCAGGTCGGTGGCGGCGGAGGCGGCGGTGATCGCGATAAGTTCCAGGCACCCAAAGGTCGGCTACCTAAGTTCGACATGAACCCGATCACACCACCCGCTATGGTGGTGCGCAACGAGGCTCCCAAGTTGACGGCGGAGCCTGCCGTTGCCGTGCCCCCTGAGGTAAAGGTGGCAAGCGCGGCTCTACCCAACTTGGGCGACTCCATGTCCAAAATCCCTTCTGGTCCGCCATCGAACGGAACTGGATCGGGAGGTGGTATTGGATCTGGCTCCGGTGGCGGTGTTGGTAGCGGCGCTGGACCGGGCGTTGGACCGGGTCGTGGGGGTGGTATCGGTGGCGGCGTATTCCGGGTTGGCGGGGGCGTAAGCGCGCCCAAGGCCATCTCGACGCCTGATCCCGAGTACTCCGAAGAAGCTCGCAAAGCCAAGTACCAGGGAACCTGCGTACTGTGGCTGATCGTTGGACCCGATGGCAAGCCGCGCGACATCAAAGTCGCTCGTAGCCTTGGCCTCGGTCTCGATGAAAAGGCGATTGAAGCTGTCCGCAACTGGAAGTTCGAACCTGCCATGAAAGATGGCAAACCGGTGGCGGTCCAGATCAACGTCGAAGTCAGCTTCCGACTCTATTAACAACTCAAAATTCCGTAACTCGAAACGGCCGCGAAAGCGGCCGTTTTCTTTTTCGCGCGGCGTTTGTGGAACTAGGAGCATCCTCGCCCGCGTTGACGCTCTCACTCTTTCAGATCCGCGTGTTCGACGTGGTCAATCGGGTGACCGATGAACATGGCGCCCAGCCTGCGGAATTTCTCGACCGAATCGGTCGCGAAAAATTTAACCCGCGCTTGCACCCTGCGTTCCGGCTCTGCCGAGCCTGTTAGGGGTTCAATCCGGAGCTTTCCCGCGACCACCTGCGCCGTCGATTCTGCAGAATCGACAATCGACACGCTGTGCGGAGCCACGCGTCTCAACAGCGGCTTAATCAGAGGATAGTGGGTGCATCCTAGTAAGAGCACATCCGCCGACTCGAATCCCTCCGAGAACGCCTCTTCCAGATAAATTCGAGCTACCTCCTCCGTTACGCGGTGATCCGTCCATCCCTCTTCCACAAGAGGGACCAGCAGGGGACAAGCTTTCTCCCTCGCCACCACGCCGCGCCCTTGGAGCGCTTTCTCATATGCGTGGCTCGACACCGTGGCCTCGGTGGCCAGGACTACAACTCGATGCACTTTGCTCGCAGCCGCTGCCCGCTCCGCCCCCGGTTCCACTACTCCAACCACAGGTACGCGCGCGCCTTCCACAATCCGTGGCAGAGAGAGTGCCGTGGCTGTATTACAGGCAATCACCAGCATCTCAGCGCCACGTTCTTCCAGGAAATGCGCAGCCCCTACCGCATATTTAGCGACCGTGTCCGCTGATTTCGATCCGTAAGGCAACCGAGCCGTGTCCCCAAAATAGACATACTCCGCGTCGGGGATGATGGACGTTAATTCCCTCAGTACTGTCAGTCCACCAAAGCCGGAGTCGAATACACCGATCGTGGGACGTCTGGACATTGTGCGTTCATCATAACTAAAGAGCCTCGGGAGTTGGCCGCAGCATTTCCAATCCGCCCCGAGACTCACTCAAAGCGTAAAAGCTCGCGAATGACCTAATCGCTACGCGCTCTTTTGTCACTGTAAATTCACCCTCTCGTAACAGTCCTTTAACAATTCGCCACTACAACCAGATTGAAAGCACAAATTTCAGGAGGACTCACGAGTGATTCGAAAGACTGCGCTGTTGCTGTGTCTGGTCGCCTTGGCGCTACCGCTGTGGGCACAGACCACACTGAATGGGGCGGGCGCGACCTTTCCTTATCCGATGTACTCCAAGTGGTTTAGCGAATACCACAAGGCACATTCTGACGTTCAGATTAACTATCAATCCATCGGTAGCGGCGGCGGTATCCGCCAGGTTCTTGCCGGTACCGTCGATTTTGGTGCCAGCGATGGTCCCATGACCGACGAGCAACTCGCACAGGCCAAAAACAAGGTCTTGCACATTCCGACGGTCCTTGGCGCCGTCGTCCCCGCCTATAACGTCTCAGGCGTGACCCAGGACCTTAAGTTTTCTTCGCAAGTCATCGCAGATATTTGCCTTGGCAAGATCACAAATTGGAACGACAAGGCGATCGCCGCCGACAATCCGGGCGTCACATTACCTGACAAACCCATCGTTGTTGTCCACCGCTCCGACGGCAGCGGCACCAACTACATCTTCACGGACTACCTCTCGAAAGTTAGCTCGGAATGGAAAGACAAAGTCGGGAAGGGCACCTCCGTGAAGTGGCCGGTCGGAATGGGAGGCAAAGGCAACGAAGGTGTAGCCGGATTTATTCGCGGCATGGACGGCGCCTTCGGATACGTGGAACTCATTTACGCCGTTCAGAACAAAATCCAATACGGTTTGGTAAAGAATGCAGCCGGTAACTGGCTGAAGGGAACTTTGGAAGGTGCCACGGCGGCGGCCGCTTCGGTGAAGAGCATGCCTGCCGATTTCCGGGTATCCATCACCAATGCGCCCGGTAAGGATGCTTACCCAATCTCCAGCTTTACCTGGCTGCTGATCCCAACTCAGTCAAAGGATCCGAATCGAGGCAAAATCATCGTCGATTTCCTGAACTGGATGCTCGACTCGGGCGAGAACATGACCAAGGATCTCGATTATGCTCCATTGCCCGCAAATGTCGCGACCAAAGTACGGGAAGCGATCAAGCAAGTGCACTAGATTGTAAAAGTCTGCAACGCCCTTACAGGCGCCGGTTCTCGGGAACCTGCGCCTGTTTGTTTGATGTTAAAACCAGGTACTTCCGCGATTACCTCGACGCAAGCGATGATCGACTATACTGATGGTTCGCTCCAAGCGGCCGCGAGAGCACTTCTCATCTGTCCTCGGCGAATCATGGCAACGCTTAACCTTCGAATCAATGTAGTCTGACGATCCACCGTATGGCTCGCGTGCAACTCGACAGCCCGTCGTACTACCTGAACCGCGAAACATCCTGGCTTGCTTTCAACCGCCGGGTCCTCGAAGAGGCCGACGACACAGGCAATCCACTTCTTGAGCGCCTTAAATTCCTTTCCATCAGCGCCAGCAACCTCGACGAATTCTTTGAAGTACGTGTCGCTGGCTTAGTCCAGCAGATCGAAGACGGTTATTCCGAGGCTGGCCCGGACGGCTTGACGCTCCTCGAAGAACGTGACCGCATCTCTGCCGACACCCACCGCTTCGTCGAAGACCAATACCGTTGCTGGAATGAAGAGCTTCGCCCGCAAATGGCCGAACACGGTATCCGCGTCCTTGGCCTCGAAGAGTTGGACGCCGACGCGAAATCCTTCGTGGAAGAGTACTGCGAGCGCGAACTTGATCCGCTCCTCACGCCTATCACCGTTGACCCCGCTCATCCGTTTCCTCGAGTGCTCAACAAAGCGCTCTGCTTGGCTTTCCTTCTACGTCGTCGCCGCCGCGCCTCCATGGTCTACACCGGTGTCGTGACCGTTCCGCGAGCGCTCCCGCGTCTCGTGCGTTTGCCCTCCGAAGGCACCGTCGACTTCATCTTCCTCGCCGATCTTGTAGCTTTCCACGCTGCCCGCATGTATCGCGGGTACGAGATCCTCTCCTCCGCCGCGTTCCGTGTTACCCGCAACAGCAATCTCTATCTTGCGGAAGAAGAATCCCGCAGCCTTTTGGAATCGGTACGCACAGAGTTGCACAATCGTCGCCGCGGTGACGCCGTTCGACTTGAAATCGAGGCCGATGCCGACCCGGAAATCGTCGAGCGCCTGCGCACAAACTTCGAGCTGGATTCCTGGCAGGTCTTTAATACCAACGGCCCCGTCAACCTCTCCCGCCTGTTTGCCATCTACGAGCAAGTCGAGCATCCGGAACTGAAGTTCAAGCCGTTTGTGCCGCGGGAGCTCCGCTTAACCGGTAAGTCGCAAGACCTCTTCGAAGAGCTGCGCCGCCACGATATCCTCTTGCACCATCCTTTCGACGCCTATGACGCCGTAATCTCTTTCATTGAAAGCGCTGCCGAGGATCCCCGTGTTCTTTCCATCAAGCAAACGCTGTACCGTACCAGCGAACACTCCTTGATCGTTCCGTCGCTCATCACAGCCGCCGAGAAGAAAGAAGTTACTGCCGTCGTCGAGCTCAAAGCGCGTTTCGATGAGGCCTCAAACATTCGCTGGGCCCGCGACCTGGAAGACGCCGGCGTCCAGGTCTTTCACGGACTCGTCGGCTTGAAAACCCATTGCAAGCTTTCTCTCCTCGTTCGCCGCGACCCCGATGGAGTTACCCGAAGCTACGCGCATTTGGGAACAGGGAACTACAACGCCACGACCGCTCGCATCTACACCGATGTCAGTCTTCTCACCGCGGACCCGCAGATCACTGCTGCTGTCCATGACGTTTTTACGTTCTTAACCGCTTACGCCGAGCATCCGAACTACGAGCCATTGCTGGTGTCGCCCCTCGATCTCGCTGAGAAATGCCTCGGCCTGATCGCTCGTGAAGCGGAACACGCTCGCCAGCGCCGTCCTGCAAGGATCATTGCCAAGATGAATTCCTTGCTCGACAAAAACATCATTGCCGCTCTTTACCGAGCATCGCAGGCCGGAGTCCAGATCGACCTGATCGTTCGTGGCATATGCGCGCTGCGACCTGGCGTCCGTGGCGTCAGCGACCGCATCCGCGTTCGCAGTGTGGTTGGCCGGTTTCTCGAGCATAGCCGCATCTTTTATTTCGCCAATGGTGGTGAGGAAGAAATCTACACGGGCAGTGCTGACTGGATGCCGCGCAATCTGTACGAGCGGGTCGAAGTCCTCACGCCCATTCTCGATCCTCTTTTGCGTGAGCGCGTTCGTCAGGAAATTCTGCAGGTCTACCTGGCAGACACGGTCAAAGCGCGAATGCTTAAGTCCGACGGCACCTACGAAAAAATCGCGCCGCCTCCGCGAAGAGGTGCCAAGGCGGGCGCTGGTTTCAATGCGCAGGAATTCCTGTTGGCGCTCGCCGAGGGTAAAGCATCGGTGCCGGAAATCCCAGCGATTCCGGAACCAAAGCAGCGGCGGGTTGCGGTTGCAAGGGAGAGATAAGCACCTATGATCGTCTACTTCTTACGTCACGCCAGTGCCGGTTCGCATATGGCCAATCCGAAAAAAGATGAGAAGCGTGGCCTCGACCAGGACGGCATCCAGCAGTGCGGTTATGTGGGGCGCGCTCTAGCCGCGCTTGACGTCGGAGTTGACGTAATGATCTCCAGTCCCCTCAAACGCGCTGCGCAAACTGCGTCGCTCGTTGGGAACGAGATGGGGTTCGAAGGCAAGTTGCAGATAGACTCCGCCCTGCGTCCTGAGTCGGCATTCGCGGATTTCGCCAAGCTGCTCGCCAAGTACTCGAAAAGCGAAGCCGTGATGGTTGTAGGACACAATCCCAATCTCAGTGAATTCGCCGGACGCTTGATCGCCGAAGGCGGCTGCGAAGCGGGCATTGATCTCAAGAAAGGCGCCGTCGCGCGTATTGAAGTAAATCGCCAGGGAGGCACGCTAACTTGGTGTCTGACTCCCAAGCTGGTCAAAACGCTTCAGGCTACCCCTACCGACAACGTTCGTCCGAAGAGTTCCCGGAAGTAACCCCTCTCTTTCTCGATCGCCCACAGTTCCAGGTCAACTCCTGCGCCCCGCTTCGGGGTGAGAATCAGCTCGACGCCCCCGTCATGTACTCTTACTCGGCAGCTCCGAACCGACTCGCTCCGCCCCAGATTCAAAGCTCTTCCCAATCGCAGCAATAGCGACGCTCTCGGTGCGACTGCGCGGTCCGGCGGTGCCAGAATTTTGATCGGACCATCCCCGGGCGACGGTCGAGACTTCCCGAGGTATCGGGCTATTGCCGCGATGACCCGGCGCTGTTCCGGAGTGTACCCGAGGATCTCCGAATGAGAAATGATGTAGTGCGTATGTCGATGTCGTCCGTTGCGGTTGACGAAGTCGCCCACTTCGTAGAGCATTGCCGCCGCCG
>JBPYEW010000077.1:0-22758 GCA_051984555.1 Terriglobales bacterium | reverse complement strand
TTCGAGTATGCGGATGAACTGTTTCACGAAATCAAGGATTCAGACCCGATCCGGGAGCGTTATCCGTTGCTCTTCTTGACCGCACGAGCGCCAGGTCACTCGGAATTGCCTGTCAAGCTTTACCTGGACCTTATCGAAGCCAATCGGCGGCAATTGATCGATGCGGGAGTTCCCGGGAAAAACATCGGTACCACGGGATTGTGCACCGCGTGCCGTCCAGACCTGCTGTTTTCCTACCGCGCGGAGAAGGGCAATACCGGACGTCTTATGGGTATCGCGGGTATTCGTTCATGATTATGCGAATCGCGATCTTGCTTTTGGCTTTGTCCTCAATCGTCGCTGCGCAAAGTTCAAATGCGCACCACGTCGAGAATCTCTTCTCGGATCTGGCCGCAAAGGATGGGCCTGGAGTCGCCGTGATGGTGATCGATCATGGCAAAGTCGCATTCCAACGCGGCTACGGGTTGCGCGATCTGCGAACGAAGCAGCCGATCGATGAGCGCACCAATTTCCGGCTCGCGTCCGATACCAAGCAGTTCACCGCGATGGCCATCATGCGGTTGGTGCACGATGGCAAGCTGCATTACGAGGACAACCTGACCAACATATTTCCCGAATTTCCGGCCTACGGCAAGAACATCACGGTTCGTGAGCTGTTAAATCACACCTCGGGCTTGCTGGATTACGAAGACCTGATGCCGAAGTACGAGGGAGTTCCTCCCGAGAAGGTGCCGCAGATCCAGGATGCGGAAGTACTAAAGCTGCTGGAACAGCAGACGACTACCAAGTTTGCTCCCGGTAGCAAGTGGGATTACAGCAACTCGGGATACGTGCTGCTGGGGACCATCGTCGCCAAAGTTTCCGGAGAGTCCTTTCCTGAGTTCCTGCGGCAGAGGATCTTCGATCCACTCGCGATGAAGAATACGGTCGCCTATGTGAAAGGCAAGAATGACGTTTCGAATCGCGCGTACGGACACTCGAAGACGGACCATGGATGGGAGCAAACCGATCAGAGTCCGACGTCAGCGACGCTTGGAGATGGCGGTGTCTACTCGTCGCTGGCCGACCTTGAAAAGTGGGATCGCGCTTTACGGGAACACACGTTGTTGAGCGCACAAGAAATGCAATCCGCCATCACGCCGGTGAAGTCGCCGGGCGTGGTTGAGCCGGACGGCAAGCCGGCAGACTATGGATTCGGGTGGTTCTTGAATCCATATCATGGCCACAAGCGTATGTGGCACTACGGCGAAACTATGGGGTTCCGGACAGCGATCCAGCGCTTCCTCAATGATCAGCTCACCATCGTTGTGTTGTGCAACCGCACTGACATCGATCCGACAGCACGCGCCTTGGCAATCGCCGATGAGTACCTTCGCAGCACGCGTTCTTCAGAATCTAAATCCGGCAACTAAGACCTAGGAACCAAACCTCCAGGGTGTGTTCTATTCTGGAACTCAGCTTCACTTATAATTCGGAATATCCTTGGCATAATTCTTAAAGATATATACAATCAAGACAAGTTATCTTACAGGAACAATGCCTGAGTCTGGAATCGCCAACTTCGTAAGTTCTTTGTTTTGAAGATTTTGAGATTTAAGTACTGGAGATCCATAGATTTACCCGTGCCATCGCTCTAAATTCTTGATTCTAAAGGATCGCGGTAAGGGGGGAGGGGTATCGTAGCCCCCATGATGCTGATGTAGTCGCAACTCGGCGGCCACCTGCTCGACAACGGTTTTGTCCGTTCTTTCGCCTTGATCGTGCGTCGTAAGTGGCGCCAGGTGGACTTGAGTACAGCCGGTGCGCCGCAAGATTTCGCGAACGTTGTCGGGACGTACCTTGCCTCCGGGCAGAATCTCGATTCGACCTCTGGCCTGTTTGATCAGGCGCGAGATCAGTTCCGATCCTTCCAGGGCGGTAGCTCGCTGGCCGCTCGTGAGTACCCGCGCGAATCCGAGATCGATTAGTTCTTCGAGCCCGCGCTCGGGATCAGGGATGACGTCGAAGGCCCTGTGGAATACCACTTCTTTGTCTACGGCAAGTTGTTTCAGAAGCTTGCAGCGCGCAACATCGATGGTGCGATCGGAACGGAGGATTCCGAGTACCACGCCGGCAACTCCGGCTCGCGCGGTGGACGCAGTATCTTGCTGGATCGTTTCGAATTCGGAACCGGAATAACAGAAATCGCCCGCGCGCGGGCGAATCATCACCACTAAGGGAATATGCAGTCTGGCGCTTGCGTGCTGAACGTCGGATGGGGATGGCGTCAGCCCACCCGTGAAGAGATCTGAGCAGAGCTCAATCCGATTTGCTCCCGCCGACTCGGCTAACAGAGCATCGGCGGCCGATGGACAACTGATCTCCAACACTGTCGCCATATTGCTCGTTTGGCGCGGGTGCTTTCTCCCACGTTCGGTGCGTGCTTTCTGTCAGGGACTATTGGGCCGGAGTTGCTGGAGACGCTGGCGGAGCGGCAGCGGCCTCGGTCTGGGTATTGTTGACCAGGTCCTTCAATTCCTTGCTGGGCTTGAAGAAAGGAATTTTTTTCGCAGGAACTTCAACGCGGTCACCGGTCTTGGGGTTACGGCCAACGCGAGGTTTGCGCTGCCTGGTCCGGAAACTGCCGAAACCCCGGATCTCTATCTTGTCGCCCACGCGAAGTGAACGCACGACGCTGTCAAAGATCGTCTCGACAATCACTTCGCTGTCTTTACGCGTCAGTTCGGCTAGACGGGAGACTTCATCGATGAGGTCGGCTTTCGTCATGGTTCGGCGCTCCGTGGATATCCGCCCGAAGGCGGTTTGAGGTGGCACGTATAAGTTCTCAAATTTCAGCTACTTCGGCAAGAGGGACTGAGTACCCGGGCTGGTGCGGCTCTGCCTGGCTCACTGTCCGGGAACATATCTGAGGGATGTAGGGCAAACGATCCTTCCGCGCCGCGGGGGCTTTAAATGAGGCAATATGGACTTTCATTAGAATAGGCGGAGCATGGAGGAACGATGCAGAGCGCATTCGGGCTGAATATTCCGGAAAGCCTTGAGGATGTATGCGATCCAGAGCGGCTGGCCTTGATTATCTACGACATGCAGGTAGGGATCGTAAGTCAGGTCAAGTGCGGACAGGAAATAACCAAGAGCGTACTCAGAGTTCTGGAAGCGGCCCGGTCGGCAGGCATTCGGGTTATTTTCACCCGCCACATGTCACTGCCGAAGGAACTGATGGGCGTTTTCCAGATGCGGATGGCGATGGCTTGGCAGCGGGTCAAGTCGGTCAATGAAATTCAGCCCTGGTTCCTCCGAGACTCACCGGGTTTCCAACTCATCCCTGAACTGAAGCCTCGGCCCAGTGAGGCCATTTTCGACAAGATCACCATGTCGGCCTTTGAGGGCACACCTCTCGGCATCGCGCTACGTGATTGTGGAATCAATGCTTTTGCGATCGCTGGGATCGCCATGGAGGTCGGCATCGAACCTACGGTGCGGCACGGAGCGGATCTCGGTTACATCCCGGTTGTGATCAAGGATGCTTGTGGCTTCGGCCATGAAGAGGCGGCGATGCGATCCTTTGCTTCCCTCAATTTCTCAGGCGATGCGATGTGTACCGATGTTGAAACGATCTGTAGACACTTCCAGAAACACGGGAAGTAATCACGCGGTTGAGCGCTCCCTGCTTTGAAGCGGAGGCTGTTACTTCCAGAGGTAATAAAAGCCAACCTGTTGTTCCATCAGCTTTTCCTTGGTTGGCAAGTATTGTGAGACGTCGCCGAAAAGCAGGTCGAGCACGGTCTTGCGATCTTTCTCGGAACGGACCAGGGTAGGTTCACCCTTGATGCCGACACTCTTAGCGGTATCGGAGACGGCGCCCTGGAAGTCGGCGATCTGGTCGATGAGTTTCATCGAGAGCGCCTGCTGCCCGGTCCAGACTTTTCCGTCCGCAATCGCGCGAACCTGATCGTCTTTCATTTTGCGGCCGTCCGCGACTGCGTGGATGAACTGTCCGTACATATTGTTGATCAAGCTTTGCAAATACGCCTGCTCGGCTGGCGTCATGTCACGCGTCGGGTTGCCGGTGTCTTTGAACTCACCGGTTTTCATGACTACTTCTTTCAGCTTCGCCCAGTGCAGCAGATCGCCGTAGTTAACCCATTCGGAGATGACGCCGATTGAGCCGACGATGCTGCCCTCATCGGCGTAGACCTTGTTGCAGCCGGAGACAACATAGAAGGCACCACTCGCACCTACGGTTTCGATGGATGCGACAATGCGCTTCTTTTTCTCATCGCGAACGCGTTTAACGGCGCGGTAAATCTCTTCGGATGCGGCCACTCCTCCGCCAGGTGAATTGACGTGCAGGATGATGGCTTTGATGGAATCATCGTCCCCATATTTCTTGAGCTGTTCGACCACCGGGCTGGGACTCAGGATCACACCTTCGAGGTCTACGACAGCGATCTTGTCACCGAAGCTCGTGGCAAAGGATGAGGTTTGCTCGCCGCTGCGAAGTGTCAGATAAACGAGTACGAAAACAGCGAGGACGAACAGGAAAAAAGCACCGCCACCAATAAGAACCCACAAAAGGGTACGCGAAGATTTATTTTCCGACATAGGTTGGGCCTAGTGTATCCCAAGTGGCTGAAAATCAGTTTCTGGTTTCTGGCCCTCCGGGCTCCTGGGCTGCTAGGTCCTAGCGAGGCACAATGACCTGAAAGGCATTCGGTGCGATGCCTACCTCGATGGGCGTGTGGCAAACGTACTCGCCGTCAGCATAGACATCCAGCGGACGGTCGGTCTCCAGGCGAAGGCGATCGCCTTGGAAGTAGTCGACTTCGGGAATTCGCAGGTGGCGTCCGAAGTAAACACTCGGGAATAGATACGAGAGGCGGAGCTTGTTCACCCGTCGAACAACGCAGAAATCCAGCTTGTGATCGTCCATGGCTGCCTTGGGCGCAAGGCGCATACCTCCGCCATAAAACGGAGCGTTGGCGAACGCGATCAGCATCGCCGGGGTGTATCGAGATGATGAGATTTGACTGGTCCCTTGCGATGGAGCTTCGATTTTCATGCCGATCGGCTTGAAGCGACGGAGCGCCCCGAGCAAGCTGATGGCGTATCCCCCATGGCCACGCAACCAGGCCGGCAGTTGGTTCGCGCGCCGCGCTGCTTCGGAATCGAGGCCACAGCCTCCCGCACAGCAAAAGTAATGGGAACGGGGCAGCGAATAGGGAGAAGTCGCGAGCGGATTGTCGCCAACCGGCGTAATGGTCCCAAGATCGATGGTACGAACGTTGTCGGAAGTCTGAAGAAACCGGCGCCAAGCAGCAACCGAGTCACGCACTTTGGCAAGGCCGAGCGCACGGGCGAAGTCGTTGCCGCTCCCGCGCGGGACGACGAGAACGGGCCGCTGCAGGCGCGAAAGCTGGGCGAGATGACGGTGAATTGTGCCATCGCCGCCGAGGATCAGGATGATATCGGCCTCTTCGGGGCTTCCGGGCAGGCCCATGGTCCATTGCACGCTCGGATCAGTTTGAAAAGGCTTCAGGTCTGAGAGTGAAGAACCTAAACCGAGAATGGCTGCCGCGCGCATTTTTGCGGCATGGTATCAGACAGGAGCAGGGCGCAGGGGCAGGTGCGCAATCATCCTCACTTGTAAAGAGAACTGGGCCAAGTGAGGATGCCGATATTCATTTCTTCTTTTCGATTTTGGCCCAAGTATCTTTCAACGCGACGGTACGGTTAAACACAGGTCTCGCGCTGGTTGCGTCGGGATCGACGCAGAAATATCCCAGCCGTTCGAATTGATAGCGCGTTCCCGTTTTCGCGGCAGCCAGGGACGGTTCGAGTTTCGCATTCGTAACTACTTCGAGCGAGTTGGGATTCAGATTCACCGTGAAATCCTGTCCCGTAGGCACGTCATTGGGATTTTCTTTCGAAAAAAGGTTGTCGTACATCCGCGCTTCGGCGTCAATGGCGTGGGCGGCCGAAACCCAATGAATTGTGGACTTGACCTTGCGTCCGTCCGGTGTGTTGCCGCCTCGCGTCGCGGGATCATAGGTGCAATGCACTTCGATCATGTCACCTTTGTCATTCTTGACTACGCTTGTGCAGGTCACGAGATATCCGTAGCGAAGTCGCACTTCGCGTCCCGGTGACAAGCGAAAGTACTGCTTGGGCGGATTCTCGCGGAAGTCGTCCTGCTCGATGTAGAGCACCCGGGAAAATGGAACTTTGCGCGTGCCGGCACCCGGATCCTCAGGATTGTTCACGGCGTCCATTTCTTCGACTTGGTTTTCGGGATAATTGTCGATCACAACCTTCAAAGGACGAAGGACCGCCATGACGCGGGGAGCGCGTTTATTGAGGTCCTCGCGAACGAAGTGCTCGAGCATGGCGAGTTCCAGGACGCCATCGGTTTTCGATACGCCAATCGAGGCGACGAAGTTACGGATTGCCTCCGGCGTGTAACCTCTTCGGCGGATACCGCTCAACGTGGGCATGCGGGGGTCATCCCAGCCGCGAACGTGCCGCTCCTGTACGAGGCGGAGCAGCTTGCGCTTGC
Organism: Terriglobales bacterium; assembly: GCA_051984555.1. Classification (GTDB taxonomy): domain Bacteria; phylum Acidobacteriota; class Terriglobia; order Terriglobales; family Acidobacteriaceae; genus Gp1-AA122. The sequence continues at coordinate 16,202 of JBPYEW010000077.1, read as the reverse complement.
TCAGCAGCGTGTACGTGAGATTCAGACGATCGAACTCGATCTGCTGAGACGGGAAAATTCCGAGCTGCTCGATGAACCAGTTGTAGAGCGGCCGGTGATCCTGAAACTCGAGAGTGCACATCGAGTGCGTTACTTTTTCCAGCGAGTCAGACTGGCCGTGCGCGTAATCGTACATCGGGTAAATGCACCACTTATCGCCCGTACGGTGATGCTCGGCATGCAGAATGCGGTACATGACCGGATCGCGCATGTTCAAGTTGGGCGAACTCATGTCGATTTTGGCGCGCAGCACGCGTGATCCATCGGGAAATTCACCCGCTTTCATGCGCCGAAACAGGTCGAGATTGTCTTCGACCGAGCGGTCACGGAACGGGCTGTTCTTGCCCGGTTGCGTGAGCGTGCCACGGTGCTCGCGGATTTGGTCGGCGGAAAGGTCGTCGACGTAGGCCCGGCCAGCTTTAATCAACTGGATGGCCCATTCATACAGCTGGTCGAAGTAGTCGGATGCGTAGTAGAGGCCATCCCAATGGAAGCCTAGCCACTTCACATCTTCCTGAATGGATTCGACGTATTCGGTTTCTTCCTTCTCAGGATTCGTGTCATCGAACCGAAGATTCGTATGGCCGCCGAACTCGTCCGCAAGCCCGAAGTCCAGACAGATCGCCTTGGCGTGTCCGATGTGGAGATAACCATTCGGCTCAGGCGGAAACCGGGTTTGCACACGACCGTTGTATTTATTGGTCTCAAGGTCGCGCACGACAATGTCGCGAATGAAATTCGATGGTTTCGGCGCTTCTGGGGCGGCTTTTGCCCCTGCATCACTGTTGGGATTAGCGGCAGTCATGGTGAACTATCTATTTTAGCTTGGCAGCGGCTAAGACGGCGCGACGCGCCTCCCGGGCCAAACTTTGCCCCAGCGCGCGAACGCAAGCTGGATCATTCAAGCGGTCTGCCTAAATAGGATTGGCTTCTGTGTGCTCAGCCGAGGATACGTTGTCGGGATTGTCAGAAAATGACTTCCCCGGACCATAGGCAGCCTTTTCATAGCGATTTCCGGCTTTGCGTATGACATCGTGCCAGCCGTCATCCCAACTGATGCGGGCCTCACCGTTTACTACAACCCATTTTCCGTGGTTGCTGCCGATCGTTTTGGTAGCTTCGCCATCCCGATCAAGAGTGATGACAAAGGTTCCAATTGCCCCGCCACCTACGCCTACTTTCCACTTTCCCAGGAAGCGGCCCTGCCCGGTGGTTCCGGCAGCGGCCTTTTTCCCGGAGTTGAAGTCGATTCGGGCGATGTCTGCCATGGCAAAAGTCTTCTGAGTGCCGTCTTTGAAAACAATGACTATCGAATCTTGTGGTTCAGAAGCGGCAGGTGCCGTTACGGGCAGCAAACTTATAACAAGCAGAAGGAAAACCATAATACGCATACCCGGCTCCTTGAAGGGATATACGAGGAGTACTGATTGATTGTTTCAGGAACTCGCAACAAATGCACGAGACGCTATTGGAACTTTTGGATCGCTGCGTCGATTCTCTTGAGCGTTTTCTCTCGACCAAGGACAGCCAACGTTTCGAACAGCGGGGGTGCATTCTTCCGTCCGCAAGCTGCTACGCGAATTGGCTGGAACATCTGACCGGCTTTCAAACCAAGCTCTTGTGCCGCCGCGCGCAAAGTGCGGTCGAGGTCGTCATGGGTGAATTGTGTGTGGCCCAGGGCCTCTTTGGCTTTCGTCAATACGCGGAGAGCCATAGCGGCATCCTCTTTCTGGGGGATCAATTCTGCCGCATCATATCCAGGTAATTCATCCAGGAAGAAGAAGTCGGCCGCCGTGAGAACGTCGCGAAGGAGTTTTATGCGCTCGCGGATGAGCGGCGTAATCTGTGCCATCCTTTGCCCGTCCACGTTGAACCCTGCTTCGCGCACGATTGGCAGAAGGCGGCTGCAAAGGTTGTCGACGGGAAGGGAGCGAATGGTTTCAGCGTTCAGCCAGACTGCCTTCGGATCGAAAGTCTCTTCCGGACTGGTAGCCGGCTCTTTAAAGTTGACGACCGCATTCGCCCGGTTGATGCCTTCCAAGGAGAATGCGTCGGTGAGTTCCTGAACGCTCATCTGTTCGCGGTCGTTTTTGGGCGACCACCCAAGTAGGCAAAGAAAGTTAATGAATGCCTCGGGAAGGAAGCCAGCATCACGATAAGTGGTGACGCTGACAACCGGTCCGTGGCGGCGCTTGGAGAGCTTAGTGCCGTCAGGAGCGACCAGCAATGGAAGATGAGCAAAAGCGGGTGGCTGAGAGCCGGCGGCTTCGAAAATCAAAACATGCTTGAAGGTGTTTGAGAGATGGTCTTGTCCACGGATGATGTGATCGATGCGTAGGTCGGCATCATCCGCGCAGGATGCTAAGTGATAGGTCGGCGTGCCGTCGCTTCGGAGCAGCGCAAAGTCTTCGATGTCGTCAGCAGCCTTCTCCTGCTCACCGTAGACGGCGTCCGTGAACCGAACCGTCGCCCCGGTTCCACGTGGTACGCGGAAGCGTAAGGCAAAAGGCTCGCCCGTGGAAGCACGGCGATCGCTCTCTTCTGGGGATAGATCGCGCATTCCAGGATTGAACAGCCATGTACCCTGAGCGCCTGATTTCTCGCTTTCGCCGGTGTGGGCTGGGGTGAAGTCGCGGTAAGCGAACCCGCGTTGGAAGATCGCCCAGGCAGTTTTCTGATGTAAGGCAAGCCGTTCCGATTGTTTGTACTGCTCATCCCAGCCGAGACCCAGCCAGCTCAGCCCTTCGAAGATCGAATTTACCGAGGCATCGGTGTTACGTTCGACGTCTGTATCGTCGAGGCGAAGCACCATGGTGCCTTGGTTTCGTCGCGCATAGAGCCAATTGAATATGAAAGTGCGGGCGCTCCCGACGTGGAGGAAGCCGGTAGGAGAGGGCGCGAATCGGACCCTTGGTTTGCCTCCTTTTCGGGAGGTTTGAGCAGTGGAAATTTCAGTGGACGTGGCCATCAAAGGTAACCAGTTCCGATGTTACGGGGCTGGAAAAAAGTTCGTCAAGGAGCCGAGCAGGCCGCAGTTTAGCCTGCTCCCTCCGGAGGCACCGGCGGGGATGACTAAGGGGCATCCGAGATGGCCTAAAGGCTATTGTTTTGGTGTTCACGGTATGAAAACATTGGTCAAACATATCGGGTGTAATTTCGTCTCTTAAAAAATCTGCCGCAGTCCGGCTTAGAGCCTCATTATGAACAGCGCGATGACCAGTGTGATGACCAGCGTGGTAGTGATCCCAGGGATCGTAGCGCTGCTCATTTTCTTGCTGTTCACCTATCTTTACGAACAGGGTCGGCAGCCATATTTCCGCGCCTGGCAGATCGCCTGGGGCGCGTACTGCGTTCATTACGGCTTGGACGCGTGGACTTACTATCGCAGTCCATCGCCGCTGGTATTTCTAGGCGGATCGCTGCTTATGGTGGTCATGGCGGTCTGCATCTTTGTTTCGACCCGCCTGATCCGCGAACGATTCCGGCTGCGCTGGCATGAGATTGCCATCGCCATCGCCGGAATGGGAGTGGCGGGATGGACGCTCTACACGCACACACGAGGCGGAGTATTCCGGCCTGACGTCACGCCTGAGCCGCACCTCACTGTGGAAGCGGGGCTGGGACTGGTTCTGCTGTATTCATCATTCCAGTTCTACCGATATGCGCATCAGAAAGGTTCTCTGGCCTTCAAGCTACTTGCCGTGGCCCTCGCGCTATGGGCCGTACTGATGGGCCTTGGGCAGTTTCAAAATCCATTTTTGACATCGATAGTGGGTGGCCACCTGCTGGGGCCGATTCCGCAAATGTTGCTGGGAATCGCGATGGTGATGGTCCTGTTCGAGAACGAGCGCAACGCGGTCCAGGAAAATGCCTTGGCGTTCTCGACGCTCGGAGTCGATCCCACGAGAATCTTGGTTTCGAGAGATTTAGTGCCCACCATGACCAGCATATTGGAACGACTGGTGTCGCCGCTGCCGACCCGAAGGGCCATTATTTACATATCGGAGCGTTGGCGGAGCGTGCTGCCGTCTGTCCAGCGGGGGTTTTCGCCGGAGCTTCTTGAAAAACTTCAGATTCAGGGCGCGGGCGAATACATCTCCGAACTGGCCTATCGTCGAGGCGGTTTCTTCACCTTCCGCGACTTCGGCGAGTTGAGTGAGCCATTGCCTGCATTTCCGGGAGCGCGTTTCGAGCAGTTCAAGAATGTCCTGGCGGAAGAGTCGATACGGCAACTAACAGCGGTAAGCCTGCAGACCCGCGAACACAACTTCGGAGTAGTTCTCTTTCCGCACGCGCAAAGCAAGGTTTTTGGATCGTCCAATCTGCGCCTGTTGATAGGACTCGCATTGCAGCTGGGCCTCACGTTGGAAAACTACGTCGTCATGCACGACGCCCAGCGGCGGACCAAAGAATACGAACTGCTGACGCAGATCGGCCAGGCAATCAGTTCACGGTTGGACCAGGAGGAAGTGCTCCGCACCATTCAGAAGGAACTTGGGCAGCTGTTCGAGACCAGCACGTTTTACATTGCTTTCCAGGAAGGCGATGAGATTCGCTTCGAGCTGGAACTGGAGCAAGGCGCAGTCTTGCCCAAGCGATCGCGAAAAGCCGGTAATGGACTGACCGAATACATGCTGCGTACGGGACAGCCCCTGCTGATCCGATCGGACCTGGAGAAGGCGCGCGAAAAACTGGGTGTCACGCTCGTCCCGGGCAAGCCCGCGAAGTGTTTCTGTGGATCGCCGATTTTCCTTGCCGGCAAACCCGCAGGTGTCATGGTCGCGATGAGCACGGAGCGAGAGTTCGTCTTTGAGCAGCGCGACCTCGAGGTCATGCAGACGGCAGCCGGACAGGTGTCGGTTGCGGTCGAGAATGCTCGCCTCTTTGCGGAGGAGCAGCGGCGAGCCCGTCAGTTTGCTTTCTTGAACAACATCTCCAAAACGGCGATCTCGAGTGAGGACGCCGAGCAGATGCTGGCGGACATCGTGTCCGAGATACAAAAGAACTTCCGATTCGACCATATCGGGATCGGAATCCTCGATTATGTTACGAAGGACATCGAGATCAAGGCCGAAGCGGGAACCACGGCGAAAGCACTCGGCAAGCGCGTGCAACTTGGAGTAGGGATCGTCGGCAGAGTGGCCAGAACAGGCGAGACTGCGCTAGTGCAAAACGCCGGTCAAGGGCACCTGCTAGGAATCTTGCCGGAGTCGCGGGCGGTGCTTTGCATACCGATCACCTATGGCGAGACCCTGCTCGGCGTGCTCAATATTGAGAGCGAACGCGATAATGCGTTCTCATCCCAGGATGTACTGATCCTCAATACGCTCGCCGACTTGCTGGCGACGGCACTGCATAACTCGTTTGTATTCCAAAAGCTGCAACAGCAATCAATTACGGACGGGTTAACCGGAATAAAGACCCGCAGATTCTTCTGGGAGGCGCTGACCTCAGAGTGGAAGCGTGCTTCACGATCGGGGCGGCCATTCTCGGTAGTGTTGATCGATCTCGACAAGTTCAAAGAAGTCAACGATACGCTCGGCCACCTGGAAGGAGACCTGGTGCTTGCTCGGGTCGGACGGCTGCTGGAACAGAAGTGTCGGCAATCAAATGTGGTGGCGCGCTACGGTGGGGACGAGTTCATCATCCTGATGCCGGAAACCGGGGTAGAGCAGGCGCAGATACTCGCGGAACGCCTGCGGTTGTGGATCGCAACGGATCCTATGCTTGCCGAACACCACATCACGGGGAGTTTCGGCGTGGCCAGCTTTCCCGTTCATGGGTTTTCTGTCGAAGACATCATCCGGGTGGCGGACGCAGGAATGTATGTGTCTAAACATGCTGGTGGAAACCGAGTTTCGACGGCCGAGGAATACGCCGAAGGTGAGTCGGCGGCCGTGCAGAGACAGCTCATTTCGGGGTACATCGAGGGATTTCTGCAACGCGAGCATAGCGGCCCGGAACACATGGAAGAACTGGTTTCGACCCTGAAGAAACTCGCCGGCGGAGAAGACTGCAATATCGACCTCCTCCGCGAAGGAATCGAGGCAGTGAACAAGGCGGCGGAGAGTAGGGAGGTCCAGGCTTCGGGACATAGCGAGATGGTGGCGCGCTACGCGGATCTGATTGGACGAGCGCTAGGAATGTCGCAAGAAGAGCTGACCGAGCTGGTATATGCCGCGCGTGTGCACGACATTGGAAAGTTATTCGTGCCGGAGAAGATCCTGAACAAGATGGGACCGCTGAGCGATGACGAGTTCCATAAGATCAAGAGCCACGTGCGAACTGGAGCGGAAATTGTAGCTATCATTCCGGGTGGAGACCGCCTTACGAAAGCGGTCGAACACCATCATGAGGCTTTGGACGGGTCGGGTTATCCCGCCGCATTGCGGGGCGAACAAATTCCTTTATGGGCGCGGATAGTCGCGGTGGCGGACGCCTACGTCAACATGACGACGGACCGTTCCTTTTCTCCGGCGAAAACGAGCGATCAGGCCCTAGCGGAATTGGAGAAGCTCAGTGGAGTACGCTTCGATGGCATGCTGGTACGACTCCTGATACGCCAGCTCAAGACGGAACGCGCTCCTAGTCATTAAATCCAGTCGTCAATCCCTGGGAAGTCCACGAGGGTTCATTCACTGCCGTTAAAAACTCAAAGCTGGAGTACGGTGTTCCCTATGAGCGTCTCTCTATCGTTGGAAAACAGGGTTGCCCTAGTGACGGGAGGTTCGAGGGGCATTGGTGCGGCTACAGTGCGCATGTTCGTGAAAGCCGGCGCTCGCGTGGTCTTCAACTATCAGAAAGCGAAAACGGCTGCAGACAAGTTATGCGAGGAGTGCGGTCGGGATAGTTGTGTGGCTGTGCAATGTGATTTAGCCGGAACTGAAAGCGCGCGGGGGTTGGTTCGCGCAGTGACCGAGCGTTTCGGCCGGATCGACATCCTGGTGGCTAACCATGGAGTGTGGCCGGCGGATGATGTCCCGATCGACAAGATGTCGGATGAGCAGTGGCAAAATACGTTGGCGGTGAATCTAGACGGGGTTTTTGGGCTAGTAAAGCATTCCGTAGCGGAGATGAAAACGCAGCCGCGGAGCGGCGACGCCGCGGGGCATATCGTGCTAGTCAGCTCGACTTCGGGGCAACGAGGAGAGGCATACCATTGCGATTACTCGGTAACCAAAGGCGCCCTGATCAGCCTCACCAAGAGTCTTTCGTCAGAATTGATCGGCCATGGAATCTACGTGAACTGCGTCGCGCCGGGATGGGTCGATACGGATATGTCGGAGCCAGCGCTGACCGACCCCAAGACGCGGAATGCGATTTTTGCCACGATACCGCTGGGACGGGTAGGCACACCGGCTGAAATTGCGGCTCCAATCCTGTTCCTATGCACCGAGCACGCGGGGTTCATCAGCGGCGAGGTATTTAACGTGAATGGCGGGGCAGTGCTGGCGGGCTGAGAGCATCGACACCTCATGTCATCTCTGCAAGATCCCTGGGCAAGCAGCTACAATAGGGCTGGCTGCGTCTAAACAAACAGGCTCGATGAAAGCCCTTCTTACACTCCTCCTGCTCGTCCTCCTCGGCTGTGCTGCGGCGCAGAACACTCCAGCGGAACAGACTACCGCGCCCCCGAAAAACAAGGAGAACCCAACCGGCGCGCCCGGAACTGATACTGCCGGAAACGCACAATCCGCCTCGGACCAGGAAAACGCGCGCAAGGCAAAAGAGCTGGTGCAGAAGATGATCCAGGCGCTGGGTGGGCAGGCGTATCTGAACATGCATGATATGTCGCAGCAGGGGCGCGCCTACAGCTTCTTCCATGGACAGCCGAATAGTGTGGGCACGCTCTTCTGGAGGTACTACCGATATCCCGACAAGGACCGGGTGGAAGTTACCAAGCAGCGAGACGTCGTTTACGTGCATAGCGGAGACAAGGGGTACGAGATTACCTACAAAGGCACGGCTCAGGAGGATCCGAAGCTGACGGATGAGTACAACCGCCGGCGGGATCACTCCATCGAGTGGATTGTGAGGAAATGGCTGAATGAGCCCGGCATCGCGTTGTTTTATGAGGGGAACACCGTGGCGGCGGATAAGCCGGCCGATCAGATTACGATTCTCAACACGCGCAATGATTCGGTGACCCTCTATCTAGACGCGACGAGTCACCTTCCGATTAAAAAGACATTCTCCTGGCGTGATCCGACTGACAAGCTGCGGAACACGGAAGATGAAGTTTTCGACGGATACCGTAACGTACAGGGGATCATGACTCCGTTCAGCGTGACACGGTACGAAAATGGAGACATGTCCAATCAGCGATTCCTACACGAGGTCAGCTACAACACAGGAATCAAGGATTCGCTGTTTGATGCTTCGATCACCTACGATCCCAACCGCCTACGCAAACACTAAAAACCGAATCATGCAGCTCCTATGTTGCTGTGGGCAAAGGATCGTGTACGGTTTGCCGCGATAAGCGTCGCTCAGAAGCCACCGATTGTGGCTGTTTTGCCACAGACAGAATTTGGCACTGGCCCGTAATCTAATCAAGCGAGGAGAGATACTTCCCCCGGCTTGGTTCAAGAACAAACAGTACGCACAGCCGTCGAATGTGAAGGCGTCGGCCTTCACAGCGGGGCGCCTGTTCATCTCAAGATTGTGCCTGCCGCTCCAGGCTGCGGGATTGTCTTCCGCCGTGTGGACCTTGATGGATTTGCGATTGAGGCGACTGGCCGGAACGTCGCCCGCGTCAGCTATGCCACCAGCCTGATGAAAAAAGGCGTGCTGATCTCCACTACGGAACATCTGTTATCGGCTTTCATCGGAGCGGGCATTGACAATGCCATTGTAGAACTCGATAACCTCGAACTACCGATTCTGGATGGCAGCGCGCGACCCTTTGTCGACATGATCCTGAAGGCAGGGATTCGCAAGCAGCGGCGTCCACGAAAGTATCTGAGAATTCGACGCGAGATAGAAGTACGGGAAGGGAACAAATTCATTGCGGTGTATCCGTCGGACGCGTATACCGTTTCGTACTCGATAAACTTCCCACATCCTCTGATTGGAAACGAGAGCTTCGAGGCGGACCTCTCGAATGGCGATTACTTGACTTCGATCGCGCCGGCACGGACGTTCGGATCGAGAGAAGACGAACAAGCAATGCGTAATATGGGCCTGATCCGCGGCGCTTCACCCGACAACTGCATCGTCCTGTCGAAGACGGGAATCGAGAATCCGCCCTTGCGGTTTGAAGATGAGTTCGTGCGGCACAAGGTGCTGGATTTGATTGGGGACTTGGCGCTGATTGGAAGGCGGATCCTTGGCCGAGTGGTCGCGGATCGCGCGGGACATGCCATGCACACCGCGTTAGTGACAAGAATCCTTAAAGACCGGACACTGTGGGAAGAAGCTACGCTGGACGAGAGGACTGATGCGTCGCCTGTGTACGTGCCTGCCCCGTTAGCAGACCAGCCGATCTAATTTTGAGTAAACCCAGCTTTTCCGCTCACGAACCTCGCAGTGTGTCTAAACGTCGCTGCCGTTCGGGCGGGTGGGGCGGGAGCAGTCGTGAGCTTCCGGCGTCGTCGCCTCTCGTTCAATTGGCGTCTCATAGGATTGCAGAGTAAGAACCGGCTCGAATGGACAGGAAAATCGTCACCGGCGGCTTGCTTTCGATCGTTCTGATCGCATTCCTGGCAATCGGTCCGGCATTTCCCCGCAATGGCGATTCCGATACAGCCACCTGGAGGGCCGACCACCATATGCATTTGGCCTCGGCTCACCTGTGCCGTCTGGTAGGTGAATGCCTTGATTCGAATAACCCACCGGCGGTTCTGGCCTCGGACGCCGTCCAGGCCCTTAACCGTGCCCATGTTTCCAAAGGCGTCGTTTTGTCTTGTGCGTATCTCTACGGACTCCAGTCCCTTCATCTCAGCACACGCGAGATTGCGGTTGGGACTCGAGAAGAGAATGAGTTCACTGCAAAGGAAGTCGCCAAGTACCCCAGTCGCCTAGTGGGCTTCCTTTCGGTCGACCCATTGCAGGATTCCGCGCTTGAGGAGATACGACACTGGGGGAAAAGCAGAGTCTTAGTAGGGCTGAAACTGCATTTCACAGCATCCGGCATCAACATCAATGACCCGGAACATCGGCGAAGGGTGGCACAAGTGATTGCCGCGGCGGCGGCGGATGGGCTTCCGGTAGTTATTCACATCGGCGGGGGCAGTTTCAACGCGACCCAAGCGGAACTCTTCATTAGAGATGTGCTGCCCCATGCAGGGCACTCCTGGATTCAAATTGCTCACGCTGGAGGTGGTCTGCCGCGCCAGGGGCAAAACAACTTGGACGTACTGCGCGTGTTTGCCGACCACATCACCCGGAATGACCGAGCGACCCGCCATGTTCTCTTTGATCTCTCCTATGTGCCCGACCCGGATGAAGGGCAGGCGGCAATCAGCGCAGTCTTGCATGAGGTCAGGCGGATCGGGATCGGACGATTCGTATTTGGCTCTGACTTCAATGTCCTGACACCCGAGCGAGAGATTAGGAATTTGAATAAGCTTGGCCTGAGCCCGGAGGAGTGGAAGACGTTGCAAGGACATTGTGCTCCTTGGGCATGCTAAGAGCGGCGGTTAGTGCGACATCCTGGTGGCGTATCCAACAAGTGTGTCGGTATTTTGGAGGCTGAGAGGCCTGTAGGGCGCGCCTTAGGGCGCGATTGGTCATGTGGCTGCCATTTTTAGACGGATTCGTTCTATGGCGCACCAACTGAGCCCATTTCTTACGATGAATTCTGTACTAGGTGCCGGGAATTCCCCTGATTTCTGATTAAGCCTGATTTCAGTACCGGGGAAAAGCTCAGCACCACGGGTCTATCAGCTTGATTCCTCCAGATTTCGCCGTATTGTTGCTCGCCCGGAGCTAGGCTTCAATGAGAATGCACGAGAAACCTGTGGGGCATGACAAATGGCGACAGGAACAATTAACACCAACCTTGATCCGATGAAGTGGAAACAGATGTTTGAGTCCGCACTGGACGAGCTTTCTGGCGAGGCGCAACAGGAACGAAAAAAGCCCATCTATCAGCGCCGAAGCTTGGTAAACGACATGGAACCGGAGTACAAGCGCACCGACCGTGCGGTGTCCGATGCCGCTGACGCGTTGTCCGCTCTGTGGAAGATGTCGCCGGCCAAACCAGGATTGCGCTCCACGGTCGACCGAAATCATAAGTGAAGAAAAAGAGGCCACGCTCGGGGTGAACGTGGCCTGCTCAGCTCGACTTCCCATCACAACTACTGTTTGGGCGCCGCATCTGTCTTCATGGCCTGATCGGCGGCTTTGGCCGTCTGCTCGACCGCCGCGGCGGGCCCGTCGTTATTCGTGGACGGCTGTGACTCTACCTTCTGCTCGCCGGGGGCTTTTTGCTCTTCGGAGGTCTTGGCCTGTTCGGCGGCCGGTTCTGCCCCTGCTGTGGCGGCATCCGGCGCATCACCGATCTTCACCGAAGCGAGAATCTTCTCCAGCTTGTTGAATACGGATTGCCGATCGACCGGGGTGAGGTCCTGATCGACGCCGGCGCCGGAGGTTCCAAGTCCCATCGCGAACTCGTAGCACACTCCGTTCTGATAGGTGTGGTAGTACTTCGCGTCAGACTGCTTCATGACCTGCCCTGTGAAGTCCTCGACGACGTCGAATTCGGCGCCGCCAATGTTCACCCGGGTGGGCTGGATTTTGTTCGAATCAGCGTCGGCGGTGTTCGCGACGGAGAACTGCGAGCACTCGTCGGCCGTGATTTTCTCATTCAGACTGACGTCGAAGTAGGCAGAGCGGAAATCGGTATCCGGATAAGATCCGTCCGGCATTTCCACTGCGACCAATGGACGGCCGCCAGGCTGGACGAAGCCCATACCGACCGGGCCGAAGCCGGCGAGATCTTTTTCAAGATCATCTCCCGATCTCAGCGTGTACTTGCGAGGATAGCGGAAGGAAACGCCACTGGTTTTGTCACTGTAGGTGACGTTTACCGGGCGTTTGCGAGCCGACTTTTTGTGGGTGGGCGTCAGCGGCACTGACGGCGCGGCATTCATGACGGGAGCTGCCGGGGTGCTGCCGGAGGCTTGCATTGAGGGGTTCTGGTTTTCCGAACTTAGAGACGCGTTGCTGGATTTCTTCGAGCAACCTACCGCGACGAAGAAAGCGGCGATCAACAGAGCCACGCTGACCGCAGCCGTTACTCGCATGCCCGACCAGGGATTCGGGGTCGAGCGCTTGTTGTTGTTTTCCGAGTTGAACAAAGTGGTTACTGACATTGGGATCACCTCCGCTGCGTTACGCAGTCGGTAATCACATGGCAGCGGAAAGACCATTCAGGAGATGCTGATTTTACGAGGTTTACAGGCTTGAAGAATGAGAAGCCCGTGGAGGCTGGCACACACTGTGTCCCTTACGACACGGCAGCAGCAGGAGAGTCCGAGAAAAAGAAAAGCGGACACTCGTGAGAGTATCCGCTGGGAAACTTGGGCGCGACCGCTATGCGCGGGCGGCTGTGGCAACGGGCTCGGAAGCAGTCTCCTTGGCCTTCACGTCTTCGCCATTTGCCTTTTGCTGCTGTGCAGGCTGGCCGGCTTTTCGAATGTCGATGCCGCCCTTGAAGAAAGCGCCGTCTTCGATGGAGATGCGCGCGGCGACCACATCGCCGGTCAATGAGCCGTCGCTGCGGATATCAACGCGGTCGCTGGCGGTCAGGTTGCCGCGAACCTTGCCAAGCACCACGATTTCGCGGGCATTGATATTGGCGGAAACAACACCATTTCGGCCGACGGTCACGCGGTTTCCGGACAGGTTGATAGACCCTTCAACTCGGCCGTCGATATAGAGCGACTCCGAACCAGTCACTTCGCCCTTGATCACCAGCGATTTTCCGATGGTGGCCTGCTCTGCCGTGTTGGTGGATACCGGACGCGGCGCGGGAGCTTCGCTCACGCTAGATTGCGTCGGTGTGGACATGGCAGGACGCTCCGGCTCCGGAGTGCCCGGCCGAGCTGGGGTCGTAGGCTGATTAGTGGGCTTCCACATGTTTCGAAAAATCCTTTCCTTGTGATTGGGAGTGATTGGTTTGGCCGCACTTGTGTGACCAATCCGCATTGTACTCCGGCAAGGTCCAGAGTTGTTGTGGAAATCCTTTGTAGATGCCGATTTTTCGCGGGTTCTGGCCGCGACGACATATCGTCGACGGGTGCGAGTGGTTCAGTGTAATAATTCCCACAGGTAAGAAGTTCCGACCAGGCTTCAACTAAAGTGAACCGTTTGCGAGGTGGATGCAATCCACTGAAATCGGAAACGGCACTAGGGGGTTTGCCTTATGAGCAGCGAGACGCAGTTCACTCATCCTGATGCAAGCGAGCATGCGCCGTATTACAGCCGGTATGTTTCGCTCGTGCCGGGGTCTGACATTCTGAGCACGCTGCAGCACCAGGCGGAAGACATGGAGTCACTCCGCGCACTGAGCGACGAAGAAGCATGTTTCCGATATGCTGCGGACAAATGGAGCGTCAAGCAAGTACTCGGGCACATCATCGACACCGAACGCGTTTTCGCATATCGGGCGCTGCGGATTGCGCGCGGGGATCAGACACCTATCGAAGGATTCGAGCAGGACGATTACGTGCGCAATGGTCCGTTTGAGCGCATTTCCATGACCGAGTTGATGAACGAGTATGTTGCGGTCCGGACCTCCACTATCCGGTTGTTTCGACATCTCGCGCCTGAGGCGTGGAATCGGCGCGGCATTGCCAACAACAAAGAAGTAAGTGTGCGCGCTCTGGCGTACATCATCGCGGGGCATGAGCTCCATCATCGGCAAATCATCAGGGAGAAGTATTTCCCCGGGATGGCACGGGCAATGGCGCGCTGAGGGATAGCGTGACCATTTCGGATTCCGCCATTCTGAAGAAGATCGGCTCTCAGCCGAAGCGATCGGCGGGCTTCAAGCAACTCGTACGCGAGTTGGGCCTACATGGAGACGCACGCCGCGAACTGACATCGCAGCTGGATAGACTTGTTTCCAAGGGCGAACTGACCAAGGTCGATTCCGACCGATTCGCGATTCCGCAAACAACGACCGGAAGGAACATGGTGGTTGGTCGACTGACCATGCACCGCGACGGCTACGGATTCGTAATCCCGGACAGGGCTTCTCTCGACTCGCGTTTAAAGCAGCAACTCACAAGCGATATCTTCATACCCCCGCCAGCAATTGGCCCTGCAATGCACGGAGACCGAGTGCTGGTTGAGATTGCCACGGTCAAAATGGATGGGCGGGCGGAAGGACGCATACAGCGGGTCCTGGGCCGCGCACATATGACTGTGGTGGGTACCTTTCATTACGGGAACCGAACGAACTATGTCCATCCCATGGATGAAAAGATATCGCAGGACATTGTCATCCCGGCGGGTTGCGAGTATCCGCAAAAGTCAATTCAAGAGAGCCCCGAAAACACAGTCGCGACCCCGCGGCCCGGAAATAAGAGCGTGCATCGTGTGCTGGGCAATGAAGCTGCAAGAGCGAATTGGAGCGACCTAGAGAAGGTTGTGGTCGATGTGGAGATCACGGATTGGCCTACGGCCACGCAAAATCCACGAGGAAGGGTCCTCGAAGTCCTTGGGTACGAGGATGATTTCGGCGTGGATGTCGAAATCATGATTCGCAAGCATCATTTGCCGCACGTGTTTCCAGCAGACGTGCTGGAAGAGGCGCAAGCAATAGAACCGGTTATACCTGCGAGAGAGTTGCGGCGACGTAAGGACTACCGGCAATTACCGATCGTGACCATCGATGGAGAGACTGCTCGTGACTTCGATGATGCCGTACTGGTCGAGCATCTCAAGAACGGCAACTACGAATTGCAGGTGCACATCGCCGACGTCGCACAGTACGTGACGCCGGATTCCGCTTTGGATCAAGAAGCGCGCCTCCGGGGGACATCGGTTTACTTTCCGGATAGGGCGGTTCCGATGTTGTCGCTGGAGCTATCGACGGATATTTGCAGCTTACGGCCGCATCTGGATCGATTGGTGATGTCGTGTGTCATGGAAATCGACCACCAGGGTGAGATTGTCAGGTACGAAATCAACGAGGGCGTAATTCGTTCAGCTGAGCGCATGACGTACACCGATGTAAATCTTTGTCTGGAAGGGGAGGTTGAAGCAAGAAAGCGGTACGCCCACCTGGTGAAGCGGTTCGACCTGATGCGCGAACTCGAGGAGATACTCAACCGTAAACGCCAGAAGCGGGGCTCGATTGATTTCGATTTGCCGGAACCGGTCATTGAATTTGACGAGCACGGGTTGATGAAAAGCATCACAAGATCGGAAAGGAACGTCGCGCACCGGATCATTGAGGAGTTCATGTTATCGGCGAACGAATGCGTCGCCGAATATCTCGAGAACAAGCGGGTTGGCTCTTTATACCGGGTGCATGAGAAGCCCGATGCAAAGCGAGTCTATGACTTCGAAAGCATTGCGGCTACTTTTGGGTATTCGCTAGGTGTGGGCGCACTACCCATTCAACGTGTGCAGATGAAGTCAGACCGGCGAGCCAGCTATGGCACGGGGAAACGGGCGCCTACGATTGAGGTTCCGAAAGAAGTTCATATTACGCCGCGCATGTACCAGAAACTGACGAAGAAGATTGCGGGCAAGCCAGAGGAACGCATTCTCAGCTTTCTCATGCTGCGGTCGCTGAAGCAAGCGCGATACTCGGAGGAAAACCTCGGCCATTTCGCCCTGGCCTCGCCGACGTATACGCATTTCACTTCCCCGATCCGGCGGTATCCCGACCTGATCGTCCACCGTATTTTGAAGTCTGTATTGCGCGATTCTGCGGAGGAGCACGATGGCGAAGTTCCGGTCGGGACTTCGCAGTTCAATCGAGCGGGGCAGGTCCAAAGTGAGGTGGTAAAGAGTGAAAAGCCTTCTCCGTGGTCCAAACGGCGTGATCACTCCGAACATCGACAGCAGCTTCAGGCATTCAGCGGCCCGATTCCCCTGGACGAATTGCACGATATGGCCGAGGAATCGAGCCAGTCCGAACGGCGCGCGGACGAAGCCGAACGCGAACTGATGGAGTGGAAGAAAGTTAAGTTCATGCAGGACCG
>JBPYEW010000076.1:0-3879 GCA_051984555.1 Terriglobales bacterium | reverse complement strand
GATCAAGGAGAACGTTTCCAAGGAAGAGGCCGAGACGATCAAGAAGAAGTTCACCGACGCGGGAGCCACGGTCGAAGTGAAATAGGTTCTGTGGGGCGCGGACATCTGGTCAGGGCGCTCCGGCCCGGGGTCAAAAGCCGCGGGCAGGAACGCCCACGCCACACATTCAAAAAGGACTTCGTGAATCGGGGGTACCGGTGGTATCATCTAACAAAATAGTCCTGCTTCCCGGAGTTCACTTCAACGGACCACAAGCAAGGAAGCGGAGCACTGGCCGCAGTACGGGTTAGCCAAACTGTCTCGATAGCGGCGGGACGGGAACAGGCCTGAAGAACTGGCGCGGAAATATACATTTCAACAGAGCAAAAGTGCCGAGATTGGCGCTCACGGGAATGCTTGTCCCGTGGGCGAATACGCGTTTCTTCCGGTCTGTGCGCAAAACGGATCCTTCGGCCCGAGTAGAAGCTAAGCGGACGGCAGTGTCCGCGCCACATCAGTCACCGCATAGACAGAACGCGGGCAGAACAGTTCGCGCCCGAAGTTGGAGCCTTAATGTCGAAGAACAATACCCACCGTCATCGTTTCGATTTTTCCAAGATTCCGGCAACCATCCAGATTCCAAACCTGATCGAGGTGCAGAAGCGCTCCTACGACCGATTCCTGCAGATGGACAAGCTGCCCAGCGAGCGCGAAGACGCGGGCTTGCAGTCGGTATTTCAGTCGGTATTTCCCATCACCGACTTCCGCAACGTGTCGCAACTTGAGTTCGTTGACTATGCCATCGGCAACTGGGAGTGCAAGTGCGGACACCTGAAAGGTCTGCACCACCTGCGTACTACTTGCAAGAACTGCGGTTCGACGGTCATCACCGATCCGTTCCATCCCGGCGAGGTGCTCTGTCAGAAATGCGGCACATACAACGCCAACACTCCCGATTTCTGTAACAAGTGCGGTGACCCGGTTGGACTGCAGCTGAAATACGACGTGAATGAGTGCGAAGAGCGTGGCATGACCTACTCCGCTCCCCTGAAGGTCACCATGCGTCTGACCATTTACGAAAAAGACGCTGAGACTGGCAACCGCTCGATCCGCGATATCAAGGAGCAGGAAGTCTTTTTTGGCGATGTGCCGCTGATGACCCAGAACGGCACCTTCATTGTCAATGGGACCGAGCGGGTCATCGTCAGCCAGTTGCACCGTTCTCCGGGCGTGTTCTTCGAAACCGCCAACAATCGCACCTATTTTCTCGGCAAGATCATTCCCTACCGCGGTTCGTGGGTGGAATTCGAATACGACCAAAAGAACGTTCTCTACGTCCGCATCGACCGCAAGCGCAAATTCCTGGGAACCATTTTCCTTCGCGCCTTGGGCCTGCGATCGAGTGAGGACATTCTGCGTACCTTCTACGCAGTCGACAAGCTGACGGTGCGCGACAAGAAGGTGTTCTGGACTGTGGATGCAAACCCTGACAAGCCGACCAATTTGATCGGCATGAAGCTGGCGCACAGCGTCAAGAACAAGTCGGGCGAGGAGATCATTCACTCCGGCCGCAAGATCAATCAGGCCAACTTCAAGGAACTGCACAAGGCCAAGATCAGTGAGATGGAAGCCGATGTTACGGACCTGGAAGGCGCCTACGTTGCCAGCGACGTGGTCGACACCACCACCGGCGAAGTGTTGCTCGAAGCCAACTCGGAACTCACCTCTGAGAAGCTGGCGAAGATCTTGGATTCGGGCGTGGTCGAGATTCACGTCTTTTTCCCCGAGCGCGACGATGTGGGCACGGTGATCAGCCAGACGCTGCGCCGCGATTCGGTAAAAACTCCGCAGGAAGCCCTGATCGAGATCTATCGCAAGCTGCGTCCGGGCGATCCACCGACTTTGGACACGGCCACGGCTCTGTTCCACGGCATGTTCTTCGATCCGCGCAAATACGACTTTTCGCGTGTGGGCCGGCTGAAGTTCAACATCAAACTGTTCGAAAACCAGGAAGCCACCAACCTCGAACAGCGCACGCTGGACCCGGAGGATTTCTACGCGACCATCCGCTATCTGCTGAAGCTGCGCAAGAACATTGGCGCGGTAGACGACATCGATCATCTGGGCAACCGCCGCGTACGCGCCGTCGGCGAACTGCTCGAGAACCAGTTCCGCATTGGCCTGGTTCGCATGGAACGCGCCATTAAGGAAAAGATGAGCGTCTACCAGGAGATGTCGACGGCGATGCCGCACGACTTGGTCAACGCCAAGCCGGTGATGGCGGCCATCCGCGAATTCTTCGGATCGTCGCAGCTGTCGCAGTTCATGGATCAAACCAATCCGCTATCGGAAATTACCCACAAACGGCGCTTGTCTGCCCTGGGGCCAGGCGGTCTGTCGCGGGAGCGCGCCGGATTCGAAGTCCGCGACGTGCATCCGACCCACTACGGCCGCATTTGTCCGATTGAGACGCCGGAAGGTCCGAATATCGGATTGATCTCCTCCTTGAGCTGTTACGCGCGAATTAACGACTATGGGTTCATCGAATCGCCTTACCGGCGCGTTAAAAATGGCCGCGTGCTCGACTACGTGACCGTAGTTAACGCCGGTGATAGTGAGCACCGCGTCGGCGATCACATTGAAAAGCACGAAATCGAGAAGTTGAACACGGATCTCAAAGACCGCCGCAAGCGTCAAGTCGATTACGAGCCTTATTCGTTCTACCTGTCGGCTTGGGAAGAAGACCGGCATGTCATCGCGCAGGCCAACGTCGAACTCGATGACAAGGGACGCATCGTGGCCGACCTGGTGAACGCCCGTAAATCGGGGAACTTCGTCCTGGTCAACCGCGATGAAGTGGACTACATCGACGTCAGCCCGAAGCAGCTGGTTTCCGTCGCTGCCTCGCTCGTTCCCTTTCTGGAGCACGATGACGCCAACCGCGCGCTGATGGGTGCGAACATGCAGCGCCAGTCTGTGCCTCTGCTTCGTGCCCAGGCCCCGATCGTGGGGACGGGAATGGAGGGAGTAACCGCCCGTGACTCGGGCGCCGTGGTGCTGGCCCGCCGTAACGGAATTGTCGACTCGGTTGACTCCGAGCGTATCATCGTGCGGGTTGAAGGCGAGCATCATCCCGGTCAGCTGTCGCGCGAAGTGGGCAGCGACATATACCAGCTCACGAAATTCAAGCGCTCGAACCAGAACACCTGCATTAACCAGAAGCCGATTGTGAAGCGCGGGCAGCGCGTCACTAAGGGACAGGTCATTGCCGATGGTCCTTGCACGGATTTCGGCGAGTTGGCGCTGGGACGCAACGTGCTGGTGGCCTTCATGCCCTGGCGCGGCTACAACTTCGAAGACGCGATCCTGGTCTCGGAAAAGATGGTGAAGGAGGACTACTACACCTCGGTCCACATCGAAGAGTTCGAGATCGAGTCGCGCGACACCAAGTTGGGCCCGGAGGAAGTTACGCGTGACATTCCCAACGTCAGCGAGTCCGCCCTGCGCGATCTGGACGAGAGCGGTATCATTCGCATCGGGGCGACGGTGAAGCCGGGCGACATTCTGGTGGGCAAAGTGACGCCTAAGGGCGAAACGCAGCTCACCCCGGAAGAGAAGCTGCTGCGCGCGATTTTCGGCGAGAAAGCCGGCGATGTGCGCGACGCTTCGCTTACCTGTCCTCCGGGAATTGAAGGCACGGTAGTGGATGTCAAGATCTTCTCCCGCAAGGGCCAGGAGAAGGACGATCGCGCCAAGACGATCGAAGCGCAACAGATCGCCAAGCTGGAGAAGAATCTTTCCGACGAAATCCGCATTCTTACCGACGAACGCTTGAAGCGCCTGGAGAACATCCTGGGCGGAAAGGAAGTGCAGGCTGACCTGCACGACGAGCGCACCAAC
>JBPYEW010000075.1:0-14537 GCA_051984555.1 Terriglobales bacterium | reverse complement strand
ATCGGCGATCACGCCATGCTGATCAACGGCGCCACCCTGGCCGGACACGTCACGGTCGAAGAGTGGGCGGTGGTGGGCGCGCTCTGTCCGGTGCACCAGTTCGTACGCATCGGCGCGCACGCCTATATCGGTGGAGGTACGACCATCACCAAAGATGTCCTGCCGTTTTCTAAGACGGCTGCCGCGCGGGACACGCACGCCTACGGTCTCAATTCTGTTGGTCTGCAGCGCCGCGGCTTCACCGCCGAACGTATCCGCAAGATTCATCACGCTTACAAGACACTGCTGGCGTCGAAGCTAAACACTTCGCAGGCGCTGGAAAAACTGAAAGCCGAGCCCGACCGCGGCGAAGATGTCGACATGCTCATCCGCTTCATCGAAGACTCGGAGCGTGGGGTGGTGAAATAGCACTCAGCATTCAGCACTCAGCATTCAGCACTCAGTCCTGGCAACTAGTCTTCCGTCATCATTCAAAGATCGAAGCAAGCCGATTACAGGCGAGGACCCCGTAGCGCCATCTATTTCTTTTTTTCGGGAGATGGCGCGCAGAGGTCCGATTAACGGCTCTGATTCGTGGAGAACAGGATGTGCTTAGAGCTAATAAAGAATGCGGCTACGCTCTCACCAGGGGGGCTGCTACTTTTTTCGGAAGCATCTCGCCGATGCGGCGGATCTGGGCTCCGACGCCGCGCAACTTCTCTTCAATGTGCTCGTAGCCGCGATCGATGTGATAGACGCGGTCGATGATGGTCTCGCCGTCGGCAACGAGGGCCGCGAGCACCAAGGATGCCGACGCACGCAAATCGGAAGCGAGTACCGCGGCGGCGCTGAGAGGGGTTTTACCGCGGACAATCGCGCGCCGACCTTCGATCTTGATATTGGCGCCCATGCGCACCAGCTCGAGCGCATGCATGAAGCGGTTCTCGAAAATGTTTTCGGTGATGATCGAAGTGCCTTCGGCCTGCGTAGCAAGGGCCATGTACTGGGCCTGCATGTCGGTGGGAAAACCGGGATATTCTTCCGTGAGGATATCGGAACCTTTCAAGTCAGCGGTGCCGACAACACGGACGGAGTCCCCATTGTGACCGATTTTCACGCCGACTTCGATTAACTTCTGGAGAAGAGCATCGAGGTGGTGAGGATCGCAGCCGGTGACGTTGATGTCTCCACCGGTGAGGGCTCCGGCAATGATGAATGTTCCGGCCTCAATGCGGTCGGGAATGATGCGGTGCTTCACTCCGCGCAGCTTGGCGACACCCTTAATACGAATGGTGGAGGTGCCGGCGCCTTCAATCTTCGCGCCCATCTTATTGAGCATGTCGGCGAGATCGACGACTTCGGGTTCGCGGGCACAGTTCTGCATGAGGGTTTCGCCATCGGCAAGGGTGGCGGCCATCATGACATCTTCGGTGCCGGTAACGGTGATGCGGTCGAAAACGACTTCCGCTCCGCGGAGGCGGTCGGCGGCGGCTTCTATGTAGCCGTGTTCCTGAGTCACTTTCGCGCCTAGTTTCTCCAGCCCCTTCACGTGGAGATCGATGGGCCGGGCGCCAATGGCGCAGCCTCCGGGCAGCGAAACGCGCGCACGGCCAGAGCGCGCGACGAGAGGACCCAAGACGAGGGATGAGGCGCGCATGGTTTTGACGACTTCGTAAGGGACTTCGGGAGTGAGCGGGCCGCGGCAGCAGATGGTAGTGCGGTGATGGGCTTTGCCATAGCCGAGTTCAACTTCGGCACCCATGCCGGCCAGCAGACGGCGTTCGGTCTCGATGTCGCGTACCTGGGGAATGTTTTCCAGGACGACGGGCTCTTCGGTCAGGAGGGCGGCAGCCATGGCCGGGAGGGCAGCGTTCTTGGCACCGCTGACGCGGATCGTGCCCAGAAGCGGGTTGCCACCGCGAATGACAAACTTATCCATGTCGAGATAATTCCTGAAATAGGCGCCATTGGCCATGTGCGCGCGTCCTCTATTGTAGCCACTTGGGATGCAGATGGCGGGGCTGCGCCGTGAAGGAAAGAGAAAAAAGTAACCTGGCCTTCCGAGTTCAGGATTTGGAGCGACTGGCGATCTCAATACCTCTTCCGACATTCTGGTGAGCAGCGCGCAGGGCTTTTTCTGCAGCAGTCCGGTCGACCCCGGCTTTCAACATAACCATCGCGACCGCGGTGTTGCCGGCCTGCGACAGCACTCTTCGCGCCTTGGCACGGGTGACGCCGGCGGCATACTCGAGGATGCCGATGCCGCGCTCGGTGAGTTTGAGATTGCGCGGGCGAACGTTGGCCATCAGATTCCCGTAAACGTAACCCAAGCGGCTGAAAGCGCCGGTCGACAACATATTCAGGACCATCTTCTCGGCGGTGCCAGCCTTCAGGCGCGTTGAACCGGCAAGTACTTCAGGGCCGACGTCGACCACAATGGTGACATCGGTGGAGCGCTCCATCGGAGTATTGCGATTGCAAGTCAGTCCAATGGTGTAGGCGCCGCGCCGGCGGGCATACTCAATCGCTGCGACGGTGAAAGGGGTCCGGCCACTGGCGGCGATTCCGACCACCACATCTTTCTTTTTAGGGCGTTTTCTGGCGATGGCACGTTCGCCTTGCTTGGCAGAATCTTCGTCGGATTCGACAGCTTCTCCGAGGGCGCGATTTCCGCCCGCGATAACAAACTGCACCATTTTCGGGTCAACATTGAAGGTGGGAGCGCATTCAACGGCATCCAGTGCGCCGAGCCTTCCGCTGGTGCCGGTACCGACGTAAATCAGGCGACCGCGGAGACGCAGAGCTTGCGCGATCTGGTCGATGGCTTTGGCAATCTGCGGGAGAGCACGCCGGACTGCGGAGGCAACCTTGGCGTCCTCGGCATTCATGATGCGGGCGATCTGCAGCGCCGATTTGCTGCCGAGCCCGGCAGAGGCGCGATTTGGTTGCTCGGTGCGCAACCGGCGGAGAAGTCTTCGGGAATCCGCGCTCATGCCGAACGGCCGAGTTTCACGGGGTCAGAGGCCTCGGGAGGTTCCGGCAGATGCACCTTACCGGGCAGAATCTCGCGCAGAGCCCAATCGATATGGTCAACGCACTGGCCGATGGCGTTGGCGCGGGTGCCATTCTCTGGCGTAGCAGAAACAATCACTTGCAGTTCATTCCTTATGTATCGGTTCATATCGCGAATGATGCGGATCTGTTCAGCAACCATCCGGGCACGCCGTTGTTCGTAACCGAATACTACCAAGCCGATCAGAGTTCCGAGTGCGAGTGCGTCTCCGATGACCCAGTGAGGATCGCGAACGACCAGCAGATCAAAAACATAGCCTAAGGCGAAAACAAGGGCCGCCAGAAGAGCACCCAAGCCGAAACTGCGGAGGCGGGGAGCCATCACTGCACCTCACAGCAAAGTCTCTACTATTGCATCATGGAATCGCGGCCGCACCTGCTTAATAGCTTGGTTCTGGGTGTCGGGCCAAGTGCGGTTAGTAAGAAGGGTAATCGAAAGCCGGCGCTCGGGATCAATCCACAGTGAAGTGCCGGTGTAACCCAGATGCCCAAACGAGACGCGAGAGAAATGGTTCCCGGATTGGGATGGAGGGGAAGGGGTGTCCCAGCCGAGGGCGCGGGAGGTGCCGGGCGGTTCGGTTTCGCGCTGGCCGAAAAGGCGTACGGTTTCGGCCCTTAGAATTGGTCGGCCGCCCTCCAGCATGACGTGGGCGAAGGTGGCGACATCGGCTGCTGTGGCGAAGAGGCCGGCGTGCCCGGCAACGCCACCCAGGACGCTCGCGTTCTCATCGTTCACCTCCCCCTGCACGATCCTGTGGCGGAAGGCTTGGTCATCGACTGTCGGGGGAATGTCAGCGCGAAACGCCGCCGGGGGATTGAATGTCGTGTTGGACATGCCGAGAGGGCCGAAAACTTCCCTGCGGCAGAACTCGTCGAGCGTGGTGTCTGCGATGCGCGCGAGAGCCTCTCCCAGGATGATGAATCCGATGTCGCTGTAGGCGACCGCGGTACCAGGATCGGCAGCGAGTGGCATTCGGTAGGCAGCGCGGAGGAGTTCATCGCGGGTTGTAGCGCGGAGGAAGAGCTTTTCATAGGCGGGAAGACCCGAGGAGTGTGCCAGCAGGTGGCGGAAAGTGATCTCGTTGCGGCGTGAGTCGTGGGAGGTGAATTCGGGGACGACGCCAGACACGGGCATCTCCAAGTCAAGTTCGCCGCGTTCGTAAAGGATCATCGCCATTGCGGTGGTCGCAATGACCTTGGTGACCGAGGCGAGATCATAGATTGTGCCGGCTTGAACGGGGGCCGAGTCGTCGGAGTAGGTGAATCGACCTACGGCTTTTAAAGCAACCACTTTGCCTTCAAAGGTGACCGCCGCAGCGGCTCCAGGAAAAACATGGTCGGCGACGGCTTGTTCGAGAATTGTGAAAGCGGACTGGAACCGCTGGTCCTGATCGTAGAACTCAGGGGGCGGGGCGCAGGGAATGAAGTGATTGCCGCTCATTGAGGGGAAGGTTGGTTATAGCAATATCGGGGAGAAGGGTAAAGCCACAGGCGGCATACCTCCTCCGGCAGGCATTGGCGGTGTCGAAATAAGTACCATGCACCACTGTTCCTTGAGAATCGAGTAACCAGTTGTGTAGAGTCAGATCATCTTCACTCAATCCAGAAACGTGACTACTCCTAGATTTCGTCATTTCATCATTTCTGTCGTTTTGTTCGTCCTGAGCGGGACGCTGTTGGCTGCAGCCGAGAGTGCAGGGAAGCCGGCAGCGGCATCGCGGCTGAGCGTGATCGACCCGATCATCAAGCAGGCCATTGATGCAGGGCAGATCCCGGGGGCGGTGGTTCTCGTCGGGCATAACGGGCAAGTGGTGTATCGCAAGGCATATGGGTATCGCGCGCTGGAACCGCGGCGCGAACGCATGACGCTCGATACGATTTTTGATCTCGCGTCGCTGACCAAAGTAGTGGCGACGACTACGTCGGTGATGCAACTGATCGAGGATGGCAAGATCCGGCCGAATGATGCGGTAGTGCGCTATCTGCCGGAATTTGGTCAGAACGGGAAGGAGGACATCACCGTCCGGCAACTGTTGACTCACTTCTCGGGTCTTGAACCGGACCTCGACCTGAAGATGCCGTGGACAGGAAAGACGACGGCGTACGGCATGGCGTTCGCTGATAAGCCGGAGGTGCCGCCGGGGTCGCAGTTCGTGTACAGCGATGTCAACTTCATCACGCTGGGCGCGATGGTCGAGCAAGTGTCGGGCATGGCACTGGAGAACTACACCGCAACCCACGTGTTTGGTCCTTTGAAGATGACGCACACGCGGTATTTGCCGCCGGCAACTTGGCGACCGAGAATCGCACCGACTGAGTATGACGAGAACAATGTCATGCTGCGCGGCGTTGTGCATGATCCGACGGCACGGCGCATGGGTGGCGTCGCGGGACATGCGGGCTTGTTTTCAACGGCGGATGATTTGTCGAAATTTGCGCAAGCTTTGTTGAGCGGCAGCAAGGTGCTGACGCCCTTGGCCATTGAGAAGATGAGCACTCCGCAGCAACCACCGAACGCGACCTCGCTTCGCGGATTCGGATGGGATATCGATTCACCGTTTTCAACAAATCGGGGAGACTTGCTTCCCGTAGGGTCCTTTGGGCATACCGGTTTCACCGGAACATCGCTGTGGATCGATCCGGTCACGAAGACTTACATCATTTTGCTGACGAATTCGGTGCATCCTCGCGGCAAGGGATATGCGGTCTCGCTAAGGACGAGGGTAGCGACGGCAGTGGCGGCTGCGCTGCCCTTGACAGTCGCAGAAAAAAACAAATTACAGTGGCAGAGCCTGACGGGATACAACGAGATGTTGTCAGGCGGCCGCAAACTGGCCGCGCGCAATGGAACGGTGAAGACGGGCATCGATGTATTGGAGGCCCACAATTTCGAATTCATGGGCGTGTCGCTCGCCAACAAGAAGATTGGCATTGTGACCAATCAAACCGGTGTGGATGCGGAAGGGCGGCGAACGATCGATGTGTTGGCGAAAGCACCGGGAGTCTCCTTACAGGCGATCTTCAGCCCTGAGCACGGTGTCACCGGGGAACTCGATAAGCTTAACGTAGGCAATTCGGTGGATGATGCGACCAAGGTCCCCGTCTATAGCGTTTATGGAGGGACGGACGCAGCGAGGCATCCTTCGGTGGATGTGCTTAAGCAGTTGGACGCCGTGGTCATCGACATTCAAGATGCGGGTGTTCCGTTCTATACGTATGAGACGACGACCGGATACTTTCTTGAAGTAGCGGCGAAGGCCGGTATCGAAGTGATCGTGCTGGACCGGCCTAATCCGATTACCGGTTCATTTGTGCAAGGGCCGGTCGCGGAACCGGGTCATGAGAATTTCACCAGCTATTGGCGAGTAGCGGTCCGGCACGGCATGACGCTCGGAGAACTGGCGCAAATGTTCAATGCCGAGCGGGGAATCAATGCAAAACTGAAAGTGGTTCCTACGGAAGGCTGGCTGCGTGGAGATTGGTATGACTCCACCGGCTTGATGTGGATCAATCCGTCGCCGAATTTGCGCAGCGTAACGGAAGCGGTGTTGTACCCGGGTGTGGCGCTGGTCGAGGGAACGAACGTGTCGGTGGGCCGCGGCACGGATACACCTTTTGAGTTGCTAGGGGCACCCTGGATCAAAGGGCGAGAATTTGCGGCGTACTTGAATGCGCGCGAAATTGCGGGCGTACGCTTTGTTCCGGTGACCTTCACGCCGACATCGAGCAATTACTCTGGTCAGAAGTGCGAGGGCATCAACATTGTCCTAACCG
Organism: Terriglobales bacterium; assembly: GCA_051984555.1. Classification (GTDB taxonomy): domain Bacteria; phylum Acidobacteriota; class Terriglobia; order Terriglobales; family Acidobacteriaceae; genus Gp1-AA122. The sequence goes on along the minus strand of JBPYEW010000075.1, from coordinate 7,712 downwards.
GCCGCAATGTGCTGGATTCCCCGGAACTGGGAATCGAATTGGCGTCCGCGTTGCATAAGTTCTACCCCGATCAGTGGCAACTGCCGAAGATGATTGACATCCTGGCGAACAAGACGGTATCGGACCAGATTGCGCAGGGCATGGATCCGCGGCGCATTGCGCAGGAGTGGCAGGATCGCCTGCAGGAATTTGTGAAGATGCGGGAGAAGTACCTGATCTACCATTGAGGGTCGGGTACAATGAACAGCAATTAGCAGTCAGCGATTAGCACTCGGCTGAAAATTTGTAGTCGCGTCCAAAAACCCCCTTCCGTGTGGCCTTCGAGGGTTTTATGTTTTGTGATAAATGCTGATTGCTAGCTGCTAACTGCAAATTGCTTCCTCTATGCTCTCAACTTCTCTCTACCGCTGTGCCGGTCCGAATTGTGGCTTGATCAAGAAAGCCGACGATCGCTGGTGGCTGATGTGGACGTCTATCGATCAGTTCAAGGCTCCAGTTTTGTATCTCGCGCCATGGAACGAAGAACTCGCCCGAACAGAGGGAGCTTTGTACGTGTGCGGCGAGTTGTGCGCGCACAAGCTGCAATCCCAGTTCATGGGCAACCTGCTGCAGAACCAGTTGAAGAAGGCCAGCGGATCGGGCACATAGCTTCGGTCAGTTCTTCCTGCCTTGTTTTAGCGAAACCGCTTTCCTTTCACCCAGGTGACAAAGGTTAAGAGCCCATTTCTGAATAGGGAAGTGGGCGGACCGCCGGGGGATTTGGGGGTTGACCCGCTGGAACCCTGCCATCCTTACGGCGTTATAATGAATCCAAGTTGCAGCGGGAATCCCATGAAGGTAAGCCGTACCCTCGCCCTCGGTGTCCTGAGCCTGTTTTCTGTTTTGGCAATTGCCGCTGATGAGAAACAAGGCCCACCACAAGCTGTAGAACCTCCGAAGCTCCCGTCCATCGAAGAAACGAAAGCTGCGCTCGCGAAAGCGCCGCCTATGTCCAAAGAGACGCGTATGAACCTGATACACGCGTTCAATGCGGAATTGGTGTACGTGCGCACGCCGTTTCCCATGGGCAAGACCGGGATCACGTTGAAGGATGGGGTGACCACGCCAGGCGGCGAGCAGTTGCAGATGTTGATGGCGACGTATGGGCCGGCTACCAAGGCGGGAGACCTCGCGCAGATTACGGACATTCAGATCAAGGATCATGCGATCCATTTCGAAATCAATGGCGGTCCGGTCAAGAGGAAGAAGTGGTACCAGCGGATCCAAGTCAGCGGTGGCGGGGGCAGCACGCCGGTCGCCCCGAACGATAACCGCGCGAATCCGAGGGGTTCGTTTGTCGATCTTCTTTTTGACCGATCGGTTCCCGAACTTACTCCTTTGCAGTTGAAGGCGCTGCTGTGGCCGGTATTTGACTTCAATTCGAAGTCGCCGCTGGAGGCCTATCTTCAAACCGTGCCTCCGAAAGTGCAGGATGCGATCAAGGGACACCATGTCCTCGTGGGCATGAATCACGAGATGGTGATTTACGCGAAAGGCCGTCCTCCGAAGAAACTGCGCGAGAGAGATGGAGAGACGGAGTACGAGGAGTGGATTTACGGCGACCCGCCGCAGGATGTGGACTTCGTGCGATTTGTCGGCGACGAGGTTACACGGGTTGAGACCATGAAGGTTGGCGGCGAGAAGGTGGTTCGGACCGACAAGGAAATCGAGATCAAGCCCGCTGAAAGCGTTGCGAAGGCGAGTGAACAACAGCCGCGGCCAGCGAATGCTCCCACGTTGCGGCGTCCCGGTGAGCCGATGCCAGACGAGACTACGCCCAAGACCATACCATCGGGAAGCACTCCGCCTATGGGGGCTCCCCCCGGCCCATCGTCGCCGGGGCCAGGAGGCGCACCGGGCCCGGGTGGAACCGGATCTCCGGGACCCGGAAACGGACCACAGTAATACGCTCAACCCGCAGTTATCACCCTCGGCAGACACTCGCGACAGCCTTCCAATAGCGGAGAAGACGAGCAGAGCTCGAATCTTCTGGATTTCCAAACTACCATCCAGCGCTGGTCGTCATCTGAGGGTGCTTAGGAGGGAACATGAACGAACTGATTGAGCAGCTGAAATCGCGTGTGGGACTGGACGACAGCAAAGCACAATCCGCCGCACAGACCGTAATCGAATTTCTAAAGCAACGCCTGCCGGGTCCGATATCCAGCCAATTGGAGAGCGCCCTTTCCGGAGGAGGCGCGCAGGGAATCGAGAACCGGCTTGAAGGTATGTTCGGCAAGAAGACGGCCTGATTCGTTCTAAGGTGCGCCGGCCGCGCGTGCGATTACGGCCGGTGTACCTTCCTCTTCCAGTTGTTCCTGTCAAGTTGGCCTTCTTCAACCCTGCCCTTTACACTTAAATCGTGAAGATCGCGCTCGGTCAGATCAATCCCACGGTCGGGGACTTCGCGGGAAATTCCGCCAAGATCATTGCGTTTGCTCAACGCGCGCGCAGCGCCGGGGCAGGACTCATTCTTTTTCCCGAGTTGTCGATTTGCGGGTATCCGCCGCGGGACTTGGTCGAACTGCCGAGTTTTGTAGCCCGGAACCAGGAATTCGCGAACAGAATCGCCGAGCAGACGCGGGGGATTGCGGTGATCTGCGGACAAGTCACTCCGGCGCAGGCAGGAACCGGGAAGTCGGTGATGAATTCGGCGGTGTTGCTACAGGATGGCAAGCAGGTGTTCCTGCAGTCGAAGATGCTGTTGCCCACGTACGACGTCTTCGACGAGATGCGGAACTTCGCGCCGGCGACCTCACAGCAGCTTTTCGACTTCTGCGGGAACCGGATGGCGCTGACGATTTGCGAGGACGCGTGGAACGACAAGCGGTTCTGGAATCGTCGGCTGTATACATTCGATCCGGTGGAAGCGCTGATCCGGGCAGGTGGGAATTTCGTTCTCAACATTTCGGCTTCGCCGTTTTGGGTGGGCAAACGGGATTTCCGCAGGCGCATGCTGGCATCGATTGCGACCAACAACCGGGTTCCGGTAGTCATGGTCAACCAGGTAGGCGGCAATGACAGCTTGATCTTCGATGGGTCGAGCCTGGTTTTGAATCCGGCGGGAGAAGTCATTGCGCGAGGAAAATCTTTCGAAGAAGACCTGGTGTTGTTCGATTCGAGCAGCCTGACGGGGGAACTGCATGACCAGATCGAAGGCGAAGCGGGCGAGGCGTATGCGGCACTTGTGCTTGGTACACGCGACTATGTTCGCAAGTGCGGGTTCTCGCGGGTCATTGTCGGGTTGAGTGGGGGCATCGATTCGGCGCTGACGGCTGTCATTGCGGCGGATGCTATTGGACGGGATAACGTCATTGGCATTGGCATGCCGGGACCGTACTCATCGCCAGGTTCGATCGAAGATGCACGGCAGCTGGCTCAAAATCTTGGAATTCGTTTCGAGTTGCTCTCCATCAGCGAGGTGTTCGCGAGCTATGAGAAGGTGCTGGCGCCGGTCTTTGCAGGCTTGCCGGAAGATGTGACGGAGGAGAATATTCAGCCCAGAGCGCGTGGCACATTGCTCATGGCGCTGGCAAATAAATTCGGCGCCATCGTGTTGAGCACGGGAAATAAGAGCGAGTTGGGCGTGGGGTATTGCACACTGTACGGCGACATGGTGGGTGGGTTGGCGGTCATTTCGGATGTTCCGAAGACTATGGTCTACAAGATCAGCCAGTATGTGAATTCGTGCAAGCCGGTCATCCCGCAAGCTACGCTGGAAAAGCCGCCTTCCGCCGAATTACGACCCGACCAGAAGGACACGGACACGTTGCCGCCGTACGAGATTCTCGATCCGATTCTCGAAGACTATATCGAAGACATGCATACAGCCGAACAGATCGCGAAGGACCACAATCTGGATCTCGAACTAGTGCGGCGCGTCATCGTGATGGTCGATCGAAACGAGTACAAGCGACAGCAGGCAGCGCCAGGGCTGAAGATTTCGGGCAAAGCGTTCGGTTACGGCAGACGATTCCCCATTGCAGCGCGATACGAAGCGTAACTGTTCCCAGACTCCGCTTGCGTGGTAACTTGTAAGACACGTTCACAAATCTTGCACTCAACAAAGGATTCCATGTTTCGACACGTTGCTGTCTCTCTCACGCTTGCGCTCGCCGTGACGATTGCGGTTGCTCAACAGAACCAGGCGCCCAAGCATGCGGTGGCCGCTGCACATCCGTCGCAAAGTGCGCCGACTCCGGCCGGACTGCCCTCGGAAGAGACTGTGAACGGCTTTCTGCAGCAGACATTTGGCTGGGACACGCAAACGAGCTGGAAAATTGTGTCGATCAAGCCATCGCCGGCACAGGGATTGGCGGAGGTCACGGTGAAGCTGGCCACGCCGCAGGGCGAACAGAACACCGTTTTCTATGTCAGCGAGGATGAGAAGCATGCTGTCCTGGGCCAAATCATTCCTTTCGGGGCTCATCCGTTTGACGCCGACCGAGAACGCCTGGAGAAGGGCGTGAACGGTCCGTCGAAGGGGCCTGCGAACTCCAACGTGTTGTTGGTCGAGTTCAGCGACCTTCAGTGTCCGCATTGCAAAGATGCGCAACCGGTTGTTGAGAAGCTGGTTGCCGATGAACCGAACGTGCGATTCGTGTATCAGCAGTTTCCCTTGCCGATGCATGACTGGGCGATGAAAGCAGCGTCGTATGCGGATTGCCTCGGTCGCAGCAACAAGGACGCGTTCTGGAAATTTGTGGATGCTGTATTCAATGCTCAATCGGACATAACCGCGGCGAACGCGGACGAGAAGTTAAAAGGGATTGCCACCAGTTCCGGGGGCAATGCGGATGAGACCGCCGCTTGCGCAGTCAAGCCGGACACGAAGAGCCGTATCGATCGCTCGCTCGCCTTGGGAAAATCGGTAGACGTTTCCGGCACGCCGACGTTGTTCATCAATGGGCGGAAGATCGGCGATATCAAGAACACGCCGCCAGACATCTTGAAGAAGCTGGTGGAGTTCGCCGGGCAAAAGAAATAGCCGCAAGAGCCTGGGATTCGACCTGCTGACCATTTCAGGCTAACGTGCGACCGTCATCCACACGGCTGACTGCGAACTGTTCGGGGCTGCTTCCACGTGAGGTGTGACGACCAGGAGTAGTTCGTCGTCATCATGCTGCTGGCTGTTGCTGGTCATAATCCTATTCAGGCCGGGTACGCTGCCAAAGCCTGGAATCCCATTCATGCTGAAGGTGTCGTTGCGGGTCAGCGATCCAGCCACGACGGCGGGCTCACCGTTGGCCAACGTGATTGAGCCTTTGTACTCCCGGTTGTTGATTATAGGGACACCGTTGAGAGATGTAGCGCCCAGAGAGCGGATCGACATTTCCAGGTCGAGGCTGACGTCGCCGGTACTGTGAATTTGCGGCTTCGCTTTGACCGTGAGCCCAAGGTCCTCGTAGCTGACCGAGGGAAATGCGGGGACGAAGGTTTGGTTTCCGATGACTTGTGCGATAGCGCTGCTGTTGAAAATCGGCGCAAAGCTTGCGTTCAGGATAGGGAAGCGCTCTCCCACGCGGAAGGTGGCGGCATTGCCATGACCGGCGCGGAGGACGGCATGTTCGAGACTCTTCACATCGCTCTGATTCAGCGAAAAGGTTGCACCCGCTTGTCCGAGAGAAACTCCAAATAGAGTGGTTCCATTCCCAAACGTAGCCAGGGGTTGGGAGAAAATCGAGTTCTGATTCTGGTTCTGATTCTGCAACTGCGCCAGCAGGGCGGAGATGCTACTGGTATTTGCCTGGTTGATGCCGCCGCTCGAGATCAGTTGATTGATGAGGTCCTGGATATTCTGGCCGCCTAGCGCGGTTAACGCACCGGCCGGGATATTGAATATCTGGAACTGGTCAGGAATCTTGAGCCCGAGATTGCGGGTGAGAGTGCGGCTCACCTGGAAAAGTTTGAAATCCAAGACAACCTGGGGCTTCAGGGAATCGAGGTTCTCGATAAACGTCGTTGCGGCATCAAGCGTGCGCTGCGGCGAGCGGACGGTGATGCTACTCGTCGCGGGACGTTGAGAGATGAACGTGATGCCGAAAACCGAGCGCAGCGCATTGACAATGTCGTTCAGCTCCTGCGGTGAAGTAACAGCCGGAAGGTAGAAGGTGCGCTCCAGCATGCGGTCGAATTGCTTGTGATTTTGAGGCGTATCTTGTGCGATGAAAACCTGCGCGCGATCGATCGGTGTCCAGAAAGTCCGGGTAACGTCGGAGGCCACGTTCATTGCCGTATCGAAGTCGACGTTCTGGATGTCGAATCGTACCCGACGGGAAACGAGCGTGTCGTCGAAGATCATCGTCACCCCGAAAGCTTGCCCTATTTGCGTGAGCAAGTCACGGGAGTCTCCACGAAAGTGGAAATCAGCATGATTCGGCTGCGGCTCGAGTTGGATCTCGCCTGCGTCGGCAAAAACGCGAACCGGGCCCTGCAGGCGCGGAGCGGTGACGCCAGCAGAATCCTGGAGTCGCTGCTGGGCAAACTGGTTGTCGGGATCGAAGTGAAGCGCGCTGCGAAATTCGGCGATGGCTTCTACCTGCTTGCCAGTGTCCATGGCCGCGTTGCCGCGCTGGATATGGTTGTACACGAGTTGTTGACGCGTCATCTCGCGGGCGGTTGCAAACTCAGCGTCATTCGGAAGCAGGTGCGAAGCTTCTTCGAAATAGTTGAGCGCTTCATCGAGGCGATTGGCTGCCCGGAGTTTCACGCCTTTGTCGAAAGCAGTTTTGGCTGATTTGCGGTCTCCTTTCGACGCAGTGCAGCCGACAGTGCCCGAGTTCAGCGTGGCGCAAAAGCTGGGCGCGGGACGCGCGGCTGTGTCGGCGGCGAAGGCCGAACTCAGGCACAAAAGCAAAATGGCTGGAACAAGACGCATTGCGGAAATTGTACCGTGTAAGAAGGCTTTCTACTCTCTGACGTCAGATTCCTTTAGTACCTGTCTGGAACGATAAAGGGTGGATTTCTTGCAGGCAAGCTCAAGTGAGCATGACGCGATGGATGGACCGTGCATGCCCGGTCGACTCGTCGCAATCGATGACGACGCCGCAGAGACGGACATCGCCGGTCGCTGCCTCGAATCGCGCCGGCATGTTGGTCAAGAACCGCTGAATAATCAGCTCCTTCTTTACGCCGATCACGCTGTCGTATGGTCCCGTCATGCCGACGTCGGTCTGGTAGGCGGTGCCTCCCGGAAGGACCCGTTCGTCGGCCGTGGGGACGTGCGTGTGTGTGCCAAGGACGGCAGTGACGCGGCCGTCGAGGTACCAACCCATGGAGACTTTCTCTGACGTGGCCTCGGCATGGACGTCAACGAGGATGATCTTGGCTTTGATCTCTTTCAGCAACTCGTCTGCTTTGCGAAAGGGATCATCGTTGCTGGTCATGAAAACGCGGCCTTGGAGATTGATGACGGCGTAAGGCACGTCAGCCTTGGTGCGGCCTTCGTAGACGCCGGTTCCGGGCATTCCTGCCGGGTAGTTAGCCGGACGGAGTACGCGGCGAGCGGGACTGTACGGATTGCCGTTGGCGGACTCGAAGTAGTCAATGATCTCGCGCTTGTCCCAGATGTGGTTGCCGGTGGTCAGAACTTCGATCCCGGTCTCGAACAGTTCTTCAACGAGGGGCGGAGTGATGCCGAACCCGGCGGCAGCGTTTTCGCCATTGGCGATGAC
>JBPYEW010000074.1:0-31003 GCA_051984555.1 Terriglobales bacterium | reverse complement strand
CCGGCAGGAGTGCTGCGGTTCATCCAGTAATTAAGATCGTTGTTTTGGGGAGTGGCGAAGTCAAATCGGATGTAAGTATCGGCCTCGGCGGAATCAGCAAGAAGAGGAATGGAGCCGTCCCCTCGCTTTAAGCGACGAGAAAATTCTTTCAAGGTGTGAATGCGTTGCACCGTAGGCGCGGCCAACGTCGACCGGTGCTCGACATCCTGCGCGAGCGTCTCTTCCAGAGTTGCCAACTCTTCCAGTTCTCCAGCGACGACGCGGTGATACATCGAAGAAAGCTCGCAGTGAACTCCATCGGGCAGGATTTGCGCGCCGATCTGCTCTTCAAGTATGCGTTTTGAACGGCGAAAGTAGGAGCTTCGAGCGTCGAGCGCGGGAAACAACAGCGCGAATTCGTACAGAGCCTTGCTCTCCAGAAGTAGATGATTGTTGGGCCAGTGATATTCGAGGTGATAAGCGAGGTAATCGGCATGCTCGCGCATCGCATGTGCGAATGGAAGCAGGTGGGCCTGATCGACTCTGTGGGAATGGGCGAGAAGGAAATAAGCCCAGATCCAATTTTGCAATCGGGCCGCGACCTCGAAGGGTTCCCGCCAGTTGGCGCTGCCGTCGGGGTTCGCCTTGATCCAACCTCGCCATAGGTCCTTCAGCGCATCCAGGTACTTCTGTTCACCGGTGTAGTAGTACGCCGTACCCAGCCTGAGAAAAAACAGGTGCCGGTTCAGATCCCATTGCCACGATAGGCTACCGTTCGGACGTGCCTGCCAATCAATCGCGCTGGTGAAATGTAATTCGCGGCCACGGAAGACAAAACGTCCCATGAGGATGTTGTCGGCCTCATAGACCGCAGCGTTCTTGAGTTCTTGAGGTATGGATTCCACTATCTGGGGAATTGTCTCGGGCTGAAAGTGGAATGCTCGCGGAAGGTCGCCTTCCGTTATCAGGGAGCGTCGGTGGTTTAGAGCGGTATGAAATAGCTTCCGTGCGGTGTATACCGATGCTGCCAACCGGCAATGGAGAACCGCCACTCCGTAATGCGCACCCCGTTGCTGGAATTTCTGCAGGAACGTCAGAAGATGCTTGCAGTGACGCGCGACCGGAAGTCCTGACTTAAGCCTGAAGACGGGCGAGAACTGTGAAGACCCAATCGTGACGAAGCCGATGAAAACCGGGAGGCTAAGCGCCGTCACGTTGCGGACGTTTACGATCAGCAGGAGCAAAGGCGCGAGAAACAATGCAGTGATCGAGAGCAGCTTTCGGTAAGACAAGCGCGCGGCGCCGCTGAGGCTGGTGAGGATCAATAGGTAGCCCAGGCAAGCCAGCAACTCCGCCCATCCATAACCACGAATGCCGATTCGAGGGATCAAAAGAGCGCTGCCGATTGCCAGTAATACGACGTGCAATCCGTAAGCACGCAAGACTGCCCATTGGCGGCCGATCACGAACAATGCCGACGCTTGCAGGTTGAAAACGGAGTTGATGAGGACGCCGGCGGCGACGAAGGCATACACATCGAGCGCGGGCAGCCATCGCGATCCGAGCAAGCGAGGCACGATCCATGGACCTGCGATCGCGAAGAAGCAAAGAAGCGGGCCGAGGCTGGCGACCTGCATCTCCAACGCCTTTTGCAGAGCGGACTGGAAGCGCGCGCGGTCGTGTTGAAGACGAGCGAGTCCGGCAATCGCCAGCCTGCCAGCGGCGGTACGGACAAAACTCAGTGCCTCGGCTATGCGAATTGCCAGCCCGACATAGGCGACGGCTTCGGGTCCGGCGAAACGTCCCACCAGCAGCGGGTTCACCAGAGTCCGCAATTGCCAGGCGCGTATAGAGGCGGAAAAGCCGAAGCCGAATTCCAGCATGGATCTCGTCTTCCGCCAGTCAAGGTGGAGTTTGGGGAGAAACCGGGTCCTGGCGGATGCGCTAACAAGCGTGACGAGCTGCCACAAAATGAAGCCGCCGACTGGTGCCCACACTCCGGTCTTGGCAATGGCCAGAAAAATGGAGACGAGCAGAGCTGTCAGTTGTCCGGCAAGTTCGATGGCGGAGACGCTGCGGAAATCAAGCGCGCGCTCCAGCTTGGCGAAGGGAGGGCCGGCAATTCCAATTAGAGGTACGGTCGTCAGCAGGGCGAGATAGGGCCATACGAACTCGGAACCGGAATACCAGCGCATCAGGATGGGGATTGCGCCGATTCCGATGACCAGCAGTACTAACGACAGCGCCAGAATAACGGTGAATCCTGCGTTGTAGTCGTCGTCTGCGGGCGCAGGATCACAGCGGACCAGATAAGTATCAACGCCGAACCGGCTCAGGCTGCTCAAGAATGTCGTAAAGGCGACCGCGGTCACGAAAATGCCGTATGCGTGAGGGCCAATCCACCATGTGAGCACTAGCATGTTGCCCACGTTGATCAACATGCTCAGGCCGTAACGTAGAACCAGATAGGCGATGCTACGCCGAGCGAGCCGTTCTAATTTCGGCGCGGTTGTTTCCCCGGTGGGTCGCGGCGCGTTAAAAACTGTGGCGGGAGCTATCGAGTTAGCGGTAGCGCTCAACGGACTCCGGCGAAGTGTCGCTGGCCACGATGCCTGCGATGGTGTAAACGAGAGCGTTGACGAACTGGTAGTTCATCACGACGAAGAAGGAATTGAAGACGTATACGCCGAGGATGATGGGCCAGACTACGGTGAAAGTTGCAGAGGGCGAGTGCCGCCCTAGCCGAAACAGCGCAACGATGATCCAGGCATAAAGGACCAGGCCCAGTATGCCGTGCTCGACCAGCATTTCCAGATAGGTGTTGTGGGCCCAGTACGCGTCAAGATCGTACTCCGGCATGCGGCGGACGACCTCGGCGGGCATCTGATTCTGTCCCCAACCGAGCAGAGGACGCTCGCGAATCATGTCCCAACTTGCTTGATAAATCGCTTCGCGGATTTCGACGGGGCCGGATTCGGTGACACGATCCATCGACGAGTCACGCAAGCTCCGGATACTCAGTACAAAGAGGGCGCCGAGTACACAGGTGACAAGGAACAACAGACCTGCTCTACGAACGTGAGGTGTCTTAACGCGAAATAGAAGAACCAGAGCGGATGCCGCCGTTGCGATCCACACCGCCCGGGTCATGGTGGCGAAGACGGCTACGGGCAGCAGAGCAAGAGCAATCAACCCCGCGCGACTTAGTACGCGGCGGCGGTAGCAGTCGAGCGTGATAAGTCCAAAGACGAGGAGGCTGACTCCGTTCGCGACGGCTTGCAGGAAAGGCCCGCGCGCGCGGTCGATGTGAATTCCCAGGCTGTCATCGAGTATGTAGCGCGGGAATACCAGCGCGTTCCATCCGAGGAGGAAAGCAATTGCCTGGAAAGTGAGATAGGCAAGAACGCATACGGAGAAAAACTCGAATTTGCGGCGAGACTCCGGCGTCCGAAAAACACTCCCGGCCAGATGGAAGACTGTGAACGGGACGATGAATTCGGCGGAGAGCAGGCTCCAGGTCTGCGGATCGAAGCTTTGGCCTGCCGCGCTGCACCCAGCGAGGAGAGTGAGGGCGAGCATCGGCAATGTGAGCGTCCAGTGACGGAATAACGTGTCATGCCGCCAGAGGGACCGCAACACGACTGCGAACACGAGAACTGCAAAGGCAATTCGATCTAAGTGATAAAGATCTACGTCCGGTGGACGGAACAACATGATGGTCAGAGTGCCGAGATATAGATAAGCAGGGGCCGCAAGCAGCGCATGGAGAGGCCATACTCCTAAGCCGATCGACCAATCAGAAACCGTTCTGGGTCTGGCGGCGAGCAGTAACGGCATCAGACTCCAGTGCCTCGAACGACCACGGCGAAGGTGCGCAGCAGGATGCGGAGGTCGGTCCAGAGACTCCAGTTGTCGATATAGTCGAGATCAAGAGCCATGCTCTTGCTGAAAGAGGAGTCGCGGCGAGCGGAAACCTGCCACGCGCCGGTCAGCCCTGGCATGGCGTCGAGGCGGCGCAGGTCGGGGAGATCATAGCGTTCATAGTCATCCATCGGGTGCGGGCGCGGTCCGACAAGGCTCATATCGCCGACAAGGACATTCCACAATTGCGGTAGCTCATCAAGGCTGTAACGTCTTAGCCATCGCCCGACACGAGTCACCCGCGGATCGTTTGAGATTTTGAACATCGGGCCCTCGCGTTCGTTATGCGAACGGAGACTGTCTTTGAACTGGTCGGCGTCGACGCACATGGTGCGGAACTTGCGGCAGAGGAATCTGGTGCCCTTCTTGCCCGCTCGTGGTGCGGTGTAAAGGACCGGTCCCGGAGAGTCGAGGCGAACGGCGAGGGCGATGGTGGCCAGCAGAGGGGAAAGTACGAGGAGTCCTGCCGCCGAGAGGCCGAAATCCAGCAGGCGTTTACAAAACAGCGTGCCGGCTGGAATCGGCTCCTCGTGCAGCGGCATCACCGGGACGGGGCCGAACCTCTCAATGCGGACTAGTTCCGGCGAACAGTCAAAATAGTCAGGAACGACTTGGATATCGAGATGGTGGGCGCGTGCGGCATAAACGACGGTTCGGGTGCGTTCCGGATCGCGGGGCAGAGCGACAATCACTTCGTCTATGAACTGTGCCCGCGCAACTCGTGAGAGGCTGTCCACCGACCCGATAACTCCGGCTCCACGCTTGACTGAGTCGTCAAGGAGGCCCACTACCAGTCGTTCCATCTCGGGATGCTGGTCGAGATACTCGGCAATGTTGCGTCCAGCGAATGTATTGCCCACGATCAAGACTCGTTTGTGCCTGCGACCTCTCGACCGAGGTGCGGGCAAAACACTGGTAAACCAATCGCGAATGCAAAGGGCCAACAAACTCGCAACCGCGACGCAGGCAAGCGTGATGGACGCTGTGGTGCTGCCCACTGACAGGCGCAGACCTAGCCATAGGACTACCGTGGCAGCGCCTACCGACCGGATGTTTCTCGCCAGCGAATCAAGGTGTCCGGGGTGTTGGGTGGCGGCACGCATATTACGCAGACTGGAAATCAAAACTGCAAATATCAGAATGACGCCCAGATCCGACGCGATGGCGTGAGACCCAACTCTGGGCAGCGAGGAGCTGCCAGGCATTCCCCGCGTCAGGGCGTGAATAAGACCGCTGACGCCGAAGACGATTCCGAAGTCGGAGACGAAATCGAGAAGAACGTGGTCTTTCGGTAGTGGCGGACGCAATTCCAGTTTTGCTTGATGCTGTCCAAGGCTTGGCTTTCCAAGGGCATGGGCGAACAGAAAAGCAGGGTTGACCGGGGACGCCGGCTTTTTGCGTGAGGCGGCCGGGAGGCCAGCCCGCATACCGGGAACCAGTCGCGCAACGAGAGTGCCTTCTTGGGGAGGTCTGGGAGACGGGAAGGTCGACATCTCAGGCTATTTCCAGATCGTATCCTTCGATAAGGACGGAAATGGATCGCTCAATGCATTCCACAGAGACGATTAATCGGTTTCGAGCATCTTCGCTCAGGATACCTTCGATTCCGCGCAAAGCCCCGCTCGCGATACGCACTCGCTGTCCTACATGTAAGAAGGGGCGAATAGCGCACTCGCAGCCCGTCTCCATCAATCGTTTAAGAGAATCGATTTGAAGACTGGGAACAACGGTCGGCCCGTTTGCCGTACCGACGAAAGAGACAACGCCGTCGGTTCGCAAGATCCGGTTGCGAATCTCCGTCGACAGCTGTGCATGGACGAACTCGTAACCAGAAAAAAGCGGCATGAAGACGCGCTTACGCCGGTCACTCCAAAGATGGACTCGTTGCAGAAGCGGAAGGAAGGTCTCGACGCCTTTGCTCCGCAGCAACGCATCTGCTTTCTTTTCGAACTGAGGACGCAGTTGTAATGCGTACCAGGAAAGAGCTTGCAGCTCGGGCGATCGATCGAAGCTGGACGAAGCTCCGCCATCCCAGTCCCAGGCATGTTTTGTGGAAATTTCCATTTTCGAAGTAACAAGCTCTAAGCCGTTCGACCGTCGATTGCGTCAAGCCAGCCGTGGGCCGTAGTGCCGGGCAGGCTTGAGCCGCTATGTTGGTGTCTTACAGCGAGCGATAAATCCGTTCCGGTATCGGAAACTCTCTGCCGGCAAGCACAACCCCGAGCAGACGAACATGGGTTGCCAGCAGATTTTCCTTGACCCGAAGCGCCACTGACCGCCGGGTCACACCGGCCTGCACAACGAGAATCACACCGTCAGCGAATTGCCCCAGCAGAGTCGGGACGTGAGAATCTGCTTGTCCTCCGTGCAGCAGCAGGTAGTCAAACTTCCTTCTCAATTCGCTCATCCTTGACTGCAGTTTAAGTGCGTTGAACCCGCCATTATTGGTACCCAGGAACGTGGAGGATGTAACAAGATACAGATTGTGGCTCGCCTGTATCCCGCTGACGCCTGTCATCGAGGGTGCGTCCGACGGCCCCAAATTAGGGCATAAGGACCTCTCCAACTGACGCTCTTCGTAATCCGCGTCCACTGCGCAGACGCTTCCCGATAATTGACTCGCGAGCATGCGTGCGACTTGGGCGCAAACACTCGGCGCTGGGCCGCCGCGTTCGACGTCGAGGAAGACGACTTGACGCAAGGGTCTGGGCGATCCTGGGAAGAAGACGCGTGTGATGAGTTGCTGGAGCTGTCGTTCAGCAAAAGTGGCTGTAGTGCAGTGGTCGCGCTTGGCCACGGCATGCGTCGCCAGCAGAGTTTCGTCCGCTCTGACGGACAACGAGTCAGGCAGCCATGGGAGGAACGGCTTCCTCGATTCCTCCACTCCCCATGTACCAGGGATGGCATTCATGCCGAATCTCCTGGAAGGGAAGACTGCCAGTTATTGGGCAGCGATGCCAGAACCGGAGTGTCGAGGTATCGGGTAATTTCCTGCGGGAACCGGAATGTGGGATCCAAAGCATCGGAGGCGAACGCGACACCAGTACTGACGGCGCTCGCAAGAAATATTCCGATCGCGGCCATGCTCAACAGCGAGGGTTTCGAGCCAGCAGGCGTGAATGGCTGTTGAACTACCACAGCATTCAGGACGTGGCGTTCGTCCAAGGCATCACCGATGCGGGCTTCCTCCCTTTTTCTGGAGAGGAGTTGGTAGCTACCTTCCGCATTCTTGGTTTCCCGGAGGATCTCCTGGTTGGCCAATGCGGCCCGTCCCAGTTGACGGCTTAACGTGTTGTAATCCAGCACGACTTTGGCCAGACCCGCCGCCCGGGCACGCAAGGATTCGACATCGATTTCAGATTGTTCCAGTTCGCTCTTGGCCCATTCGTATTGAGGACTCCTGTTGCTGCTTTCATCTCGAACGGGGTCCAGCGCCTCGCCCGCGATTGCTTCGCGAGTTTGCTGAATTTGTTTGTCGACCTCCTGCACCAGCCGATAGTCCGGCTGGTATCGAGTAGACAACTCGGTGCGGCGCAGGTCGAGAGTCAGCAGGGTTGATTTCAGTTTCTCGAGCAACTGTGGATTATCGGAGCGGCGAACTTGTGTGGTGACCCGCTCGGGCTCGGCGGAGAGCTCCTTCTTAAGGGCGATAATCCTTCTCTCCTTCTCAGTGATCGAGACCAGCAGCTGCCTATAGCTTGCTTCCGACTCTGCCAGTTTCTGCAGTGCCAGGTCGCGTTGCAGCGTGGGCTCGACGATGCCTTGATTGATCGATCGCAAGAGATCCCGTTCGTGAGCCGTTACGCGCTCGCCCGCCAATGTTGCCTGCCGCTCGAAGAAGTCGAACTCCCCCGAAGGCCGGTGCGACGCCAAATGCTTCTCCATGTATACGGATACGACAGACCTGAGAACGTCAGCCGCGAGCTGTCGATCGGAGGACTGATAAGTAATTTTCACTAAGCGAGTCTTGCGCAGGGGCTCAACCCGGAGGTGCGCTATCAGGCCGTCGGTTGCACGTTGCAGGCGAGCCTCGGGGGAATTCCGCCACGGGCGCCAGCCCAGGCGTCGGTCGAGGCCAGTGGCCGATACGACTTTTGTTGCCGAGTCCGTGTCGCGGAGAAGTTCGGCTTCAGAATTCAGCTCTTCTTCGGTAACGTCGTAGCGAAGCGGGAATAGCGACGGTTCGGCCGACATGGGCAGATCCACTCGACCTCGGCGAACCAAGATTTTCATTTCCGCGGTGTAGGACCGGGTGAGGGTCGCATAAAGCAAAAACCCAACCAGCAGGATCGCGAAAGACAGGCACAGAGGCCGCCTCTGGCGGAATAAGACACTCGCCAAGTCTCGTCGAGTGGGGGAGGTTCTCGGAGATCTTGTCCGGAGGCTCGTGACTTCTTCCGCCATAGCGCGACTCGTTTCGGGGCATGAAGCCCCTGGCAATGTTCACCTGACGCCAGGCTTTCAACGTCAATCAGAACTGGCTTGGATTCGCATACATGCCGAGGTTTAGAGGGGGAAGGCTACTGCGGATCTTCCAGAAGGCGCTGGTTGGCACGAAAACCAGGTCTCCGGGCTGAAGAAGCAGGTCCTCTTCCAGCTGTCCTTTACCGAGCAGATGTTTGACATTAGTAATTCTTGGCTTCAGCCAATGTCCCTCTACCCGGCGATACAGTAAGACTCGCGAGTCGCGGGCCCGGGGAGAAAATCCCCCCGAGACCGCGATCGCCTCAGCGAGGGTTGTGTTCATTCGGAGTTCGTACTTTCCAGGGTGTGTCACTTCCCCCGCTGTTATGAAGTAGGGTCTCTGAAAATCCTTTAGACTTATCGTCACCTCCGGATCCTTGAGTACCCTGCTATAAGCTTTTTTGATGAATTCGGTAAATTCGGGGACGGTCCGGCCGGACGCGTATATGAAGCCAATGTCTTTCAGGCTAGCGTAGCCATCGGGCTGAATCGTGACCGTTTGGTTCAGATCGGGAGTGAATGTGAAGGCAAGTTCGAGGATGTCGCTGGCTTGCAGTTGATACAGCGGACGGCGCTCTCCCGTGAGTCCCAAGCTCAAAGCGCCGTCCACCGCTCCCAGGTTGTTGTTTGCTGTTGCCCTTGTTGTTGCTCCGGCAGGTGATGCGAATCCGTTCTCCTGGGCAACAGCAACTCCCAATGACGCCGTCATCAAGAGGCATACAGCGAAAGCACCCACGTTAGGAAGAACGGAGATCACGCAACACCCGCCGGTTCTGCTCGTTCCTAGGCTCGTTCCGTAGCAGAAGATAAAAAAAGTGGAAGTTGCAGACAAGACTCGTTTCGTGTCGTCCACGTAAGCAGACAGGTCGCGGCGCAGCGGCGGTCGTTGCAAGTAAAGGGGAGATCAGTCGTAATGGGGGCAAGCCCGGTTTCCATCACGAATTCGAGAGGTGGCTACTCGAGCAGGCACTCGCAGTGTCTACCCGCGTGGATTGTCAGTGCATGCTAAGTAGGTGAAGAAGGACGACTGCTTCCGGCTGAAACGAACCACTACAGTAACTTATGGGCGCGTGGAGCGGGCGATTTCGGTTGTAGTCGATAAGTCGTCTTGCATGACTTAGAACGCGCGTAAGTTGTACTCCAAATCACAATCGAAATGTGACAACTGAACATGTCGTATTCCGATTTGATTGTAGACTCCCCTTTGGCCCTCCCCCGGGCTCACCTTCTGGCCGAGGTGGTACTTGAGTAGCACGAAGTCTCCCCTGAATATCCTGGTCGCCGATTCAGCGCAACTTCGCTCCCAGCTGCTGGCAACTGCGCTGGGACGGCGATCGGATTTCCGGGTGTCACAATGCCGCCTGGACGCAGCGCACATCCAGGAACGACTGCAAGCGGAACACTTCGACATCGTCCTGGCCGATGCCGAACATCATGAGCACTTGTCCGATGAGTTAGACCATCTTCGCCGAGTTCACACCGCCCACCCCCAGACTCAAATCGTGCTGTTAGTAAGTGCTTACGACCGCCAGTTGGTTGTCCAGGCGTTCCGTACGGGTGTGCGAGGGCTATTCTGCTTCTCGAACTCCGACTTCCGAAGTTTGTGTAAGTGCCTGCAGTGCGTGCGGAGGGGCCAAGTTTGGGCGAACTCGGAACAGCTGAACATGCTTCTGGACAGCCTGAGCCAATCGCCGACTCTTCGAGTGGCCAGCTTCGCCGGGAAGAAGTTGCTGAGTAAACGGGAAGAGCAGGTAGTCGCATTGGTCGCCGACGGGTTCTCGAACCGGCAAGTCGCTGTGGCGTTGAACCTTACGGAAAACACGATCAAGAAGTATGTGTTTCGGATATTTGAAAAGCTCGGGGTATCAAGCCGGGTGGAACTCGTTCTTTACGCCGTGCATAGCAGGGGTTGGCACGAGAAGACGGAAGCTCATTGATCGCGCCTCGGCACGGGCTTCAGGTATGACAAAAGTTGATTCCTACGGGGCGAAGGCTCGACTACAATTGCCCTTCGAGGTTTGTTCCTTGGTAGATACCGACCCCAAGCCGCGCCGTTGGAACGTGATCTCCTCGGGATTGCTGATCGGTACTTTGGCCTTGATTGTGACATTTACGGGCCGGTCGGCATTTCTCAGCGCCACGGCAATTGTCGTGGTTGCTGCGATCGGTTTGATTGCCCTGTTGCTTCAACTCCGCTTCCGATACAGGGACCTTGCCCGGGTGCGTGCACCGATGTGGCTCAACATCGTGGCTATTCTTTTCGCCTTACCAGCCTTCTTCGCCGATCGCCTGAAGTTCCGAGCAGGACTGGCCGAATTATTTGCCCTGTTGGCCATTCTGTGCTTTGGGATCAGCGGAGGGGTTGTGCTTCACGAGTTGCGCAAACGGCGAATCACGCCTGAACTCGGCCCTCCTCCCGCTACCCGGGAAGTTCCCCCTAATTAAGGAAAACGGCGCCAGGGCCTCGACTCGCCCACGCGTCACGTTCATGTGTGATCTGCGTCACTGATTGATTTAGTAGGCCCGGATACCTTACATGTAACACGGTTATCCAAAGGCGCGCGTTGCTGCCATCCTTACCCCACATTCGTGACGCGCGCCGTTCTTTTTTTCCCCGAAAGTTGAGACAAGTCGATCAGTCTGTGGGCATCTGTTCTAGAGGACTGAGGGTGCGAATCGGCACCGCTGGGAGTAGCGGCGTTAGTCGTGAAGTTGGAAGTCGACTTCGATGGTCGTCTGTACTTCGGTAGGACGGCCGTTTACCTGATAGGGCTGGAAGCGCCACCATTTAACGGCGTCGACGGCAGCGCGGGCGAGAACATCGGGTCCACTCAGGGGCTGCACACGCTTGACGGCCCCGTCCATACCGATGACGGCGCCCACGATCACTAGTCCTTCAGTCTTCCGCTTAAGAGCTTCTTCCGGATAGGTGGGTTCCACCCGGTGCAAGAGGGTGCGCTCCATGACGGAACTGGGAACACTTAAGACTTGCTGTTGGGCTGAGGCTTCCGCTGTGGGAGCTGGATCGATGCCGATCCAGCCATTCTGCCAGGCCCACCAACCCAGGACGGCTGCCAGCACGAGCGCAAGCGGGCTCAGCGCCATCCACTTGGCTTTCGACGATTGCCGCCGCCCGCGGGTTTTAGCCTGGGGAGGTGTCTTAGCAACGGCGGTATTGTCCTTCTTTTCGTCTTTCTTCTTTTCGCTTTTGTTGTCGGGGAAGATCGCGACCTTCGGCATGGGCCGAGCGCCCACCATCTGAACCCAGGCTTGAAGGGCAGTGTAGGAATCGGCACGCATTCCGACGAACTGCAATCGGCAGAGCAGGTCTTTTTGATCGCGCACCAGCGCTTTGGCTTGTATTGATTCCAGGCCCACAGGCAGCTTCAGTTCCAGACCTACGGACTCTCCGGGGTGTAGTTCCCCCGCCATAACGGCGGCAACTCCGCCTTCGGCGAGGTCAACACATCGGCCGGGGATCGTAGAAGGGATGCCGGAACGGAGGACAACCACGTCCAATGGCACTGCAATAGGGTGCCGAGCGTATTGACGCCGTTCAGGTGCGCTAGCGTCGGGACTTACCGGTGCTGCTTGGCTCATTGCATACCGCGTTGGGGGAAATGTCCCGCGATCGGCCAGGTCGCAGACGAACGAAGAAGGCGCCAAGGAGCTTGGTGTGAGGTCAGATTATCCGGGGAGCGAGCCAGTGTCAACGCCGTAAAAGCAATAGCCCGGGGTGGACCCGGGCTGATTCGGCATTATGAACTAAGGGTAGCGTGCGAAGCCTACGGCCAGCGCTTGGCGGTATCTTCCCATCCCGCGGCTCGGGCAGGTTGAGCGGCGACGGGGGCAGCATTGACGGCCGCCTGCGGTATCCGGATCGGCTGCTGAGTAGCGGTGGCGGTTAGGGTCGGCTTGCTATTGCTGGAATCCGAGAGGGATTCACCCTTGTCATCAGAAAGCAGCGGGGCGGCTACGCGCAAGGCCTCCACTTCCTTTTCTAACCGGGCCAACTCCAGCTCTTTCTGTCGGAGCACTTCGTAAACGTTCTTCATAGGATTGAGCACCTGTGCCGTCGAATGGGTGGAGCGAATGCCCAATCTTTATGCAGAGATGCAGGGGTTGTCAAGAACTTACGGCCCAAAAGGAGCAGAAACCTAACGGAAAAGAAGAAGCGCGGCGGTGCCACCCAAGACGAGGATTGTGCCCAAAAGATATCGGTGCGCGATGATCCACTGTTTTACACCGGACGGAGCCGGCCCGCCATCGCCTAAATCCGTGAGAAATGCCGGGGTTGCAGGGGCTTGCTTTGCGGGTGAATCGCCGAACTTCTCCGGAAGAGACGCTTCGCAGTCCAAACAAAACGCGCGTCCCGGGGACACGGGGAACCCGCAGGAGGCACAGGTGCCTACAGCAGGCGTTGGCGGTACCGTGCCTTCCCGATCCACTGCGATCTGGCGATTTTCTCCCTTGGCGGCGGGTTCTTGTGCCGCAGGTGCAAGATTCGGCGTTGGCGGCGCTGATGGTGCTGCCGAAGTTGTCGGTTGCGAAACAACCGCCGGCGTCACGGCCGGCTGTATTTTCTTTTCTACCGCAATTGAGGGTGGAGGAACTGAGGGCGGTGTGACCGCCGGTTGTTTCGGAACTATTGGAACTTTCTGCGTGGCGCCGGTGACCAGGCCCGGCTTGTGCTTCGGATTCATAACCTGGTCGAGGGCGGTGTTAACCATCTCTCCCATTCGTTCCAAAGCCTG
This sequence comes from Terriglobales bacterium, assembly GCA_051984555.1. GTDB lineage: Bacteria > Acidobacteriota > Terriglobia > Terriglobales > Acidobacteriaceae > Gp1-AA122. The sequence continues at coordinate 17,885 of JBPYEW010000074.1, read as the reverse complement.
GAGATCACGTTCTTGAAAAGCGTGCGGCTGCGCGGAAAATATTTCGAAGATACCAACCACTTCGTTTTCGCGCACCAGAGGCATGACAACAAAAGACGCAATGCCAAGGGCTCGACAGCTATCGTGATTCACGCGTGGATCAACCGAGGCATTGTCGCAGCTGAGGATCTTGCGGGTGCGAACGCTCTCGCCAGAGAGACCTGAACTTACTTGAAGATAAGAGCCGACTTCCGGAGCCGACGGTCCAGAACTCGCGCGGCAGATGATGTGCTCGCCATCTCGCAATGCGATTGCCGCGCCCGAGCCTCCGGTGATGTACTGCGCACGGTCAGCGAGTAATTGGAGAGTCGCTTCCAAATCGCGTCGTGCCCAAGCAGTGAGAGACCGCCCTTCATCTTCGCCGGGAAAACGCAGGGGGTCGAGTGGTTTCGCGGGAGCCATAGCGGCAGCCGCAGCGGTTCCAGCAGATGTGGTGACGGCGCGGGCCGCGCTAGCGTTCAGATTCGGATACTGATCCATGGGAGACTCGCGATAACTCTCAGATCAACTCGACTGGGACGAGTCAACGCTGAACTACAGAGTTATCAAGTCGAGTTTCGCCCGGTGAAGAAGCACTGTCAATAAAAGGGGATAGACGAAGGTACTAGTACGAAAGTCACTTATGCTGCGCAAGTGCAGTTGTTAGTCGGAAGAGGATTTGCCAGGCGATGAAGTCGGTACTCGTGTGGCAACGAATTCCTTGCCGCCGTAGCGGTAAGTGAGCCGCCCGGGTTGTGATCCCGATGCCGGCGAGATCTCGACGCGCGCAAGGTAGTTGCGGTCGAGGAATTCCGTGCTTGAGATGGGAATGAGGGGCGTTCGGAAAGTACCGGCCTGCATTAGAAGATACCCGGATCCTGGGGCGATATCCGCTATGGCATTGGGAGAAAAGTAGTCAGGCCCAAACTGATACTTTCCTGCGTAAGAGCGCAGGATGGAATCCGAAATTTTTGCGAGTGGCGGCAGACCCGGCGGAGGCTGTTGGCCAAGGACGATTGCGGCCAACGCTGGAGCGATGGGATCCTGCGACGCGGTGGCGTAGCTATTACTCAGGACGATGATGGTGACATCGTCGTCGGGGTAGCGATCCAACTCGGCGGTGAAGCCCGGACTGCGCCCGTTGCTGGACATCAGACGATGTCCGTTGAACTCCTTGGTGAACCAGCCGAACCGATTGCCTTTGCCGCCCACGAAATACTTCTGGCGGGTAGCTTCTTTCAGGATCACGTTCGTCTTCAGCGCGCGATCGAAGCGATAAAGATCATCGAGGGTTGAATACAGCGAGCCATTGCCGGTTTTATTAGACCAATCCAGATAGCCGACCTTTTCAAATCCAACAGCACCCGCGGGTTGATAACCCGACGCCGCCAGCACGATCAGGCGTGAGGCGTCGCCGTCGTTTCCCGAATCGCGCATTCCAGCGGGATCGAAGATGTGTTTTTGAATGTAATCGCCGTAAGCTTCTCCCGAAACCTTCTCGATGATGAGAGCCAGCAAGTTGTAATTCGAATTGCTGTAGTGATAACTGCTGCCCGGCGGGAAGTCGAGCGGCACCGAGGCAAATTTTCCAACCAGTTCTTCGAGTGTGTGAGGCAGGCAAGCGAAGGCGTTGTAATCCGGCAGATCGTTGATGTTCTTGATGCCTGAGGTGTGTGTCAGCAAGTGCTGCAGAGTGATCTCGTCGCCATGAGGAAAGTTTGGCAGGAAACGAGAAACACGATCCGCTACCTGCAGACGTCCCTGTTCCTCGAGTTGCAGGATCGCGGCCGCTGTGAAGGGCTTCGAGACGGAGGCAATATGAAAGCGAATCTCGGGACTGTTGGGGACGTTCAACTCATAGTTGGCCATGCCATAGCCCCGGCGGAGAATGATTTTGCCTTTCTGCGCGACCAGGACGGCGCCGGAAAAATTCCCGCTGTCGACAAACGCACGAAGGTATTCGTTGAGACGATCGTCGAGTTGTGCATTTGAGAGCGTGACGCAGAGCAGGCAAAAAAGCACGCAGCCCACGAGAGAGGAATGACGACGGCATGACATGTTTCGCTCCAGGAGTCTTCCGTGCTGTTCCTATTTCTTCTTCGGCGGTAGATATTTCTTTTCAATAGACGCGACGATCACGTAATTGGGATCGACCATTTCATCAAAATGAATTTTGGCGACCTTGGAAAGAAGTTCGTAGGCGTCCAGTTCGGATAGGCCGTAATCCGTATGAATCCAGCCAACCAGCTCGGTGAAGGCGATGCGAAGGGCGTCATCGGCGGGACGATACGCGCCTACGGTCATGATCGTGTCGTCGTTTTCAAAGCGCGGCCAATTGATCTTTTGCCCCTTGATGACGGTGACCTGAATTCTAGCGCGCAGCGGGACTTCGATGGCAGTGCCGGCGATTTCTCCGTCGCCCATGGCGGCGTGCCCGTCCCCCATATAGAGGAGAGCGCCGGGCACGTTTACAGGGAAGTAGATTGTATTACCGACGCTAGCTTCTGGAGCGTCCATATTGCCGCCGAATTCGGCTGGAACGATCGAACTGCGAGCCTCTCGGCCAGCGGGGGCCACGCCAATACAGCCGAAGAAGGGATGCAACGGGATTTTTACGGAGAAGTTGGTGTCATGCGCTTTGAATGTGGCGGTGTTGGTGGCGTGATCGACGGGATAGAACCAGATGCGCTCCGGGAGCGGCTGGTTCAGCATGGCGGTGTAGGTGGTCGGATTGAGAGCACCGAATCCGGGCGCAAAGGCTCCCACACCCTGATCACCGTCAACCTGCAAGTCGAGAAGCTTCACTGCGAGTGTGTCGCCGGGTTGTGCGCCTTCCACGTAGAACGGGCCGGTTAGCGGGTTGTCGCCTTTGACCATGTCCAGCGTGTCGGTCGGCTTCTGGATGGCGTCGCCGAATGCGTCGAGTGTGTTGGTTTCGAGGATGTCGCCGGGTTTGAGGCGGCCAACGGGGTCAACGGTCGCGTACACGTATTTCACGTCGTTGATGGTGGCGTGGTACTTGAGAGTGTTCTGCGCCAATAAGCTGGGGAAGACGGTTAACAGGTACAGAGCAATCGCGATTCGTTTCATAAGACTCCGAAGACCCAAAGTACGCGGAGGATTGTAATGGATCGGAGAATAGCCAGAGGTTTTTTTGGCGACCGATCCACTGCGAGCGACTGGGCTACGAACCAACCAAGCTGCACAATTTGTGAGCGATCCTCGCCGCCGCACACTCGCCAGGTTTCCTTTGCATCTCAGAGATTTCTGTAAAACCGGGGAGTGATCTCCCTAGGAGGGGCATGCGACGGCTACTCTGTGTTACCGCACATCCTGACGATGAGGCTGCGTGCTTCGGCGGTGCATTGCTGCACTACCAGTCCCGCGGCGTGGAGACTCATGTCGTATCGCTCACGGCAGGTGAAGCAGGTACCCGGGGAACTGCGAACTCCCGGGAAGAGCTCGCGGTTATGCGGCGTGCGGAGTTCGCCGCGGCCTGTGAGCGGTTGAAGGTCAGTCAGGCGGAAGTGTTCGGATATCCGGACAGCGGGTTGTTTCAAGTCGCTGCGGTTGGGCCGATCGCCGATCTTGCATTGAGGATCCGCCGCATACGTCCGCAGGTCCTGATCACGTTTGGGCCCGAGGGCGGCACGGGTCACGCGGATCACGCGATGGCCTCGGTGTTCGCGACGCAGGCATTCCACTGGGCGGCGCGTGGCGACTGGTTCGCCGAGCAGCTAAGCGCGAGCATTTCGTCGTACCAGGTCCAGAAGCTGTATTACCTCACGTCGGAATTCAAATTTCCGGGACGGCGGCCACTGTGCATGCCCCCCACCAGCGCAGTTCTGGACATCCATGACTACGTGGAAGGCAAGGTTCACGCCTTCCGAGCACATGTGACGCAAAGGTCTCCGCTGGTCGAAAAGGTAATTCGGGAACAGGGTGGGAAGGAGACGTATCACTTGGCCGCAGCGTGCGGAATGAATGTTACAAAGATTGAAGATGACTTGTTTGCGGCGGTGAAAGATGAGAGCTAGAAGTCTGCGGGCCGCAGATTCGGGGGGCCAGGCATGAGCGATAGAGGATTACATATCCACTCCCCCTCCGAATTCCATGACACGGTATTCCGGGGACTTAGAAGCTTTCCGGGTACTCCTTCATAGTACGATCTGAAGCGCATCGCAAATCCGGAACTATGCACACGATGATCCCTGCCGTATTTTTCGAAATCTCTCGTACTGCGTTCGCCATGTGTGGCGCCGGTATCGCGCTATTTCTGATCGGCTTTGTAGCGGCGAGAAACGAAATCGCCCATGCCCGCGGGCTCGACCGGATCGTAACCTTGAATCATTTGTGTTTTGCCGTCCCACTAGCGGTGTTCGGCGCAGAGCACCTGTCGGGCGCGCGATTCATGATGCAGTTGGTGCCAGCCTACATGCCATGGCGTTTGTTTTGGGCGTATTTTGTCGGCTGCGCGTTGCTGGCAGCATCGTTGAGTATCGCCACTAAAGTTGAGGTGCACTGGTCTGGCCTGTTGTTCGGGATCATGATGTTTCTTTTCGTGGCGATGATCCACTTTCCAGGAGCGGTAAGAAAGGGTCATGACAGGATTCTTTGGACAATTGTGTTCCGCGAGATGTCGTTCGGCGGTGCCGGCTGGGTTCTCGCAGGCAGCGCAATGGATGGATGGAGCGAACAGAGCAAACGCAGGCTGATCACGGTGGGCAGCCTATTCGTAGCGATCACCGCCATGGTGTTTGGAGTTGAACACTTCCTGCACCCGACGGGTCTTCCCGGCGTTCCCTTGGTGAAACAGACGCCGACGTGGATTCCGGGACGAGTGCTCATCGACTACGTGACAGGCACTGCACTCGTCGCTCTCGGGGTGAGTATTTTAGTGAAGCGAAAAATCCGGACGGTGGCCACGTGGGTGGGTTGTTGGATATTGCTGCTGGTTCTGGTGATTTATGGACCCGTGTTGGTGGTCGCGCTGTCCGATCCGGCTACCGGGGTGAAGGTGGAGGGGATCAACTATTTTGCCGATACACTGCTGTTTGCCGGGGTCATTCTGACCGTTGCGAGGGCGGCGTCAAGGTTGGACAGGGGGTCGGGGAAGTTGCCGGTACTCTAGCGTTCGCCGTCGTGCACGATCAGGATCATACCCGGGCGTAGAGTCGCGACCTTGCCGTTGTCTTTCTTCAGAGCAGACACGGTGGTGTTGTAGGAACTGGCGATCGAATAGAGCGTTTCACCCGGCTTCACCGTGTGCCGGACGACCGGGTTGGAGGCTACAGTTTTCGAAGTTGCTTTTGCGGTTGTTTTTCGACCCTTTGCGGTAGTCTTTCGGTTGCGCGAAGTGGACGCGACCTGGGTCTCCGCTGCTCCGGGAGCCACAGGCAGGTGCACGTAAACTACGTGCCGTCCACGAAGGCTGTCAGACGTTAGCCGATTCCAGCGGCGAACCATTTTGGGGGGAACGCCGAAATTATCGGCGACCGATGCCACGGTGTCGCCCTTACGGACTTTGTAGGGAATCGCCCGACGCGAATACGTTTGCGCATCTTCGGTGACAGCGTGCTTGCCGGCTGCGATTGGGATGATCAGCTTGCCGTCGGGATCGAGCTCGCCGTCCTGCAAGTCATTCGCTTCCGAGATGGCCCGGGTCGTCGTGCGATAAGTCCGAGCGATCGATGCCAGCGTGTCACCCTGCTGGATCTTGTGATAACGCCACCACACCCGCATGTCGGGGGGAATAGCGGCGACTGCAGTGAGGTATTTGTCCTTAGTTCCAGCAGGAAGATGGAGCTGGAATTCTTTGTCCTTGGGCGTCGTCATGCGCAAGAGGCTCGGATTCAGGTCCTGCAGGTCCGAGACGGTCGCGTCTACGCACTCAGCCACTAACCGGAGATCAACCGGGTAGTCGATCGTGACGGTATCGCTTGGAATCGGCTTATCGAGTTGAATGTGGTCTAGCCCGTATTGCGACGGGTTCTTCGCCATGATCGTCACGGCGACAATAATCGGGACGTAGTTGCGTGTTTCACGCGGAAGCACGTTGCGCTTGTAGAGTTCCCAGAAATCGGCATAGCCGGTTCGCCTGACCGCGCTCTGCACCGTGCCGGGGCCTGAGTTGTAGGCGGCCATCGCGAGATACCAGTCGCCAAACTGGTTGTACAAATCCTTAAGATGGCGCGCCGCTGCCCTGGTCGCCCTCTCGGGATCCTGCCGCTCGTCAAGCCACCAGTTCCGTTCGAGACCGTAACCTTTCGCCCGAACCGGCATGAACTGCCACATTCCCCGGGCGCCGGCGCGTGACAAGGCCAGCGAGTGGAACCCCGATTCGGCTTGTGCCAGGTAAATAAGATCCTGCGGCACTCCTTCTTCTTTGAGGACCCGGTGAATCATCTCCTGGTACCGGCCGGAACGTTCTAAAGCGTGTTCAAGTGTCCCGCGCCCCCGGCTGGAGAAGTAGTTGATGTATCCGGCCACCGTGTCATTCAAAACCAGCGGCAGATCGGAGTGAGTTTCTTTCACTTCGACTTCGGCTTTCGCCTTGATATTGGGATCAACCGGGAACGTGACTTCGTTGGCTTCGTCGATCGGGGCCGGTTCCGACTTCTGTTCTGAGAATCCGTCGCCCTCCTGCAGGGCCATCAACTCCAGCCCGTTCACGCCGTCGAGTAATTTTTCAAACTCCGCTTCGAGGCGATCGTCGCTCTTCGGATCGATCGGGCCGGAAACCAGCAGGTTGAATGCTTTATCAAAATTTTGCTTGGCCGCTTCCAGATGTCCGGCGGCGTAGTTCGCCTGGCCAGCCTGGTATTCCTTTTCTGCCTTGGCGATGACCTCAGCGACTGGGTCAGGCTTCGGTTCCGGCCTGGATTGCGACTGAGGTTGCGGAGCGGGTGCGACAGCAGCCTTCAGCGCCATCTTTGGTGGTTCAGGGGCTGCAGCCGTTTTAGTAATTGCCGGGGCAGTGGCCTGGGCCGGAGGAAGTAACGGCGAAGACTTCTGGGCCGTCTGGCAGGCTGTTCCTGCGAAGAGCACGGCGCCGACAGGCGCGATCATCCAATAGAGTTTTCGGGTACGCATACTCCTCTATGACTTAACGCAACCTGCCCTATTCCAGTTACTTACGATGTGCAAATGGTACCGTGCGGTTGCAGAGACGGTCAATCGCGAATAGGTAACCGTGACGTTACTTTCGGCATGATTACGGGGGAGGGTAGCGGGGGCGGGGCGGGAACCAGGGAAGTTAGATACCCCGACTGTTTCCCAAAATGGGGAAGGGTGTTGTGGACTTACGTGAATTATCGTCTCTGGCTTGGGTGCACCCAAAGCAGGAAGAAGGCCGGAGTCAAAGAGCCAAGAGCCTACGAGTCAGAATCTTTCTATAGGTCCACGGAATCCAAGGCGGTATGAAAGCCATACAAGTGAAACAGGTGGGCGGCCCAGAGGCAATGGAATTTGCCGAAGTACCAGTGCCGCAGCCTAAGCCAAATGAGGCCGTCGTGAAGATCGCGGCCGCCGGTGTCAACTTCATCGATGTTTACAACCGCGAGGGACGCTACAAGCAGCCTCTGCCATTTGTGCTGGGTCAAGAGGCGGCAGGGAGTGTCAGTGCTGTCGGCGGCAACGTCAAGTCATTGAACCCCGGTGACCGGGTAGCGTATGCGGGGGTGATGGGATCTTATGCCGAGTATGCGGCCGTTCCAGCTGATCGCCTGGTCAAGGTTCCGCAAGGGGTTGACGATCGGCAGGCCGCGGCTGCCATGCTGCAGGGAATGACCGCGCATTATCTTGCGCACGATACTTTTCCCCTCAAACGCGGTGACACGGCGCTCGTGCACGCCGCCGCTGGAGGCGTGGGGCTGCTGCTGGTGCAGATGGCGCACAAGATTGGCGCGCGAGTGATTGGGACGGTTTCGAATGACGAGAAGGCTAAACTGGCTCGCGACGCAGGCGCCGACGAGGTAATCCTGTATACAAAGCAGGACTTTGAAGAGGAGACGAAAAGGCTGACCGGAGGCAAAGGCGTCGACGTGGTTTACGACTCGGTCGGAAAGACGACGTTTGACAAAAGCCTGAATGTGCTCCGGCCGCGCGGGATGATGGTGCTGTTTGGTGGTTCGAGCGGAGCTGTACCACCTTTCGATCTCATTGCGCTGAGCACAAAGGGATCATTGTTCGTGACGCGCCCCACATTGGGACACTACACGCTTACCTCGCAGGAACTCCAAGCCCGGGCCACGGCTGTGTTTCAGATGATCGCTGCTGGCGATCTGAAGTTACGCATCGAGCACACGTACAAGTTATCGGAAGCGCAACAGGCGCATCGGGACTTGGAGGGACGTAAGACAACGGGGAAACTCCTGCTGCTAGTCTAGCTTCCTCTCAAGAAGTAGATGGTGCCTTACAAGCCGTTGAGCATCTGGGGGTGTGAGACTCGCGGCGTCCGTGCAACTTGTTTATTGCCCATTTGGCTGCTTCCGCGACGATGGGGTCCTCATCGGAAGTGAGACTCTCGAGCAGGAGCAGGTAATCCAGGTTGCCGCTGTTGCCCATTGCCAAAACGGCGTTGCGGCGCAGGCCGGAAAGTTTCGTTCGCTTTACCGGTGACCCGCGGAAAGTCTCGCGAAACTCCTCTGTCCTCATTTCGGCAAGCCAGTCGAGCGCGGGATTCACCAGTTCCGGGCGGGGCTGAAATTCGACTGCGGTTGTTGCCGGCGCTTTACGGTTCCAGGGACAGACGTCCTGGCAGATGTCGCACCCATAAACCTGATGTCCCATGCCGGAGCGCATCTCTTCCGGAATGCTACCTCGTTTTTCAATGGTCAAATAAGAGATACAGCGGTTGGAATCGAGCTTGTAAGGAGCGATGATTGCGTCCGTAGGGCAGGCGTCAATACAGCGGGTGCAAGTCCCGCACCGGTCGGGGGCGGGTAGATCAGGAGTCAACTCAAGTGAGGTGAGGATGACGCCCAGGAACAGCCAGGAGCCGAGTTTCTGATTGATGATGCAGGTGTTTTTACCGATCCAGCCAACGCCCGCATATTTTGCATAGACTCGCTCGACGAGTGGGCCCGTATCGACATAACAGCGAGTCTCGATGGGAGCGGTGGCCTGAGCCTTAATTTGTTCATCTACTTTGCGCAGCCGGCGCATTACGACATCGTGGTAATCCTCGCGCGACCAGGCGTAGCGTGAAATCCAGCCGCGGTGCGGATCGCTGACTTGGGTCGAGTATGGCTGGTCTGTGTTGTAGTTGATGGCGCAGACGATCACGCTCCGAGCCCATGGGGCGACACTGTGGAGGGAGGTGCGCCGGAGGTTGCCGTCGTCGTCCCGTCTCTCCATGTACTTCATTTCGCCCGCGTATCCGGCAGTGATCCACTCGGGAAAGTAGTCGAGCTCGGGGAACTCGCGGACGGTGGCGATCCCGGAAAGGTCGAACCCGGCGCGCAGGGCCGCTTGTTTCACCAGGGTCGAAATTGGGGTCGGCTCCATGAGTAACGTCGACGTCGTAACTTCCGGAAAGATTGGAGGGGCTACCCTAGCTCCAGGTTGCGGTTGGCTAAGGGCGAAGCGGCCGAACCTTTCCAACATCACCTCTATTATCGCTGTTTGCAGCTCACCCGGGCTTGTGACGGGGCTCACAGCCACACGTATCAGACGCCGGGCATGCTTGAGCAGGGTGGAGCCGGGGTATTCCGGACCCTTTCGCAGCGAATTTGCCGTCAGGAGGGGCGCGATGATCAATCGTCGTCAGCGCTTCAAAATCGAAGCTGTAAAGCCGTCCAAGCAGGACCCCCAGCAACGCGTCTACAACTTCAACGAAGTCTCGCAGTCTTACACCCCAGAAATGGCTATGGAGCAGGCGCAGCGCTGCCTCTACTGCGACCATGCCCCCTGCAGCAAGGCTTGTCCCTTACACAATGACATTCCGGCCGCTTTGTTTCTGCTTGGGCAAGGCGACTTCGTCGGCGCGGCTCTCAAGTTCATGGAGACATCGAATTTTCCGGATGTCTGTGGCCGGATCTGCCCGCAAGAGAAGCAGTGCGAAGGTTCCTGCGTGATTCTGCCGCGCAACCCCTCTGTCTGTATCGGCAAACTGGAAGCGTTTGTTATCGATTATGTCCGCAAGAACTATGGTTATCCGCTGCGTGAGAAAGCAGCTCCCACAGGCATGAAGGTGGCGGTGGTGGGCGCCGGGCCAGCGGGGCTGGCCGTGGCCGAAGAACTGACAGTTCGCGGGCATGAAGTTGTTGTCTACGACATGTGGCCTTATCCGGGTGGATTGCTGCTTTACGGAATTCCCGGTTTCAAACTGAACAAGGACATCGTATCCAGCAAGATCCAGTACATGGAGCAGATGGGCGTCAAGTTCGTCTGCAACTATCGCGTGGGGAAACAACATCCGGTAGAGGAATTTTTCGAGCAAGGATTCGATCTCGTCTTTCTTGGTTACGGTGCGGTGAAGGGCGGGGAGATGAAGGTCCCGGGCGAGGACAAGTTCAACAACATCTATCAAGCCACCGAATACCTGGTGCGTGGCAACCTTCCCGTCGAACTGTTGCCGGATTGCTGGAGGAACCTGCCTGACCCCAGGCCGAACCACACTGGCGTGACCATCGTTATAGGCGGGGGTGACACGGCCATGGATTGCGTGCGCACGGCGCGGCGGCTCAATCCGGATTCCAAGGTCTACTGCGTCTATCGCCGGAGTGAAGTCGAAATGCCAGGCCGGTACGAAGAGCGAGTTAACGCGGTCGAAGAAGGTGTGCAGTTCGAGTGGCTGACCGCACCCGTGAAGTTCATTGGCGATGAACAAGGAAGGGTTGTGGCCGCCGAGTGTATTCGCATGAAGCTAGGCGCACCGGATGCCAAGGGACGTCGTTCCCCGGTCCCAATCGAAGGGTCGAATTTCACCTATGCCTGCGATACGGTGGTGCTCGCGATCGGGTACAGTCCCGAAACCGATATACCGGAGACAACTTCTAATTTAAAGACTACAAAGTGGGGGTCCATTGTCGTCGAGAGCGAGGAGACCGGCCTCACCAGCCGCGAAGATCTCTATGCTGCCGGCGATAACGTGCGCGGGGCCGATCTTGTGGTCACTGCGGTAGCAGCGGCGAGGAAGGCGGCGATCTCGATGCATGGCAAGCTCATTGATATTGCAGAGAAACGGAAAGCACGGTCTGCTTCGCTGTCACGGAGTGCTCGAGAGTGCCTAATATCTGGTACCTAGCCAGATACACATGGCAGTTGAGATCGTAGATGCCCAGCAACATCGCTGAAGGGCAGGCACATTCTCATCGCCCGTAAGGGCTACATTCCAAGGATTAGATCCCGAGTTTCTTTACTTCCTCGTTGTAATACTTGCGGTAGAGGATGTCCCACTCCTGGCTGCCTTCGAGGATGGTGCGTTTCTGGGTTTCGATTTTTTGGCGGGCGGCAGCATCGATCTTCGCTTCCTGGTTGAGATACTCTTCAAGAAGGCGGCGGACTTCCAGGCGAATGGAGTTGCGGTCCTCAACGAAATCGACCTCGCTCATTTCGGCGAGCGCGTCGGAGACGACGTGGGCCACTTTATTCAGCTTGTCGCGGCTGACTCTCACAGAACCGCCTTATACTTGCGCACCAACTCGTTCTTTACTTTCTTGAACATCTCCTGGTAGTTGGCGCCAGTCTTGCGCATCTCGTCGGAGTAGGCCTCCAGGATCACGCGCACTTCGTCGTTAATGCGGTCTTCTAGAGAGAATTCCTCCAGCATGGCCTGGTGGACACGCTCGGTGACAACGGCGGGGTTCTTGGTCTCGATGAACTCGCCGGAGACCAGCTTTTTACTGACTTCGCGGGCCAGATAGCCCACGTATTCTTTCGAAAGAAGCATGCGCAGATCGGAGTGCTTGGGTTAAGAAATAGAATAGCATGAGCAGTCAGAACTCAGCATTCAGTGTGAGTTCCCAGAGAACTTTAACCCTTAGTCCTGTTTCATCCCTGCTTATCGCGAATGCTCGAGGCCAGCCAGGCGCCTCGTGCCGAATGATCACGAAAAGGCTACAATAAACCCGATAAAACGATGCCCGCTATTCCAGACGATTTGAGTGTAATGAAAGACGACATGGTCGCCTTCATCGAGGGCCATGGCATGCGCCGTTTTCACGGTTTTGTGAACTACGAGGAAGTGCAGTGCATCATGTGGGAGTCGGGCGACAATCCTGATGGGTGGAAAGACTTCGTTGAGTTGGCAAAAGCCTCGGGAGCGCCATTCCTGACCATGCACTCGGGGACGCTCACGAAAGACGAGCTAGATGGGTTGATTAAGCGGATCAGCAACGCGCAGTTTACGAACGACGAAGACCTCGAGGATGCGCGTTGGCTCCGAACCTACCTGGGCAAAACCGGATTCCTGCAATTGGGCTGGCCGTATCAAGGCTCGGTGATGCTCTACGAGGCGAGCACGGACTGGTACGACCGGTATCAGCGACTGGTGGAATTGTCGGATGATTTTGGCGGCATCCCGATCGACGAGTCCGACCAGGACGACGAGCGATAGGGCCGGCTTTAGACTCTGGGCTGTCGTCCCAGAAGCTTCCCTGTGCAGTTTCGACGCAGGTGACCGCCGGAATTGAAGTCCCACCGCGTGGTAAAAATCCAACCTCATAACAGGGTGAGTTGCGGGTCGTGGCTAGTACAATTGCACTTCCGTAATGAAGTGGCTCATACAGTCAGCCGATCCGGTCAGCGTCGAGCGTCTCGCAACCATCCTCAGCAGTAGCTCCTCACTCCGCCTCACACAGAAAGAGACTTGCGCCCACTTGGCCCGGCTGCTGGTGCTGCGGGAGATTGTGGAACCTGCCGCGGCCGATCTCTTTCTAGCACCGTCACTCACGCACCTGCATTCGCCATACCAGATGGCAGGCATGAGGGTTGCTGTCGACCGTCTGGCGGCGGCGATTGAGCGCAAAGAGAAAGTCCTGATCTATGGCGATTATGACGTCGACGGTACCACCGCAATCGTCGTTCTGAAGACTGCGATCGAATTGTGCGGCGGGTTCGCTGATTTTCACGTGCCTCATCGCATTCGAGACGGGTACGGCATGAAGGATGATGTCATCGAACGCGCCGCGGCCGACGGTGTTCGGCTGATTATCAGCGTGGATACAGGCATCCGAGCGTTTGCTGCCGGAGAAACGGCGGCGCGACTCGGTGTGGACCTGATTGTCACTGACCATCACTTGCCCGGGCAGGATGGATTGCCGGCGGCCCTGGCGGTTTTGAATCCCAATCAGCCCGGATGCGAATACCCATGCAAAGCGCTCTGTGGGTGCGGTGTGGCGTTCAAGCTGGCCCAGGCGCTGATGCAGGGGTGCTTGGACCGGCCAGATCAGACAAGGCTGCTGACTTCTTTTATGAAGGTGGTTGCGATCGCGACGATCGCCGATGCGGTGCCCCTGTTAGGGGAAAACAGAGTCTTCGCCAAGCTGGGTCTCGAGGCGCTGCGGGCACCGGTGAACATCGGACTTCGGGCGCTACTGGAAGTCGCGGAATTGGGCGGCTCTCGACCGCTAACTTCCGGAGAAATTGCGTTTCGTATCGCCCCTCGACTTAACGCTGCCGGGAGAATGGATGTTGCCAAGGATGTTATCGACCTATTCAGTGTGAAAGACGCTGCGGTTGCCCGCGAAATTGCGGTGCGCCTCGATACCCTGAATGGGGAACGGCAGGAGGAAGAGCGACGGATATTGCAGGAAATCGAGTCGCGCTTAGAGCAGGACCCTTCATTATGCGATAGCTACTGCATCGTGGTGGACGGAGAGGGGTGGCACCGCGGCGTGATAGGAATTACGGCGACGCGGGTCGTAGAAAAGTTCTGCAGGCCGGCGCTGGTAGTCTCACGGGATGGGAACGAGGCTCATGGTTCTGGCCGATCGATTCATGCTTTTCACCTGCTCAATGCATTGGAGTCTTGCGCAGAGCTCTTTGATCGTTATGGAGGGCATGCGCATGCAGTAGGTTTTGCATTGCCAGCGGCGCGAATTGAGCAACTCAGAGTTCAACTGAACACATATGCTCGGTCTTGTCTGACTACAGCCGATTTCGAGCCAGTTTTGGAGATCGACGCGGAACTGCCGCTCGAGCACATTACTCCTGAGCTGTTCGACGCCCTGCACAAGATGGAGCCTTTTGGGATGGGTAATCCCGAACCAGTGTTCGCTTCCCGGGCGGTACGTTTGACTCAGCCCCCGCGGATCGTGAAAGAGAAGCACGCGAAGTTACGGTTAGGTGTAAGTGGCAAAGGGAGTGCCGAGCAATCACAGTGGCGGCGGTCTATTTCCTATAGCGCGATGGGATGGAGAATGGCAGAGAGAATCGGCCGGGATGAGCTCTTAGCCGGCGACTTAGTCGATGTGGCCTATACGCTTGGATATAACGATCATCCGGAATTCGGCGGACCGGAACTGACGTTATGTGATTACGTGCCACAGACAAGCCGCTCCGCATCCGACAAAGCGGCAGCTAGTGCAAACTCGTAACAGTAAGGTGATGACCCTAGGCCAATGGCCAGTTTCCGCTAATCGAAGCAGTAAGTAGTAACTTTTCGGGCAGGTATTTTCCTTTACTACGTACAAACCTCGGGCTATAGTGCACGCCTATGGACGCAAAAACCTTCTGCAATCAGTGTGGCCGGGAGGCTACTCCGGGCACAACTTTCTGTGTGCAATGCGGAGCGCGCATTGGGGCGTCCGCTTCCACGTCAGTGACAGGCGCGAGTGCGGCCCCCGCGATGGCGCCAGCTGCCTCTTATACAGGCGGCGCGGCGTATCCTTCAGCCCGGACGGCAATTCAATATGGCGGATTCTGGATCAGGGTCGTGGCCGCAATCATCGATTGGGTTGTGGTTAGCATTGTGGTGTTCCCGATATCGATAATTATTTTCGGGGCAACCACGGCGGCATCGTCGCTAGGCCGGTCGCCTGCCAATCTGGGCCTTGTCTTGGCCGGAGCCTTTGCCAAAATGTTAGTCGTTCTCGGGGCGAGCTGGCTCTATGAAGCCGGGATGGAGAGTTCTTCCAAGCAAGCAACGCTTGGCAAGATGATCTTCGGTATGAAGGTTACGGACATGATGGGGAACCGGATCTCGTTCCTGCGCGCCACCGGGCGGCACTTCGCGAAGATTCTGTCGTGGATCATCTTGATGATCGGGTACATCATGGTTGGATTCACTCAGAACAAACAGGGCTTGCACGACATGGTGGCCGGCACGCTGGTTCGTCGAAGCTAATTTCTTCGCAACGCAAAAGAGCGGACAATCATGTCCGCTCTTTTTATTTATCTCTACTCTGAAATTAAGCCTTGTGCGCGCGCGCTTTCTTCTGAGCGGCCGCCGTCAATTCCGGGATTGCGGGGAAGGAATAGGGCGGTGTCAGCGAGCGCTCTTTAGGTTCCGACGTGCCACGTAACGCGGGCACGAGCATCTCGATTGCCTGGTTCGTGTTCGGTGGGGATACCACTGTGGCAGCAAGTAGTCCGCTACGAACCCATGCCTGCCCGGTGTTGGGCAAACCGTCGCATCCGAGGAATGGGAGGCCAAGCCAGCGGTCGCGGGCAACTCCCGTCATATTGTCCTGAAACGCCTTCCGAGCCCCGGCGGCCATGGAGTCGTCCTGTGCAGCGACGACATCAATGTGAGTTTCGTGAGAAGTGGAAAGGCGCAGCCAAGAACTGATGGTCTTATATGCGCTCTCTTCCGTCCAATGGGCTTTCATCAACTTCACTTGTATGTTCACCGGCTTGGTTTCGTACATGCCGGCAGTGCGCTGCTTCGCCGCTAGATTTTCCGATGGACCCTGGATGTAAAGAACAGAGCCGCCTTTTGGCAGGAGCGCCTCGAACTGGCGCCCTTGGATTCGCCCGATCTCTTCGTGATCCGCTGTCACAACAAACATGGGGACACGATAGAGGCGGCGAAGTTGCTCGATGTAATCCACATCGCGATTGAGGACTACCCATCCGATTCCCGCGGTTGCAGCCGCCCGCGCCACCTGCGGGAGAGCGGTACCCCCGACTGGCTCAAAAACGATTGCGTCGGGGCGCTGTGCCGAGGATTGAATGACAGTCAAGAGCTGCTGGCTCTGCGTGATGGCGTCATTGTCGGCGTAGATTATTTGCAGATCTACCCCCAGACGCTGTGCACTTTGTTCTGCGGCAGCGGCTTGTTCCTGCTGATAATCGTTGTCCTTGGTAGTGAGGGAGAGCAGGATTTTCGGTTTATTCATAAGAGACGCCCAGACCTGAATCATAACCCTTTAGCGTAATCACCAAAGGTAACT
The DNA here is from genome assembly GCA_051984555.1 of Terriglobales bacterium. Taxonomy (GTDB): domain Bacteria; phylum Acidobacteriota; class Terriglobia; order Terriglobales; family Acidobacteriaceae; genus Gp1-AA122. The sequence goes on along the minus strand of JBPYEW010000074.1, from coordinate 1,530 downwards.
ACGGTAACCAATCGCGACAGTCGTTGAGACGATACTGAAACGATTGAATGCTGGTGTTACAATGCGCGCCGCGAGGTCATGAGCATGAAGAAGCTGATCGCAATTGCTTTTATCCTTGTCGCAACTTCACTAGCTTTTGGACAGGCGAAGCTGTCCGTGCAGTGGGAGGAATTGACGGCCGAAGATTTCGTTCAAGGCATCCGCCAATCGGGAGGAACCTGTCTGCTCCCATTCGGCATTCTCGAGAAGCACGGGCCGCATCTTCCGCTAGGTACAGATCTGCTCGACGTCCGACATGCGGTATTGGGAGCGGCGCAGCAAGAGTATGCGGTTGTTTTTCCCGAGTATTACTTCGGGCAGATTTTCGAGGCTAAACACGAGCCTGGCACGATGGCATACAGCCGAACACTGCAACTGGACCTGTTGCAGGAGACCACCGATGAGATGGCGCGAAATGGCTGCAAAAAGGTGATGATCGTGAATGGTCACGGGGGCAATGAGAGCCTCTTGCCCTATTTTGCGCAGACTCAACTCGCCGCCAAACACGACTATGTCGTCTATGTCTTTGGACTCCCTCAACCTCCACCGGGAGGTCCTGCCAAGAAGAGCACAGCACCGGATATGCATGCCGGAGAGGCTGAGACATCGAGCATGATGATCACACGCCCAGATCTGGTGCACATGGACCGTGCCAACAAAGAATCTGGGGCGGACCAGGCCCGGGTGCACCTGCCTGATACGGTTTACACGGCAATCTGGTGGTATGCGCGCTTTCCGGAGCATTACTCGGGAAACGGCGCTCTTGCGACCAAGGAACTAGGACAATTCGACATGACTGGCTGGATTGATTCGCTGGTAAAGGCAATTCGCGCAGTGAAAGCCGACAGTACCAGCCTGCAACTGCAGAACGAGTTCTATGAGAAGAGTACGCACCCGCTCGACACCAAGCAGTAGAGAGTTCGCCGGCGTCGTTCAGCACTCTCCTTCCGATATCAAGTTGGAGACTGAGACTGATGCTGGATGCCAAGATAGCGCTTCCGCGCTGGCCAAACTGGTGTCAGTTCCGAGTGCGGTGCTGGTCCAGCCGCCAGAGGCTAACGCTCATGTAGGTTTCGTCGTGGCTCGCGGCCTCAAGAGCCGGGAGGAGATCTCGACCAACATCAACCTTGAGAATGTAGCCCATTACCCCGGCGTCGAAAGCTTCCTGGATCATACCCGGCAGGTCGTACTGGCTAACGATTAGAACCTTTGTCCCGGGAAGCTTGTTGCGGATTTGCCTGGCAGCTTCAATGCCGTTCATTAACGGCATGCTGAGATCAAGGAGAGCAACATCGGGCTGCGTCTCTTGCGCGCGCTCGACAGCTTCTTGACCGTTCGTGGCCTCAGCGATCACCTCGCAGGATGGCATGTGCCCCAGCAGAGCTTTCAAACCACGGCGTACAGCCTCGTGGTCATCGGCGATGAGAATACGATGACGTGACTCCATATGGCCCCAATAAAGTAAAAATGGCGCAACACCCGCGTAGACTA
>JBPYEW010000073.1:0-11586 GCA_051984555.1 Terriglobales bacterium | reverse complement strand
CGACGGCTTCGAATTGATCGTCATACCCGTACTCCTGGGCGTAGAGCGCGCCGTGCCGCTCGATGATCCAGCCCATGTCTCCGGGCCGGTAATCACGCAGAAGATAAGGTGCGCCTTTCGTTACCTCCCCGCCGAGCAGTCGCTCCGTAGCTTGCATTGCATCGAGCAATTGGGATTGTTGTGCCGCTGACAATTTTCCCAGCATGGCCCCGATTTCCCCGTTGGCCCGATCGTTGAGCACATCGAAGGTCTGCTTCCCTGTTACGGTCAACGCGAGCAGCGTGTGGCGCGCATCTCCCTGGGACTTGGTCCCACTAACCAATCCGCGAATCTGGAACCCTCGCAGAATTCGGCTGAGGTAGCCCGGATCAAGTCCAAGCAAGTCCGAGATCTGGCGGGCGGTGAGATGGTCGGAATGCGCGAGCTCGAATAAGACACGGACCTCGGCCAGCGAGAATTGGCTTCGAAGGAGCCCCTCATGCAGCACCCCGATTTGACGTGTATAGAAACGGTTGAAGCGTCGCACTGCCTCAATTGGACTAAGCACTCGTACAGTGGCACCGGCCATAGAAACCTTCCACCCACAAGATAAGGTGCTAGTGTCACCTACTTAATTGACTTCGTCAACTAATTTGGTCGGTCTTACTAACCACTTTCAACCGCGCTCCACCACTCCCGCGACAGCGCTAAGTCTTCGGTTACCTACTCACAATGTTTCTACATTGCTAACTTTGGGCCGGGTGGAAAGGACCCGGAAATGGCGAACTCCTCGAAGTGGAAGATCTTGTATGCGGAAGGCGATGCAGATGTTCTGGCGTCTCAGGCAGCCCTGCTCCAAAAGGCTGGCCACGAGGTCACGACGGCGGTGGGGCGTAAGGGCGTGGAAGACTTCCTGAAGCATGAAGCGTACGAACTTGTGGTACTGGGCCCGACTTTGTCGAGGAACGACCGCCATCACTTGCCCTACATGGTTAAGAAGGCAAATGAGAAGACTCGTGTTCTCGTGCTGCACACCGACGGCAGCCGCCATCCCTACGTCGACGGGAACACCGACACGGGTCAGAGTATCGAGCATCTGATCGAGATGATCAGCTCCATGATGGGCACGCAGAAAGCGACTGCCAAGTCGATGGCAGCCGGCGTCGGCCGCTAAGCCGCCCGAAGCGTAGTCAGTCGAACTTACCCTAGGCGCGGAATCGGGTATGATTCCCGCGCCTATGGACAAGAAAATCGCGGTCGTCCTGATTGGCGTGACTGACATGCAGCGCGCCGTAGACTTCTACCGAACTACACTCGGCCTGCCGCTTAAGTTCCAGACTCCGAATTACAGCGAGTTCAAGACGAGCGGGGCTGTTCTCGCCCTTGAGAAGCGCGCCAAAGTGTCCGCTACAGGACCCTGCTTTAGCTTCCCAACCCGGAATATCAAAAAAGACCGCGCTCAGCTCGAGAGGAGCGACGCACGTATCTGGAAGGAACTGCACAATGAGGCTTACGGCTGGGTCATGATGCCCCAAGACCCTGAAGGCAACATCTTCGAGATCGTGCAGTACGCGCCGAAAAAGAAGGCAAAGAAATAAGTTCAGCGTCTACCCAACACGATGACTTGGTCGTACCAGTGCTCCTCGTCGCGCTGATCAATGCGTACGTCCTGAAATCCCGTGTCACGCATGGCTGCCGCTACATCCTCTCCTGAAAACAACCGGAAGTTGAACTTCGTGACTGCGTGCTGACGCATCTTCTCCGCTGATCGAATCGAAACCGCTGCCATTCCGCCCGGCTTGAGCACACGGTAGATCTCGGCCATGCCTTGCGCGGTGTCCGACCAGAAATAGATGGTATTGATCGTGAACACGCGGTCGAACGCCTGATCAGGAAATGGCAGCTTGCAGACATCGCCGAGCTGCAGCCGCATTTTTCCACTGCCAATCGCTGTTCGGAACTTACGTTGCGCCTTGCCTAAGGCTGTTGTCGAAAGATCTACTCCGGAAACGATTCCCGACGTAATGCGCGGCAGTAGCTCTTCCAGTCCAACTCCACCACCGAACCCAATCTCGAGGACATGGTGCCGGTTTTCGATACCGAGCATATCCAACGTGCTCACCGTAATCTTCCGGTTGACCCGATTCATGACTCGGCTGACAACAAGCGAACCAAACCACCCATGTGGCTGTCGCAACTGCGCGGCGAGAATGCGATTCATAAAGTCGGGCATACGTTCGTTCGCAATCCTAGTCGTCGAATTTGCGCGAACCTGCATAGCGTAACCGCAGGAATGCGTGATATGGCAGCGCGTAGTGCAGGCTCACCAGCCGGAACCAGGGCGCCGATTCCGGCAAGTACCCCACTTCTCCATAAGGGGTAGGCCGCTCGATACCCGGCTGCGTGGACTTGCCCATGACCTGAAAAGAAATAGTTCGGAAGTCCTCATCGATGAGTTGCCGGTCGAGTAAGGCGCCGTAGACGGTCGGCCCTCCTTCGCAGAGCAACGAACGGATCCCGTACGAACTATGTAGCAGGCGAATTCCGGCGGCGAGATCGACGTTCCGTCCTTCGTTGACCACAACGATTCGAGGCTTCCTTGGGTTTTTTTGCGACTCCATCCGGATCCGCAATTTCTCCTCCCCTGCGGTGCCGGTCAGGATCCATGATTCAATGCGTGGTGAGGTAAACACGTTTAACGTGAGATCGACATCCCCGGAACCCGTAAGCAGGATGATCCTCTGAGGACCGAGTTTAAGCACATTGCGCCGGTAAGCGTCGAGTTCGGGATCATCAATGCCGAAGTCCCATCCCTTGCTGCTCGGGCCAGGTTCGTCGCGCAGAGTGCTTGCCCCTAGCAGTTGCGCGTCATGGTGCGCGCGGAGGAAATCCATGAGCCACCGATCCTCGGCGCTGCGCGAAACTTCTTTGCCGCCGGCGCGCCCGGACAGTTCGCGAAACGATCCGCGTCCGTCCAGCGACATCACAAAATTCGCGCTGACATAGGGACGGGAACTGTCACGCCGCTCGGGAAAGCCGAAGGGTCCGTATAACTCTCGAATACGAGCCGGCAAAGGGAACTGGTCTTCGCTTGCGTTATAACAGCGTTGAAGGTTCATAGTCTGCAACGCGTAAGAAGATATCAGGAAAGCCGTCAGGGATGAGTCCTGCCTACTTTGCTGCCTTCTCGATCGCTGCGCGCAGTTCTTCATACGGCATCACGCCGGGATGGTAAAGACTGATCAGGCCTTTGCGGTCGATCAGCACCAGCGTGGGGGTAGTGCTTGCGCCGTATACTTCGAAGTTTCGTTTGCTGACCGGGACAGGAAGATCCACAAGCCCGGGATAGAAGTGCTGCCACACCTTTTCGATCCAACCTAGTTCGACATCAGGATTGGCATCCTGGCCCTGCGCGGCGTACCCATAATATTGGGTCGGTGCAATGACCTGCAGACCCTGCGGAGCGAACTCTGAACGCAAGCGCGTGATGACCGGACCCTCCGCCTTGCAGTCGGAACACCAGTGTGCCCAAAAGAACACTAAGACGGGATTCCCTTTCTCAGCTGTGAGTGGTTTGGGAGCGGGGCCAAGGTGCTGAGTGGCGGTAATGACTGGAGCAGGCCGGCCTTCCATCGTCAGGAGATTGAGATTTTTTTGGATTCGAGGCCGAATGGAGGTCCCGCCATAAGTCTGCAACGAGGACCGCAGTAAGGAGAGTGCTTGTGCTCGTTGTCCGCGCGCCACGAGTACCTGTGACTCAATTTCGATCGCCGCTCCAAGTGCCAGCGGCAGATGCGGTTCCGCATCGAGCGTACGACCCTTGGTCTGCGAGGCAACGAGTGATCGGGTTTGCTTCGCGTACGTCTGTGCCGCATCAAGCTGATTGGAATCGAGAGCAGCCCGTCCAATCCACGAGATCGCTTCTGCCAACTCCGGCGTCACGCCCCGCTGAGCACGGTAGGAATTAATCTCGGCTTCGGCTCCCGCGAGGTTACCTTGTGAAAGGGCGATGCGGACATCAGTGACCAGGTCACCCTGCGCAAGCGCTGATAGCATTGCCGCCGCAATGATTGCGGTTAGCAACACCAACTTGGCAGGCAAACGTTGAAGGGAAAGAAAAGCGGGCGAACTGGACATTACGCTACTTGGTCTCGCTCGACTTCTTAGACTCCGGCTTGGGTTTAACGTCATCCTTTTTTTCAGATTTTTGTGAGCCATTCGAGGAGGACGACGACCCGGAGCCCGATTTCTTGGCGTAGTCGGTCACATACCATCCCGAGCCTTTGAACTGCACCGCGGGAGCCGACACGACCAGTTCGACTTTGCCCGCACAGTTGGGACAGCTCTTCACGTGCGGGTCAGAGAACTTCTGGATCCGCTCAAAGCGGTGATGGCACTTGGTGCACTCGTATTCGTAGAGGGGCATAGGAATTCTGTAGATGGCCTGCTACTTGTCATGATTCTAGGCGAGCGCCGCCGGACGGTCAATTTGATCGCTGGCGGGATCAAAGATAAGGGATTGGCATAGCATGCAAACTTTCCCTCAAGGTGATGATTTTGATGTTGAGGGTACCTTACAGTCGAGTGGTCGGTGGGGCGCTCGGTAAGCGGATTTTCGGCCCGAGCGCCAACGACTCCTACGACGTGCTTTGCGCACAGATGGCCGGTTAGTGTCGGTGGTAGACTTTCGGCCATGAAGTCCGGGAAAAATTCCGCAAGCCAGCCTGCCAATGGAAATGGATCTCCTGGTCCCAAGCTGTACCTCATTGCAACGCCGATCGGGAACCTCGAAGACATCACTTTCCGAGCGGTGCGGATCCTGAAGGAAGTCGACCTCGTTGCGTGTGAAGATACGCGGCAGACGCAGAAGCTGCTCGATCACTACGGTATTCAGAAAAGAACCGTCAGCTACCACGAACACAATGAGATGACTCGGGCCGCTGAACTGATCACGGATGTCGAGGGCGGGGCCACCATCGCCCTAGTGTCCGACGCCGGAATGCCGGGCATATCTGATCCTGGTTTTCGACTTATCACATTGGCGATTCGCCATCATGTCCCAGTTGTCCCGATTCCGGGTGCGAGCGCGTTCCTCGCAGCCTTGGTCGCCAGTGGCCTGCCAACCGACTCCTTCCGATTCTCCGGTTTTCTGCCTCCGAAGCGGGGCAAACGCCGTGAATTGCTGGAAAACATATTGGCCTCGCCCAGAACGCAAGTGTTCTATGAAGCTCCCCACCGTCTTGTCGAAACGATGCAGGACGTGGTTGAGGTGCTGGGGCTCAATCGCCAGGTCGTCATTGCGCGTGAGGTAACCAAAATCCACGAGGAATTCTTACGGGGACGCGCAGGTGAATTGCTGGAGAAGCTCAAAGAACGGAGCGAGATCAAAGGCGAGATCACGCTGCTTATCGGGAAGTCGGAAGATTCAATTCAAACTGCCGCCGCCAAGGTGGGAGTGCGGACCCGACTGAAACAGATCATGAGTGAAGAGCAGGTGGACGAAAAAGCCGCATTGAAGAGAGTTGCGAAGGAGCTGGGTATCTCGAAAAGCGAAGCGTACCGCGAGTTGCAACGATCTAAATAGGACCGAGTAGCGGCGGACCAGCTTTCTACTTTTCACTCAGTTCGCGTTTCACCGTCTCACTCACCGTTTTCCCATCCACGCGAATTCCCGCGCCCTGAAATCGCGCCATAACGTTCTTCATCACGGTGCCCATGTCCTTCATGGTAGGCGCCCCCATCTCCGAGATGACAGCGCGGACTCCCGCGACGATTTCCTCTTCTCCAGCGGCCTTTGGAAGGTAGGATTCGATTACCGAAATCTCAGCTTGCTCCTTGTCTGCCATCTCATTCCGACCGCCCTTGCGGAACTGCTCAATGGAGTCCTTGCGCTGCTTGATGAGGGTGGTTAGCACTTGCTGCGATTCCTTGTCATCGAGCGGCGACATCTTCTCGATTTCCTTGTTCTTGAGTGCCGTCTTCACCATGCGCAAAGCGGAAAGGCGCGCCTCATCGCGCGCCTTCATCGCCGTGGTGATGTCTTTTTGAATCTGCTCGGGGATGCTCATGGCAGAAGATTATATTTGCCATGAACGCTCACTGCTAGCTGGCCTTCATATCCTGGTCAGCCTCATGCTCGGCCTTTTTGCTTTCGCTTTTGCTATCAGCTTGTGGCCTCAGTGTCTGGATCGATTTGCCAAGACTCATCTTGCTCGTGCCCGTTCCAGCCGGGCAAGTCGATCCCTTCGCAGGCAATTGACCCGTCATGTCATCCTTCAGGCAGTCGAACGGTATATTCAGATTCTTGCTGACATGGGCCGCTGCCACACACTGCCCAAGGTTCTTGAACCCGGAACAGGCGTCCTGCGCGCTCATACCAGTGAGGGTTTTGATCTTGCCCGCGAGTGCGGTGTTCTTCGATAGCTGCTGAGTCATCGTCATGCCATGGGACCCGCTTGAGCTATCGTGGGCGCTGGTGTTCAAGACATGGCCGTTTCCGCCGCCCATGTGCCCCGTCGCGCTGCCAGAATGTCCGTGCTGACCAAGCGCTGGGGAGCAATACAGGGCAACGGCTAATCCAAGGACTGCTACGTGTGCTTTGTTCATTGATGGTCCTCCTTCAGAACTCATCCGCCTTATTTCTTGTCTTTACGAGCGAGCTGGGTAAGGTTGAAGCCGATGCTGAATGAAACTGAATTCAGGTCGTAGTGCATACTGCGCGTGAACCCCAATTCGAAGTCGACCGCACGAGTCGGGCTCGCATCGACCCAAGTCGAGAACCCATGGTCGCGTGTAATGTCGGCAGTACCGGTTGTCTGCTGATTGTTCTGAAAAAATCTTCCGTGTTGTACCGGACCGGTATTCCCCGATCCGTGGGACACTTTGCTGAAGATTGTCTGCGTACCCGAAGGCAGAATGTCGTAACCCGAGGCTCCAACGCTAAAGATCTTCCACAAATCGTAATTTGCACCGGCTTGCAAATGGGCGTTGAAACCGTAGGTTGTGAATGGCCGCATGAACAGCCGCGAATCAGCTACGGTATTCGAAATGCCCAAATCCGCGAATGGAGTCAGACTGTCGAATCGACGATCAACATGGTTAGTCCAGTCGTAGGTGCCATGTCCGGTGCTGAAGCCTTTACGAGGATCGGCGATTGGCGCACTCCCAGTCAGAGTCGAGCCGAAGTTCAATATCGGGTTCAGAAATTTGACGCGTGCATCCACGGCGGGATCCCCGACGCCGTTGCTCGAACTTCCACCAGTACTTGTAGATGGCCGAATGAAATAGATAGGCAGGCCGACGTCCATGCCGAAATGCTCGTTGAAGTTGTAGCCTACGCTGGAATGTAGTTCGTACACCTGTCCGTCGCTGTTGGTGGTCCCGTCAAATTCTTCGTAAGCTGTGATTCCAGTTGCGTCTTTGGCCGCTGGTGCAGGTGTAGTTTTCTGCTGAGCAGCAGCAGCGGCAGCAAGCACAAGGATGGGGAGCAGAATACTTCCTCGCTTCAACATAAGCCCTCAATTGGAAAGTTGGATCACAAATTCAGATGTGGCGTTCAACCGCTCCGGCTACAGTTCCCCTATTACCAGGGTCATCGGGGGTAACCAAAGCTCAGCTGGTATGTAGTGCATCCTCTGCGCCTTTTGTCGCCACGACAAGTAACCAAAGGACAATCAGCAACTTACCTCGATATGGCGCGTCTGAGATCGCCACCGCAGTCATGAAGTTCTTGCCGGGTATTGGAAAGAATTGCTGTTGAAAGCCGCTACGGTGGTACATCCGCGTTACAGGTTCGATTGGGGGCGGCCGCGCTCAGACCTTTTTGCCGGAGACAAAGGGGCTTCCGGCAATCACGTAACGCAACGGCATTTCCGCCGCTTTCGTGATACCCACGCGAACGGTCTCGAGAATCTGTGGGGGATGAAACCGGTCGTCGGCGATCCACAAGTCGGATTTCGGCGATGTCACATCTTTTCCGTTGTCACGGAGGCGCGTGATGCCGAAAGCTTGCGCGAGGCGTCCCGGGCCGCTTGTTAGAAGACGCAGATCGCGGGGAGTGCGAAGCGTTATGCCACGCGCGACCGCCATTTCGTCCATTCCGTCCAGCGGTTCTAATGCGCGAAAGAGAACGCCGCCGGCGATACCATCCGGCAGCGTAGAGACGTTGAAACACCAGTGATTGCCGTAGATGAAATAAACGTAGGCGCGCCCGGGAGGCCCGAATAGCACATCGTTTCTGGCGGTGCGACCGGCAGCCGAGTGCGCGGCGGGATCGTTCTCGCCAAGATAAGCTTCTACTTCCACGATGCGGCCTTTCAGCAGCCGCGTGCCCTGACGTCGGATCAAGACCTTGCCCAGCAGATCGCGGCTGACCTCGCGCGGATCGCGATCATAAAAACTTTTTCCCAGACGAACTGCTGCGACTCGCTTCATCCGAGTCGGTATAGCCCTCTCGTAACTTGGCACATCCAGAGTGTCTGCATTTCAATTGAGCATACGACAAAGCACCTCTGGCCCAGGTCCATCATTCAACCGAATTTAGGAGGTCTCATGCTTGGGAAGGTTTGGAAAGCAACCACTATTGTATTGCTTGCGGCAGCATTCGCTTCGGCCCAGATTCCTGCGGGAACCAAATTGACGGTGCGAACCGGTTCGCAGATCAGTTCTGGGACGGCGCGTTCCGGACAATCATTTGAAGGCAGCCTGGTACATCCCATCGTGGTAGATGGCAAAACCATCGCCAAGGCTGGTTCTCCGGTGCGGGGAAAGATCACGTCAGCGAAATCGAGCGGTCGTTTGCACGCTCCGGGACAACTCACGCTGCGCCTGACGTCTGTCAACGGAACTCCCATCGCTACTACATCACACTCGTTCAAAGGCAAGAGTCACACCAAGAGCAACGCTACTAAGATCGGTGGCGGAGCTGCAGCGGGTGCATTGATCGGCGGAATTGCGGGTGGCGGTAAAGGCGCGTTGATCGGTACCGCTCTGGGTGCGGGCGCCGGAACCGGTGTCGCCGCAGCGACTGGCAAGGAAGAAGCCATCGTACCTGCTGAGTCTGCGCTGACGTTCACGGTAACCGCAGCCTCGCCCAGCGCAAAAAAACACAAATAAACGAATTCTGTCATCCTGGGCAAAGGCGGCCGGCAGCTTGTGCCAGGTCCTTCGAGCCCGCGAAGAACGCGGGCCTCAGGATGACAGCTGTTTTCAGCCCTTCGTAGCTTTTTTCGCGCCGTCCTTCAAAACCGCGAGCACCTCTTCGGCGTGACCTTCTGGCTTCACATTATTGAAGATGTGGGCGATCTTGCCGTCCGGGCCGATCAAGAACGTGGTACGAGCAATCCCTTTCACTTTCTTGCCATACATGTTCTTCTCTTTGATGACGCCGAACTCATTGCAGACCTTCTTGTCCACATCGCATAACAGCGTGTAAGGCAGGTCGTACTTATCTTTGAATTTCTTTTGAGTTTTGGGATTATCGGCGGAGATGCCGAAAATGGCCGCGCCGGCATTCTGCAGCTTCCTATACGATTCGCGGAACCCGCGAGCTTCGATGGTTCAGCCCGGTGTGTCCGCCTTAGGAAAGAAGAACAAAACCACGCTCTGGCCGCGCAGGTCCTTCAAAGAGACGTCCTGCCCGTTCTCGTCAGGCAAAGTAAACTCAGGAGCTTTATCATTAATATTCATGGGCACTCCAGTACGAACTCGTTTATACCGCAGGGCAGGCTGGGTCGTCATCTGCCTGGTCCTTGGTCTCACATCGACCACCGGTCTTCTCGCCCAGTTTGGGAAGAAGAACACTCAGAGCAAAGGGCCGCGAGCCTTGGGCCTGTTGGAACTCTATCCCAGCGGACAGGCGCGGTTGCGGCCGATCTGCATCATGATCGATGGACGCTTCTACGATGCTGGTATCTATAAGGCCGATCCGGTGCCGATGGCACTCGATACGGGAATCGTCTACGAAGCGGAACAGTCCGGCGAATCGCAAGGCCTGTTTACGATCAAGAACGTTCTCCAGAACGAAGCTAAGAAGACGTTTGCCGCCGAGGGCACGTGGAGGCCCGCAGGTTCTGAACCGCCGAAGTCGAATGCGATGAAAGTCGAGACAAAGCCCAAGGAAGAAGCAGACGACAAGCCGCCCGTTTTGCGGCGCCCAGGAGCGGAACCATCAAAGACCGACAACAAGGAAACGAACTCCAAACCAGCGGAGACAAAGCCATCTAGTCCAAACACCAGCACAACTTCACAGGATGACGATAACGACCGTCCTCGGTTGCAAAAACCACAGAGTACTTCCACCTCTGGAACTCAGCCGACAGCACCAGCACAATCGTCTACGCCGGCGGCAAGTACCAGCACGAATCCAAAAAATACCGACGCGGCGTCGGCTGAGGACGAGAATGATCCCAACCGTCCGCATCTCCGCCGTGGCGGCAAAGGGCCAACGTCTTCCTCAGCCCCAATAGAGATACCGAGGGCCGCGACGCCTTCACCTTCGAAGCCCGGTGCGAAGAAGCCGTCCACTGCCAGCGCGGCCAAGAACGAGACCCAGCTTCTCCCAGCGATCTCCGACTCGGATGGTCCGGAACCGCGGCCTTACACGTACGACATCACCCCGAAAGAAGAGCAGGCGTTTCAAATCAAGGTGCTTGGGTTGGCCTCGCAGGATCTTCTAAAGCAAGCCAAGGAACTGGAGCCCGGGCTGGCAGCCAGTTCTCCGGCCACGCGGACAAGTGGGACAGGTAAGGGCACAGCTAAAGCAAAGGCAACGGTGCCGGTCTGGGATGAGGTGCAGCTGAAAGTTTTCGATGTTGCTACCAGCAACGAGCCAATCCTCGTTCTCTCAGCCAAAGGTCATCTACCGGAGCGTACGAAGTCAGCAACTAGTGCAGTCGACACGGTTCCGGTGGAGTTCTATGTGACAGAGGTGGCCCACTCGGATTTGTATGGAGAACTGCGCAGCCTGTTCAGCGCGGTGACCGATGACCGCACGCTCGACGTTACGCCCAAGTATCAGTTGATCGATGTCGTCGATGCCGACGGAGATAGTCGAGGCGAGCTGCTGTTCCGTCGAACATCAGACCAGGGGTTGTCATTTGTTGTTTATCGGGTGGGAGCAGACAAACTGTGGCCGTTGTATGAGGGCACGCCGCAATAATTTATGGCAACGGCGACCTGCCCAGCGCCGACGAAGTCTAACGCGCGGGTTCTCCCATTACCTTCAAATCCGGTGAGACGATCAGCATGGGTTGTGTGACGCGCTGAACGTCTTGTGCAGTCAATCCGGGAGCGACTTCTTCCAGAACCAGGCCATTTGGCGAGACGCGAATGTAAGCCATCTCCGTCACAATCGTGTCAACGACTTTCAGCCCGGTGAGCGGGAGAGTACATTTCTTCAGGATTTTTGGTTCGCCTTCGCGGGTGGTGTGCTCCATGGCGACGACTACGCGCCGAGCGCCGGCAACCAAGTCCATTGCGCCTCCCATGCCTTTGACCATTTTTCCCGGAATCATCCAGTTGGCGATATTCCCTTCTTCATCGACTTCCATTGCGCCGAGGACGCTGAGGTCAACGTGACCGCCGCGGATCATGCCGAAGGAATCGGCG
>JBPYEW010000072.1:0-32086 GCA_051984555.1 Terriglobales bacterium | reverse complement strand
GCGATTTCCTTCGGCGTCTTGTGCTCATATCCCTGCTCGCGAAGCTTTATGAAATAAGCATTCTCGGCGAACCGGCAGGCGTCGAAATAAAGCGGAATGCGGTGTTTGTGACAAAGTGCGCTCACCGCGCGGACGTTTTCCATCGAGACGGGCTGACCTCCGCCGGAATTGTTGGTTACCGTGATCATCACCAGCGGGATCCTGCGGTGGCCAGCGCGGGTAATGAGCGTCTCAAGAGCTTCCATGTCCATGTTGCCTTTGAACGGGTGCCGCAGGCTGGGCTGCCGGCCTTCCGGGATTACCAGGTCGACGGCCTGTGCTCCCACAAACTCGACGTTGGCCCGCGTGGTATCAAAGTGCGTGTTGTTGGGAACGATATCGCCCTTCTTACACATAACGCTGAACAGGATGCGTTCGGCGGCCCGCCCTTGGTGCGTGGGAATCACATGCTTGTACCCGAAGATGTCTTGAATCGAGTCGCGAAAACGATCGAAGCTCCGACTGCCGGCGTAGCTTTCGTCTCCTTCGACTAAGGCCGCCCACTGATGGGTCGACATGGCGCCGGTACCAGAGTCGGTGAGCAGGTCGATAAGCACATCGTCGGCCGACACTTGGAAAAGGTTGTAAGAAGCAGCTTTGAGGAACTGCTCTCGTTCGGCACGCGTCGTCCAACGGATCGGTTCCACGCTCTTTATGCGGAACGGCTCAATGATCGTGTTCGGCATGAGATCAGCAGATAACGTGCGTGTACGGGGTGTCAGTGATCAAGATCACCCGGACGTCGCCGATCGTCGATGGCCGTTCGCCAATAGCCAAGGCGAGTGCACAAGCCCGGATCCAGGCGTCGCGCGACGTCCTTCTCGTCTCGCTATTTGACTCGTCATTAGGACTGGATTGAAACCGCAGTTACTATGTCAGCGTGCATGCCCTGGCGCAAAAGATGCTGGAGTATATCCGGCGCGAGGAACTGATCGAGGCGGGCAATCGTGTAGGTGTCGCCGTGTCGGGAGGCGCCGATTCGGTAGGTCTCCTGCAACTGCTGCTCGAACTCCGCACGGATCTCGGGATTGTGCTCTCGGTAGTTCACATGAATCACAAGCTGCGCGGGGCGGAATCGGATGCCGACGAAGCGTTTGTCGGTGAATTAGCACGGAAATGTAACCTCGAGTTTCATTCGACGTCGGTAGATGTGGCCCACCACGCCGCCGAGGAGCAGCTCAGCATTGAGGCAGCCGCCCGTGAACTTCGCTATGGCTATTTCGAAGAATTGCTGGGAGTCTCCACGGAGGTCACTCTCGACAAAATCGCCACTGGACACACCCAGGATGACCAGGCGGAGACGGTGTTGCTGCGCATCGTGCGCGGCAGCGGAACGCGGGGGCTGCGCGCGATTCAGCCAAGAATCCCCGTCGAGGATCTGGCGGATGAAATTTCGGGCGAGATCATCCGGCCGTTGCTTTGCGTACGCCGACATGAGCTGGAGCAGTACCTTGGCGAAGTCGGCCAGCCCTGGCGCGAAGACTCGTCCAATGCGGACCCGAAGTTCACTCGTAATCGCGTCCGGCATGTGCTAATGCCACTTCTCGAATCCGAGTTCAATCCGAGAGTGACCGAAAGTCTCGCGGAACTGGCCGAGATTGCCCGCCAGGAAGAAGATTACTGGGATGGCGAAGTCACAGGCTGGATGGGAACGGCTGTCCAGTGGTCGCAGCCGGAATGGATCAAAGGGCTTTCGCCAAGTAATTCACCCAATTCGCTGGTTCAGCTTCAGACAACACCTGCATCTCCCACCGACCCGCAGATTTTGGAACGGATGCAGGAACCGGGTCCGGTCATTAGTAACGCGTCCATCAGCCTCGGATGGTTCCTCTCGGAACCTTTGGCTGTTCAACGGCGAGTAGCCAAAGCCGTTGCAGAGAGCCTGGGTCTGGCAATGGAGTTCAAGCACATCGAATCGATAATTCGGTTCGCAATCGACAAGGATAATACTGGGAAAGAACTCGCGTTACCCCTTGGCTGGCATGTTCAGCGACAGCGAGATGCCTTGGTCTTCGTTACTCCGGATCTGCGGGTTCAGGAACGTGTCCCCGATTACGAGTATCCGTTGACAATCCCGGGACGCACGGCCATCCCGGACATCTATTCCGAAATTGAAGTGCTCTGGATCGAATTCGGCAAGTGGGACACATGTGACCCCGATTCGCTTCTTGATCCAGAGTTCCTTTCGAAAGAGCTGGTGGTTCGAAACTGGCGACCGGGAGATCGCTTCTGGCCAGCCCACCGGAAAAATCACAAGAAGCTTAAGGAGCTTCTGCAGGAGAAGCACATCCCGGCTTATCGGAAGCGCTTGTGGCCTGTCGTGGTCAGTGGCGACGAGATTGTTTGGGTAAGAGGCTTCCCCGGACGGTCACAGTATCGGCCAGCCCCGGGGAAGCCAGCGCTGCTGATTCGAGAAATCGCGGCCGATGGCGAGCCATGACCTAAGTTACTGGCCGACAACGGTCGTTTTATCCGGATGTGGTCCCTAAAAGCGAGTAGAATGGGGCCACTACCGGAAATCTGGGGCGCGCCGCTCCACTTTCTCACGCAAAAACGGGAGCCGAAGTGGGGGCACTACGCGTCCAATTAGACGTAAGCAGTCGGGCGTAGTCAAAAAAGTGTCAGTTTACCCGCCTCTGCATCTAAAATAGGTGGTGGGAGTGGCGCACCGAAGGTGTGTCCGCGCACCAAGGAGTTTCAGTGAATTCGACGGTCAAAACGGTTGTGTTTTGGTTAGTCATCCTGCTGTCGGCAGTCCTTCTTTGGACGGTCGTGAAGAACAGCAGCGGCGGTCAAAAAGACGTAGAGAAGAGCTTCACCCAATTCATGTCGGACGTGAACCAGGGCAACGTGGCCAAGGTTACAGTGAATGGGCAGGAAGTACGGGGCGAGTACAAGGACAAGACCCAGTTCCACACAACAGTCCCGCTCAACTACCCCGACATGTACAAGACGCTGCAGGACAAGGTTCCGCAGGTCAATATTCGCGACGTCAGCGGTGGTGGGTGGCCCACATGGTTATTTAACCTGGCGCCCGTAATCCTGCTGGCGGCGCTCTGGTTTTTCATGATCCGCCAAGTTCAGACTGGCGGAAACAAGGCGCTTTCTTTCGGTAAGAGCCGCGCGCGGCTGCTCTCGATGCAGCAGAAGAAGGTCACGTTCAAAGACGTGGCTGGCGTGGATGAGGCCAAGGAAGAATTGCGCGAGATCATCGAATTCTTACGGGAAGCGCAGAAATTCCAGAAGCTCGGCGGACGCATTCCGAAGGGTGTTTTGCTCGTCGGACCTCCTGGAACTGGTAAGACCCTTCTGGCGCGAGCTGTTGCCGGCGAAGCCAATGTTCCTTTCTTTTCCATTTCGGGTTCCGATTTCGTAGAAATGTTCGTTGGCGTAGGGGCTAGCCGCGTGCGCGACCTGTTCGAGCAGGGCAAGAAGAATGCTCCCTGCATCATCTTCATCGATGAAATTGACGCAGTGGGGCGTCACCGTGGCGCAGGTTTAGGCGGCGGCCATGACGAGCGCGAGCAGACCCTAAACCAATTGCTGGTTGAAATGGACGGCTTCGAGTCAAACGAAGGCGTGATCCTGATGGCTGCGACGAACCGGCCCGATGTTCTCGATCCGGCGCTGCTGCGGCCCGGGCGTTTCGATCGCCGGGTGGTCGTAAATCGCCCCGATGTTCGCGGCCGCGAAGAGATTCTCCGGGTCCATACCCGCAAGATCCCTCTCGCCGATGATGTGGATTTGTCCGTTCTGGCTCGCGGCACGCCGGGATTCTCAGGCGCCGATTTGGCCAACATGGTCAATGAAGCGGCTTTGAGCGCGGCGCGTCAGAACCGCAAGGCCGTTCTCCAGTACGACTTCGAACTGGCCAAAGACAAGGTTCTGATGGGCGTGGAGCGTAAGTCGATGATTCTCTCTGACGAGGAGAAGAAAGTCACCGCATTCCACGAAGCTGGGCACGCGCTGGTCGCAATGAAGCTGCCGCACTCTGACCCAGTGCACAAGGTAACAATCATTCCACGCGGCATGGCTCTGGGTGTAACCATGCAGCTGCCCATCGACGACAAGCACAATTACACCAAGGATTATCTGGAGACCAACATCGCCATCCTGATGGGGGGCCGGTTGGCCGAAGAGATCTTCCTGAACCAGATGAGCACCGGTGCCGGCAACGACATTGAGCGCGCCACTGAACTTGCCCGCAAAATGGTTTGCGAGTGGGGCATGAGCACGCTCGGGCCGTTAACCTTCGGCAAGAAGGAAGAGCAGATCTTCCTCGGCCGGGAAATCGCTCAGCATCGCGATTACAGCGAGGACACCGCGATCAAAATTGATCAGGAAGTCCGGCGGTTGGTGGACGGCGGCTATACGACAGCGAAAGGCTTGCTGGCCGACAATAAGGAAACGCTCACTAGGATCGCCAATGCGCTGCTTGATCGCGAAGTGCTGGATGCCAACGAGATCCGTATGATCATCGAAGGCAAGGAGCTACCGCCGATGAAGATGCCAAGCAAGCCCGACGATGGCGTACAGCAAGTGCTGAAGCCTGAACCGGGACGCCCGGGAATTGCCAAGGGCGGGGATTATCCGGCTCCGGCATAAAGCGTTCTCAGTTCCTAGTTTTCAGTAGGGCGGCTTTCGGGCCGCCCTTTTTCAATTTCAAATCTCAGCCTGGGAAAGCTTTCCATGTATGTACGGCTGAAACTTGAACCTACAGTTTTTTGAGTTCGCTCAGCAGTTCCTCGAAATCGGGCATCTGGTCGAGTGGATACACTTTCGCGAACGCGATTTTCCCTTCTTTATCGACAATGAAAGCTGCACGTTCACTGATGCCTGCAACGGGCGTCGTTTCGCGCATGATTCCGAACTCTTGGGTGACCGCGCCATGGGGATAGAAATCGGCACACATGGGCAAGCTCATCATGCCAATTTCTTTCTTCTGCCACGCAATGTGGCTAGGGATCGAATCTACGCTGATGTCCAGTACCTGGGCATTAAGCGCCGCGAACTCGGCCTGACGGCTGTTGAATTCGGGCACCTGGGCCGCTCATGTCGGCGTCCAGTCGAGAGGATGAAACGTCACAACAACGTGCTTCTTGCCACGATAATCGTCGAGCCGAAACGTGGTGCGGCGCTCACCTTCGACTGCGGGCAGTTCGAAAGTGGGCGCATCGTCGCCCTTTTTGAGCGGCATGATTCCTCCAGGAACTCGCTTCAAGTTTAATAGCAGATCTCGCTAACACCAATGCGGGCTGTGTGCATTACTGGAGTCACTGGCAGTTTTCACTTGCGTCGGTCATTCTTCCAGAAGTCATGTCATCCGTAATCAATTACGGCGGCTACTTCTACCTGTCCTGGGTACTCATACTGATGCCGGTGCTGGGTGTCCGCTCATGGTACAGCCTTCGATCGGGCAAGCCGCTGCCGCCGAAGGAAAAGCGCTATCAGGGCATGATAGTGCTTCAGGTCTGGCTCTTACTGTTCACGTACATAATTGCGCATGACAACGAGGTGCATCTGTTTTCTTCCGCAGGCCCGTCCTGGTGGGCATGGACCGTGGCGGCCGGCTACATGGGCATAATCGCCATGCGGATGAAAGCTGCGTGGCAAAAAATTTCCGCCGAGCGGAAGGAACGAGCTCGGCGTCTTCTGCCCGAAAACAACGCGCACCTTCGTTATTGGATCCCAATTTCATTCCTAGCTGGACTTTCGGAAGAATGCTCTTTTCGAGGACTCGCGTTTATTTTGCTAGCGAGATTGTGGCACCCGGCAATTGTGGTTGCAGTATGCGTTGCTTCCTTTGGCATCGCTCACATGACGCAAGGATGGCGAGCAGTATTGGGCACCAGCATCATTGCGATCGTAATGCATGCACTCGTATATCTCACGGGCGGACTCTACATGCCGATCGCTGTACATGCGGGATATGACTTGATTGTAGGATTCGTGGCTGTAAGAGCATTCTCGCAGTCGAGGACGGCAGCAGAACTCGCCCAATCGCAAGCCGCGGGTTGAATCTTGCAACCGGAATTGCCCCCTTGCATATACTTGCCTCGGCGCTGTTGGCAGTGAGAGTCGCAGTGGTGATGTTGGCTCTCTAATCGCCAGGAGCGAACGGTGGATTTCGTAGATGATAGAGGCTCCTGTGGGAATGCGTGGTGCCGCGGAAGAGACCGTTGAGTTCCGGCATACCCTGACGGCCCACCATCCTGAATTGCCACCCGTTTACTCGACTCCCAGCATGATCCATCTCATGGAGATCGCGGCATTCCGCGCTCTGCAGCCGTACTGTAGTGAGGGTGAGATCACCGTAGGCACCGCGATCAACATTCAGCATCGCGCGGCAGTCGGTATAGGCGCCCTGATCAAAGCAGAAGCGGTGCTCGAATCGTTCGATGGACGGTTCTACACCTTCCGAGTGACCGCTCGCGAGGGACAACGAGAGATCGGGCGGGGAACTGTGTCGCGCGCTGCCGTCCACTTGTCGAAGTATCAGAAACCGGAACCTGGTATCTAGCGCCGAGTACATGTCGGCCATGCCAACTGTCGTGAACTTGCTAGGGCGCCTTCATTAGGGGGCGCGCTGCGGTCCGTCTTATCTCGAATGGTTTCAATTGGCGTGATCTCGGATACTCACGGCCTGCTGCGAGCGGAAGCCGTTGCCGCGCTGCAAGGGTCAGATCACATCATTCACGCTGGGGATGTCGGCGATCCGGAAATTCTCGAGACACTGCGGCAGATTGCTCCAATCACGGCTATTCGCGGCAACGTAGATCGTGGCGTATGGGCGCGAAAACTGCCACAGACCGAAGTCCTGGAATTAGATGGCGTTTCCATTTACGTCCTTCACAACCTCAAAGATCTTGACCTCAAGCCGGACGCAGCTGGATTCATGGTTGTTATTTCGGGGCACAGCCATGTGCCGAAGCAGGAGACAAGAAGAGGCGTGCTGTATTTCAATCCAGGAAGCGCCGGGCCAAGGCGTTTTCGACTGCCGATTACAGTCGGGAAACTCGTAATAGAAGGCTTGGCGGTGCACGGGGAAATAATCCAACTATAGAGATATCTACGTGGCTACTTCTTTGTGACTTCCCTACCGTTTTGAATCACAAACAAAGGGATTGAACATAAGGGACACAAAGGTTGGTTCCTTTTACAATTCCCACTGTGTCCATTGATTTTGAGATTCATGCCACTCGCGAGAACGGGCGACGCGGTACGCTAAGCACCGCGCACGGACCCGTCGAAACTCCTGTATTCATGCCCGTGGGCACGGGTGCAACCGTAAAGGGCGTGCCGCAGGACATACTCGAGGAGCTAGGCGTTCAGATTCTTCTCGGCAATACGTACCATCTGTACCTTCGACCAGGTGTCGAGCAGGTTCGGAAACTCGGCGGACTCCATGGCTTCATGTCATGGTCACGTTCAATTCTGACGGACTCGGGAGGCTTCCAGGTATTCAGCTTAAGCGAGCTGCGGAAGCTCACGGAAGAGGGGGTTACGTTTCGCTCCCACCTCGACGGGTCATCTCACTTCTTCAGTCCAGAAAGCGCGATGGAGGCTCAGATTGGGCTGGGCGCCGACATAGTTATGGCTTTCGACGAATGCACCGAATATCCGGCGGAGAAGGGCCGGATGCGCGAATCGATGGAATTGACGCTGCGCTGGGCGGAGCGGTCGAAGAAGTATTTTGAGGAACATAAGCATGAAGTGCCGTGGAACTCAGTTTCTAGTTTCGAGTTTCCAGTTTCGACCGAGCCGCACCGAAGTACGCCGGGAAACCTCAAGGGGAAGAATACTGCTCGTCCCGGTGATGACACTCGAAACTCGAAACCCGAAACTCGAAACCAGGCTTTGTTCGGGATAGTGCAAGGCGGCATGGATCCCGAACTTAGGCGCGAATCGGCCTTAAGGACCCGGGAGATCGGATTCCCAGGTTACGCGATTGGCGGCTTAAGCGTGGGAGAACCCCGCCACCTTACGCGGGAGATTGTCGAAGCAACTCTCGAGCACCTGCCCAAAGACAAACCGCGCTACCTGATGGGGGTTGGAACTCCCGAAGAGATAGCGGACTACGCCCAACTCGGAGTGGACATGATGGATTGTGTTTTGCCGACCCGGGCCGCCCGACATGGGCTGCTATTCACGTCGGAAGGCAAGATCTCGATCAAGCAGGCGCGCTATGCCAGCGATCAAAACCCCCTCGACTCGAACTGCAACTGTCGCGTTTGTACCCGGTATTCGCGGGCGTATCTGCGGCACCTGTACGCCTCAAATGAGGTGCTGGCACAGGTGCTAAACACCATCCACAACTTGACCTACTACCTTGACACCATGCGGACGGTGCGAGATGCTATTTCACTTGGGGACAGTGTGCGTTTTCAATCTGGTAGGCGGCAGTCGCCGACACCATAGCCGGTCCCCGTTCATGCCTGAAGTTTAGGGATCATCCGGCCTGAAGAAGTAGAGAATCCCGTGGTGAAAAAGTAGAGGCGGATACGTATGTAGCTGGCTCTATCTGCCGTTAGAAAGGCTCGCAGACCTGATGGTGCAAGTTCTTAGTGGAAGCTGGTTGGCGGTTTGGCTGCAAGCGCCAAGCGGCCTGGGGTGGTTGGGCGGAATCGCGCCTATTATTTTCATTTTTGCGGTCTTCTACTTCCTGCTCATCATGCCGCAGCAGCGGCGGCAGAAGAAGTGGCAGGGCATGCTCGAAGCGCTTAAAGCCGGTGACAAGGTTACGACCAGCGGCGGACTCCGGGGAACGATTCTATCGCTCAAGGATGATGCCGTGGTGTTGCGGGTGCCGCCCGACAATTTGAAAGTGGAAGTGGCTCGCTCTTCCATCGTTTCTTTGACGACACAGGGCGAGGAAGTAACGAAGTAGTTGGGAATTACGGGGAACAGCGGGTTCCTCTCTTTCCTGGAAATGAAAACGAGTTCTTGCCTTCGAAGGCGATTATTGAAGTAGGGCATCGTAGATGAACAAAAACCTGGGTTGGAAGCTGCTTTTGATCGTGGGAACACTGCTGGTGTTCCTCTACGGTATTTTTGGAATTCCTAAGGGCGTGTCCGGACCAGCGCTGTCCCAGGCGATCCTGGACCGCATCAATCTGGGCCTTGACCTCAAGGGTGGCACGCACCTGATTCTCCAGGTGCAGGTAAACGATGCGGTGAACGCGGACACGGATCGTGCGATTGAGCGGCTGAAGGACAGTATGTCTCGCCGCAAGATCAACTATTCCGACCTGAGTAAGCCCGATCCGACCAATCATCCGGAGCAGATCGCCATCAAAGGGGTTCCCTCCGCCAACAGTTCAGACCTGCGCTCGATTGTGCAGGACCGGCTTCCTGAGTACGACTTGTCCTCGGGAGCGGGCGACACCTTCACGCTGACGATGAAGCCCAGCGTGCTGTCGGACCTCAAGAATCGGGCGGTGCAGCAGGCCATTGAAACCATTCGCAATCGAATTGACAAGCTGGGCATCAGCGAGCCGATCATCCAGGAACATGGGTTGGGGCAGTACCAGATCCTGGTCGAGTTACCCGGTCTCGACGACCCAGCGCGCGTGAAAGAAATCATGCAGTCCACCGCGATGCTCGAGATTCGGCAGGCCCTGAACAATGGGACGCCTTATCAGAGTGAGCAAGCAGCGCTGGAGGCTAGCGGGGGAGTACTTCCACCTAACACGGTGATGCTGCCCGGTCGCAGTATCGGAGGGAGTGAATCCTCCGACTCAGGGGACGTGTATTACCTCATCACGAGGAACTCTGCAGTTGCGGGCCATGATCTTCGCGAAGCCCGTGTAGGCCGGAATTCCCAAACTAATATGCCCGAGGTCGAGTTCTATCTGACCGGAGAAGGCGGTAAGCGATTCTCAGATTTTACCGGCGCGCACGTTGGGGATTATCTGGCTGTTGTTCTCGATAACAAAGTCATGGAAGTGGCGGTGATCAAGAGCCAAATCGGTGACAACGGGGTCATCGAAGGCCGTTTCACCGACCAGCAAGCGAAAGATCTTGCTTTGATCCTCAATTCGGGCGCCCTGCCGGCAAGCATCAAGTATCTGCAAGACAGCACAGTCGGTCCGTCCCTGGGCAACGATTCGATCCGGGCCGGCGTACAAGCGGCCGTTCTCGGAATGGTTGCCGTTCTGATCTTTATGCTGGTGTATTACCGAGGCGCCGGAATCAATGCTGACCTGGCTTTGATCTTGAACCTCGTCATTCTTCTGGGATTCATGGGCTTTTCGCATGCGACGCTCACATTGCCCGGAATCGCCGGTGTCATTCTGACGGTTGGTATGGGCGTCGATTCAAACGTCCTGATCTTTGAGCGTATCCGAGAAGAGCTCCGGAACGGGAAGACTCCGCCATCGGCGGTGGAACAGGGCTTCAGTCACGCATGGGTCACGATCGTTGATACGCACGTGACCACAATCGTTTCCGCCGCGATCCTGTTTATATTCGGTACGGGCCCGGTCAAAGGGTTTGCGGTAACCCTGACATTCGGTCTGCTGGCCAACCTGTTCACGGCTGTGTTTGTTTCGCGTGTGATTTTCGACTGGGTGCTGAGCCGCAAGACAAGAGGCGAAGCATTGAGCATTTAGTTTCAATGTTTCAAAGGTTTCAAAGTTTCACACCGAAGAACTTGAAACTCTGGAACCTTGGCACTTTCGAAACTTTCGAGGGCTAGAGTGGAATTTTTTCATAATCCGAATTTCGATTTCCTTGGAAAAAAGTGGTACTTCATCGCCTTCTCGCTGGTGTTCAGCGTGGCGGGCGTGTTGTCGATGCTGTTCTGGCACGGCATTCCGCGCAGCGTCGAATTCCGCGGCGGCACACAGGTCGAGGTCAAGTTCACCAGTGTGCCCAACGAAGACCAGATCCGCGCCCAACTTGACCGAGCCGGTCTGCACCGCGCGCGAATCCAGCGCTTGGGCAGCGCTGCGGCTAACGAAGTTCTGATCGATCTCGATGTCGAGGAAACGAGCGAGCAGGCGCTTGATCGCGGCAAGACGCAGATCATCAACGCGCTCGAGACAAACGCCCCTCAGGGCAAGCAGGACCTGAACAACAGCAGTACGCTCACGGTTTTCAATTACCTGATGGCGCAAGACCCGCAGCACCTCGGCACAGACGCGAATCAGCGCTACATGTCCGAGTCGCGCGCGATCATTGACTATCGCGACAAGACCAAAGGCGGGGTGCTCAGTTCGTTCGATGAGGTCAAGGGAGTTGCCAATCCGGAGGTCCTGGCTTCGGTTCAAAATGGCTTTTTCCTGTCGAACTTCGCGGTTCGAAACGTTCAAATAATTGGCCCCCAGGTTGGGAGCCAGCTGACGCGGCAGGCCGGCTTGGCGGTGCTCTACTCGCTGATCGGCATGCTGGTGTATTTGTGGTTCCGTTTTGAGCTGATTTACGGTGTAGCGGCTGTCGTGACGGTATTCCACGACACGCTCATCACAATCGGGGCATTCTCGCTGGCCAATAAAGAAATCTCGCTGACGGTCATTGCCGCCATCCTGACCTTGGTCGGATACTCAAATAACGACACGATCGTTGTTTTCGACCGTATCCGCGAGAATATCAAGCTCTTACGGCGTGAAAAGCTGTCTGACATCGTGAATCGCAGCATCAACCAGACGCTGAGCCGAACCATCTTGACAGCGGGTTTAACCTTCTTGACTGTACTGGCTCTATATCTTTTCGGCGGGGAAGTGCTGCGCGGCTTCTCCTTTGCCTTGGTAATCGGCATCCTAATCGGGACGTATTCTTCGATTGCGATCGCAGCGCCCATTCTGGTGGCCTACCAGGACTGGCGGAGTGACCGAGGCAAGCGCGTGGTATCCTTACCGGCCGAAAAGTCTGGCTCCAGGGAGAAGGTTAAGGTCAAGGCCTAGCCCAGGGTTCTGTAAATCCCGTTCGCTCCACCCGTTCGGGAACTTTTTTCTGACTTAGGCCGTCTGCATCATAGGCGGCGTATTCTTCTAAGTCTCTGTCTGATATAGCTTTTGGGCCTTTCAGGTCAGATTTTGCTTTTTCCGAGTTTCGGGAGCAAAGAGGAACCAGGCGGTGTCTAAGACCTACGTAGGGTCCTGTTCTAGGGAGATTGCCCATGTTTGAAGACAGCCTTCTTGAATCTGGTGGCAGGCTGAAAACGAAGCGGGGCTTGACGACGATGTTTTCGTTCGGCCTGCAGGTCATCCTCATTGCCGTGATGGTGATCCTCCCGCTGCTGTTCACAGAAGCCTTGCCGACTCGTGAATTAACCGCAATGCTGGTGGCACCTCCACCGCCACCTCCGCCACCACCTCCGCCGGCGGCAGCTCCGGTTCGGGTGGTGAAGCAAGTCCAGACCGACATCATCAATGGGCAACTCCGGACGCCCACCTCGATTCCGAAAGAAGTGAAGATGATCAAGGAAGAAGAGGCCCCACCGCCGATGGCATCCATGAGCGGCGTCGTGGGCGGCGTACCCGGTGGAGTACCGGGTGGTCAGATGGGTGGCGTGATTGGCGGCATCATCAGTTCCGCACCCGTCGCAGTTCCGAAAGTCGCCACACCCCAGCGTGTCCGAGTTTCGCAGGGCGTCTCGCAGGGTTTGTTGATCAAGAAAGTCCAGCCGCCCTATCCACCTTTGGCGCGGCAAGCCCGCATTCAGGGAAATGTGCTCCTGCAGGCCGAGATCAGCAAGGATGGGACGATCCAGAACCTTCGCCTGATCAGCGGCCACCCTATGCTGGCACCGGCGGCAATTGAAGCCGTGAAGCAGTGGCGTTATAAGCCCTACTACCTCAACGGCGAGCCGGTGGAAGTAGAGACACAGATTACGGTGATCTTCTCCCTGTCCGGGGGCTAGACCCGCAGTCACTTCGCGTGACCTCTTGCAGGTTCTCTCCTCCCCTCCCCCACCCGTTTCGTGGGCGGGGAGGGAGAGGTACGTTTTAACCTGCATCTTAAGAAGAAGTTACGTCTATTTTCGGTCCGCACAACATTTTGAGCAGAAGCGATATCAAAGAGCAGACATTTTAGGAGGAGAAGCAACTCATGTTCGACCCACACCTAGTACACGCAACGGCCAGCCAAATGTCGGCATTTGCCACCTGGATCGCCCAGGAGCAGCCGGTGGGCTGGGACGCTATTTCTCTTTGGCACCAGATGGGCGTGGTTGCCCGCACGGTCGTCATCATCCTTTTCATCATGTCGGGTTGGTCGATTGGCGTCATGATCGACCGCTGGATGGCGTTCAACGCCGCCCGCAAACAGTCGCGGCAGTTTGCTCCAGCAGTCGCTGGCGCCCTGCGCGATGGCAAGATCGACGAGGCTATCAAGGTTGCTGAGCGCAACAAGAAGAGCCATCTGGCCAAGGTTGTCACGGCTGGCTTGATGGAGTTCCGTGCTCACCAGGAGAGCGGTGAGATACCCGGCGAGACCATTGAAGCCTCGAAGCGCGCTCTGGAACGCACGGAAGCGATCGTTCACGCCGAGCTGAAGCGCGGCTTGGGCGGCCTGGCCACGATCGGTTCGACAGCCCCCTTCGTGGGACTGTTCGGCACCGTTATGGGCATCTTGAACGCGTTCAAAGGCATTTCCGAGCAGAAGGCAACCGGTCTGGGCGCAGTCGCGGGCGGTATCGCGGAAGCGCTCGTAACCACTGCTCTGGGTCTGCTGGTCGCCATCCCGGCCGTCATGATGTTTAATTATCTGACCGGCCGCGTCGAGGCCTTCGACGTAG
Organism: Terriglobales bacterium; assembly: GCA_051984555.1. Classification (GTDB taxonomy): domain Bacteria; phylum Acidobacteriota; class Terriglobia; order Terriglobales; family Acidobacteriaceae; genus Gp1-AA122. The sequence continues at coordinate 18,309 of JBPYEW010000072.1, read as the reverse complement.
AGATGGACAACTCGTCCAGCGAACTTATCGATTACTTCCTGAAGCGGCGGGGAATGCGCCGGGCCTAGTCTGACGATTCGGCCGGCTTGAGTTGCTAGTCCGGCGCTGGGTTGCGACCTGGCGCCGGGACTCCAAATCATGCGCCGAGCGATCAGGCAGGACGGGCGCGTTCTTATCGCGCAGGAGAAAACGACATATGTCACTCGCCAAAAGAAATGAAGGAGCGAAGGTCAACTCCAACATAAACGTCACGCCGATGGTGGACGTGATGCTGGTGCTGCTGATCATCTTCATGGTGATCACGCCCATGTTGCAGAAGGGCGTCAGCGTCGACCTCGCGAAAGTAAATAATCCGGAACAGATGCCGGATGCCGATAAGGAAGATGCGTTGATCGTGGCAGTCATGCGCGACGGTCAGATCTTCTTCGGCAATGACAAGATTGCCGCCGACGCGCTGACCCAGAAAGTGAAAGACCGTCTGAGCAACAAGGTCGACAAGCGGGTCTATGTGCGCGCCGACGCTCGCGCCAAGTTCGGTTCGGTGGTTGAGGTGGTGGACAACGTTCGCGCGGCCGGTGTGGACCAGTTGGGTCTGCTCACCGATCAGCGTAAGAGCACTGGCCAACAGCCAGCACCGGCGCCGGCAACCGGCGGCGTGCAATAGAGGAGATTCAGTATGGGAATGGCAATGGGAGGTCCGGGTGGCGGTCCGAGTGCGGACATCAACGTCACCCCACTCATCGACGTGCTGCTGGTGCTGCTGATTATCTTCATGGTAATCACGCCGCTGACACCTAAGGGACTTGATGCCCTAGTGCCACAGCCGCCACCGCCAAACGCACCGAAGAACAACACACCCGACCGCACAATCGTGGTGCAATTGCTCGATCGTGGCCCCGGACAAGATCCGGCGCTGAAGGTCAACCAGGAAGACGTAACCTGGCAGACGCTGCAGGGACGCTTGGCTGATATTTATAAGACGCGCGCGGAGAAGGTCATGTTTGTGAAGGGCGACAATAACATCCCCTTCGCCGACGTAGCGAACGTTATCGATATCGCGCATGCTGCCGGCGTGGAAAAAGTCGGCCTGATTACCGCCAAGATCGAGGCGGGGGGTTAGATCTCGCCTCCGCGTTCCACGATCATTGCAAATTGTGCGGATCGGAGCGTATGCTGCTTCGGTTCGCACAGTTACGTCCCGCCGGGTATGTATATCATTTCGTGTCCCGGCAGTTCATAAAGGGAGATTCATACCACAATGAAGACCAGCCTACGCATGTTGGCTTTGGCCGCCGCAGTGTTGGCGCTGTTGGCAGGATTGGGCTGCAACAAGCTCAAAGCGCGCGACCAACTCAACAAGGGCGTGCAGCAGTACAAGGGTGGCAAGTATGAAGAAGCCATCTCGCACTTTCAGCAAGCGGTGAATCTGGATCCCTCGTTGCTGAATGCACGTCTGTACCTGGCGACCGCTTACGCACAGCAATATATACCCGGGGCTCCCGGCGAAGATAATGAGCGGAACGCAAATGAGGCCATCCAGGAGTTCCAGAAAGTCCTCGATATGCATCCGCCGCGCGACCAGCAGATCGCAAGCCTGAAGGGTATCGCGTCGCTTTACTTCAACATGAAGAAGCTGGACCAGGCGAAGGAGTACCACGAGAAAGTAGCGCAAATGGATCCCAACGATCCGGAAGCTTACTACTCGATTGGCGTGATCGATTGGACGCAGACGTATCAGCCCAATATGGAAGAGCGTTCCAAGCTAGGTCTGAAGCCGGATGAGCCGATCAAGGACAAAAAAGTCTGCGAAGGTTTGCAGCAGAAGAACTCGGACTCCGTTAAAGAAGGTATCGACGCGTTGAACAAGGCGCTTTCGCTACGCCCTGATTATGACGACGCCATGGCGTATATGAACTTGTTGTACCGGCAGAAAGCCGACATCGAGTGCGGTGATCCTGCAGCCCGAGCTGCCGATCTGAAAACCGCCGATGAATGGGTCGATAAGACTATGGCCACCAAGAAAGCAAAGGCTGAGAAACAGCCCGGAGCCACGGGCATCGTAGCCGATCAGCCAAGCAATAAGTAGGGAATAGGCGTCTGCAATGAGCCTCCTCGCAACTGAGGAGGCTTTACTTTTTGGCCGCTGAGTCTCCACCGAGTTACTAGGGCGGCGGCGCTGGCGTACGTACGAATTTTTCGAAACATTCGAAATCCCAGACACTCAAGACGATCTGGTAGATTTGGGCGCTTATGGCACGAATCCTGTTGAGTGGCAGCTCAGGAACGATTGGAAGCGCATTGCTGGCCTCATTTCAACGATATGGGCACACGGTGACCCGCCTTGTCCGCAGCAGCCAAACCGGACGTGACGAGGTCAACTGGGATCCTATGAGACCGGTTGCCCCACAGAGTGTTTCAGGCTTCGATGCCGTGGTGCACCTTGCGGGCGAGAGCATCGTTGGACGCTGGTCGGAGGACAAGAAACGGAAAATCCTCGAATCACGCCGTGCAGGTACACGTAACTTATCGGAAGCTCTCGCGAAAGCCCAGTCTCCTCCCCGAGTATTACTTTCTGCTTCAGCGATCGGGATCTACGGCAACCGTGGGAACGAAGTGTTAAGCGAAAGTAGTCCGCCCGGTAATGACTTCCTCTCGACAGTCGCGCGCGAGTGGGAGGCCGCCACCGAACCCGCTAAGAAAGCAGCGATTCGGACCGTCAATCTGCGTATTGGCATCATGCTGAGTGCGAAGGGCGGAGCCTTGGCGCAAATGCTCACTCCCTTCCGGCTTGGCCTGGGTGGTCGAGTCGGTAACGGACGACAGTGGTGGAGTTGGGTCCACATCGACGACGTGGCCGGGGCTTTCTCTCACGCGATGGTCACCGATCAACTCGAGGGTCCGGTAAACCTCACAGCTCCAGTGCCAGTAACGAATGCCGAATTCACCCAATCACTCGCTCGCGTGCTGCACCGCCCGGCGCTGTTTCCGGTACCTGCGTTTGCAGCTCGCCTGGCTTTCGGAGAGATGGCCGACCAGCTATTGCTCTCAAGCCAACGTGTAGAGCCGGCGAAACTGGCAAGCAGCGGCTACAAGTTCGCGTTCTCTGAAATTGGGAGTGCTCTTAAGGACGCAATAAAAGGGTAAGAGGATCAATTACGACCGTCAGATCCTTGTTGGACTTCGTCCTGAAGTTTGGCAAGAACCTGGGCGCGCTGTTCACTGTTCAGTTCACGTTGCAGCTCTTCGAGGGCCAGGGCAACGATGTGGTAATGGTGAGTGCCGGCGTGCTTCGGGTCGGAAGTTACCTGCAGCCAAACCTGATGCAGCAATTCGAGATCCTGAGGGCGAAGCCGCGGGGTGTGCGGGCCTAGCGTGTACTCGCGAGTCATTCCATCAGGAGAGTCAACCTCCAACGTCAACCGAGGACGCGGTTCCGGAAGACGTTCCCAGGCATCGCCGGTCATTTTTGCCTGTTCGTCCGACGTCAATTTGTTCGAGAGACCACACACGACGCGGCTGCTATCGAGACGCTGAGCCGTGAGCATGATTGCTTCGAAGACGTCCGTGGCGGGCACGACGAGCAGGGAAACGGGCTTACCTTCCTTCTCTGCGACAGTCACGACAGCCGTAAACAATTCCTGCTCGTAATGATCGAAGATGTCGGTGGCGTCGTAGACGCGGCTTCCGGAGAAGCTGTGCTCGCGGTGGTATAGGCGAGCAGTCATGACTACGACGTCCTGCTTGGCGGTATCTGTTTTGGAGAGGATGTTACGCAAGTAGTAGAGATTTCTGGGATCGCGGACGGCAATCAGGATGTTGCCTGGGCGAGCACCCATCTCGGTGCTGACCAAATCGCCCTTGTCGTAAACACGGAACTGGGCGAGTCCTTCCGGCTTGCCTTGCCTTTGCCTGGCAACGCGACGCTCGGAATAAGTGAAGACCGCGAAAAAGATCGCGCTGAATGTGACGCCGGCAATGGTGGCTTCGGACTTGGTAAACAGGTTGATGATCGCCGTAGTGAACAGAACTAAAGCAATAATCGTCAGTCCGATTGGGATCTCCGTCGATCCGACTTGAATGTTGCCAGGAACCTTCCATTCGCGAATTCCGGGTGACTTGTAGCGAAGTACGACAACCGCTAACGACAAGAGCGCAAAGCTCCAGATCACGCCAAAGGCATACAGTCCAGCAAGGATGAACACGTTCCCGCCCGTGACGATGATGGTGAACACCTGCATTGCGACAATCAGGTTGATCAACCGATAGCTGGTACCGTAACGCGGGTGTGGCTTGAGAAATGCGGGCGTGAGAATACCATCCTCGGCCATTCGATTGAGAACGCCGTTGGCTCCGACAATGGACGTGTTCTGAGCCCCCGCGAGGATAAGCACACCGACCAGCACGACGAAAGCGTGGAACGAAAGCTTGGCCCACAGCGGGCCGGCGAGGTACATAGCGATGCCGCCTATGAGGTTGGCATAGAAATGCTCTCGCACGCTGTCGGGAATCATCATTACGGCAAAGAACGAGACCAAGGATGTGAACAGCAGGCTGTAGATGAAGATGACCATCCCGGTCTTTTCGAGATTCTTCAACTTGGGATGCTCGATTTCCCGATTAACCTGCGCCAGCGTCTCCTCGCCGCTCATGGCGAGAACCGAATGCCCGAACCCGACGAAAACGATGATCCAAGTCAGGTGCGCCAACCACGGAGCATGAATGAGCCACCCGAGCGACTCCTTGGTCAGAGGTATCACCCCAGGCCGCAAGGGGTTAGGCGGGAGCGTGATAGGGCCGCCGCGCAGGATGGTGAAGGTGCACCACAGGATCAGAATGACCACCATCACCGTGGTGATCACCATGATCTGCACGGCCTTCTGACTGGATTCGTGAATGCCCTGCGTGTTTTTCCACCAGAAGTAGGTCACGATCACAATCGCAAAGCATGCCGCAAAGCCGTTTTCGGGAAAGCGCGATATGGGATGGCCGAGATATTTTGCGATGTCCTGAATGAAACCGCCCAGATACTGGCCGGCGGAAACGGCGCTAATGGGACCGGTCAGGACGTAGTCGAAAAGAAGAGCGGATACCGACAGCTTAGCAAGGGTACCGCCCATAGCTTCTTTGACGACCTTGTACACGCCTCCGCGCACGAACATGCTGCTGGACTCGATGTACAGGGCCCGCACGGCATAGCTAAAGAGCATGACCGCGAGGATGAACCACGGGGCACTCTTACCGATCACCTTCTCAGCGTCGCCGCCGGCGTAATAGGCCGAGGAGGCTAAATCTGACAGAACGATAGCTGCGGCACGCCAGAAGGAGATGAATGACAACATCACCGTGGTGGCGACGAAAACCTTAACTACAGGCCGCTTAGTTTCAATGAATGTTGACATCGAAGCGTACGAGCCCAGGTTCAGCACCTGTCGCTCGGAATGGGAACACCCTGGCCACGAAAAACCTATGAACTAACGAAGATAGCATACGCGACGACCGAAGGCTCTGGTCACATCACGATTGTCAGGCTGAACGCCGACACTGAGATCTCCGGCTTATCTCCGCCGTCAGGTTCAAGCCAGAGGAGCAAGGTAGGTTCGCGTAATACGGTCGTGCCAGCAGAGTGCGTCTTCGTCGAGATACGACCAGGCAAAGCCAAGTCCCAACGACACCGCGGACAGCATAGAGGCCAAAACACGCCATTGACGTAGACGGCGAGGGACAGGACTGCCGTCGAACCGGGTCAGGCGCAGGTTGGCTAATCGAAGCCCCGGGGTTGAGCCTGAGTACGTGAGAAGCAGGTACTGGTAGCCGCCCATCATGATGGCAAGGACTGCGGCAAAGGTTTCGGCAATCGGCAACGAAAACGTGATCGCGCCGCCGATTTTGATGACAATGTATGCGAACAGTGTGGCCGCGACGCCAACGATAACGGTATCGATGAACATTGCAAAGACACGCCTCGACAACGGGGGCGTCTGCAATGGGATTTCGAAACCTGGACGTCGCTCGGGCTCTTTCTCTTCCGCGGGCAGGCTGATTCCCCCCAAGGCAGGTGGCGGAGGCGCAAGATCCGGCACTTCAAGGATTCTTGGGGCCTCGATCACCGGCTCCGCCAGTTCATAAGTCGGCGTCGTAGGAGCGTACAGGGATCGAGGAAATTCGATAATCCTCGCGGTCTCGACGGGTTGCACGAATCGTGGTTCCGGAACTGGGGGCTCTAATGGCTCCTGTGGCTCACATTCGGCAGGAGCAAGGTTGTCTTGTAGCGGCGCGGGAGTTGTGCCTTCAACCCTCGCATAAGTCCGTTGTTCCGGTGAGTCGAACTTCAGCCGCAAGGAAGGATAGCGCGGCGGCTTTGGTTTACGCCGAGCGCGATAGCTGTTGAGACGAGCGGCGACCTCGTCCTTCCACGACTCTGGACCAGCAGCCACCCCGGCAGGTAGCTCGGGCACGTCGGTCTGTTCGGTTGCCGGTGCTGTCTCAGTCTCGGCGCTGGGGTTAACTACCGGCGGCTGCGGTTCGCCGTCGACGTGTTCCTCGCTTAGTTCTGGGGGACAAGGCCCGGCGGATTGGAGCTCGCTTTCGGTTTCGGCCTGCTCCACTTCCAAGACGAAACGAGGCGCCGGCGAAGCACAGCTTTCGAGACTGGCTGAAAAAGTCTCTTCGGAAGCGTCGTATGCTTCGGGATCAATCAAGGTTACCGGGGTTGCGCGTTCGCCGGCATCCAATTCAAATCGAGGGCGCGCGCTGCGTGCCTTGGAGAGAGCTACACGAAAGTCGGGATCGCAGCGACAAACTTCGCCGCATCGTGGACAAGACATGGGCCGGTCTTGGAGAACCAGAGCAACCGGAGAACCGCGGCCGCACCTGCGCTGCCGATTTTGCCTGCGGGGCTAGGACCGTGCTAAGGTCACCAAGTCCCGATGAGCAGGCAACCAGGCGCTCGTGCGCTGCGATGATCTCCCGCAACAGAATCCTTATCACGGCGGCATGGCTTTGTCATCTGCTTCTGCTTCCGCCATTAGTAACCAGCCAGTTGCCGACGTTGCGTTCCGAAACTCCATCGCCAGGTGGAGAGCCCGTCACCATCAAGGCACAAGAACAGGAACGGGACGGTATGACCTATCACCTTCGCCGGGATGTGGAAATTTATTACCGCAGTTTCGTTCTCCGCGCGGATGAAGCAACCTATAACGACGAGACGGGCGATGCGAGCGTTGAGGGCCACGTGGTTCTTGACGGCGGTTACAACGACGAGCACATAGAAGCTAGTCGCGGCACCTACAACATACGTACCGAAAAGGGGACGTTCTACCACGTGGTCGGGACGATTGGCGCGAAGCAGCGCTCACACCGATTATTGCTGACTTCGTCGAATCCGTTTGCGTTCACAGGCAAAGTCGTGGATAAGACGGGTCCAGACCGGTACGTGGTACATAGCGGAACCGTCACCACGTGCAAGCTGCCGCACCCCAAGTGGCAGTTCAATGCACACCGGGTGGTGGTGGATGTCGGCGGTAATGCGTATCTCTATGAGACTAACTTCCGGATTCGCGGTATTCCAATATTGTTTCTGCCTTTCGCCACACATCCGACGAGACACCTGGCACGCCAATCCGGATTCTTGATGCCCAGCATCGGACAGTCGACGATCAAAGGAAAGATTTTCGGCGATGCTTTTTACTGGGCGATCAACCGCAGCATGGACGCGAGGTTCGGTGGGGAGTATTTCTCCAAGAGAGGTTCTTCCCAGCAAGGGGAGTATCGGTACCGGCCCAGCACCAGTTCCTTCATGGATGTGAACTATTTCGGCGTCATCGATAAGCTTCATCAAGGTGGCGAGGATGTCAGGTTCACCGGCGAGAGCCGTTTCGGGCGCAACTTCCGCGCGGTGGCCGATGTCGATTACCTCAGCTCATTTCTCTTCCGGTTGGTGTTCAATGAAATCTTCAGCCAGGCTGTTTATTCCGAGGTGAAATCGCAAGCATTCTTGTCGAATACGCGAAGTGGTTATTCGAGCAACTTCGCTATTCAGCGATATCAAAACTTTGAGAGTACGACGCCGGGGGATGTGGTCACGATTCTGCACGCCCCCAGTTTTGATTTTTCAAGCGTCGATCGCAAGCTGGGACACTCACCTTTTTATTGGAACTACGATGCGGCTGCTGAGGGGCTCTCGCGCAGTGAACCGCCAGTACAGGTAGCGTCAAATACGCCCGGACTGCCTCCGATCGCGGAGCCGGCATTCCGTACTGCGCCGATCGTGGGACGATTCGATGTAACGCCCGAGGTGTCGATTCCACTCCAGTTCGGAGGGTGGTCGCTGCGGCCGGAGGTCGGAGTACGGAACACCTACTACACGCAGCGCCTGGTGCCGACCAGCGGCGTCGGCGTGGCAGCGAATAACCCGGTCGATCGCAAGGCAGTCGAAGCGGGAGCGGAGTTGAGGCCGCCCAGCATCGAGCGCGTGTTCAATCGGCCGCTGTTTGGCCGTAAGTTCAAACATGTCGTGGAATCGCGTGCCATTTATCGCCGCGTTGCGGGCGTAAACAACTTTCCCGAAATCATTCGCTTCGACGCACGGGACATTCTTAGCGATACTAATGAAGTCGAGTACGGCGTCATCAACCGGCTGTATATCAAACCCACGAAGAGCACGGCTGCAAATTGCTCGGCCGTCGGATTGCCGACGACACCTTCCGCTCCGGCAGGAACTCCGCCATGGGAGCAGGCGGCGGAGTCTGGAGAGGAGCCTCAGACAAAGCCATGTCCGGCGGGTCCACCATCGAGAGAGCTGATTAGCTGGGAGCTAGCGCAAAAATATTTTCTCGATCCGACATTTGGTGGGGCGGTGGTTCCCGGCCGAAGAAATGTCTTCGAAACCACGGCGGATTTCACAGCTATTGCGTTCCTGACCGGGCCTCGTCACCTGTCTCCGCTGATTTCACGGCTCCGAATCGTTCCCGCCGCTCATGTCGAAGGCGGCTGGGAACTGGATTACGATTTCGCAACCGGGCGGATTAACGCAAGCACGGCAATCCTTAACCTGCACTTCGGCCAGATCGGATTCGGTGGCTCGGATTCTTATCTGCGCGCACCGGGCGAGAGCCTGGTGTCGAACACATTGCTGAGTTCCTCACAATTTCATCAGATTCGAGCGCAACTCACGTACGGCAGTCCCGGCAAGCGGGGTTTTAGCGGATCGGGCGCGGTCGGTTACGACGAGAATTTGAGCATCGTGCAGTACGGCGCGTTGCAGGCCAGTTACAACTGGGATTGCTGTGGAATCACCGCGGAATACCGCCGCTTCACGCTGGGTACGGTGCGCAATGAAAACCAATACCGGTTTACATTCAGCCTGGCAAATATAGGGTCAATTGGAAATCTCCGGCGACAGGAGCGGCTGTACTAGCCGCACGATGCCAACCCTAACCACTCAGGCAGGCGAATCCGATAGCACAGGCCCGGGAACGACCTCCAATGTCCTTGTTCTCTTCTTGATTGCCGCGGGAGTTTGCCTTCGATTGGTTTATGCGGCAGAGACTTACCTGAATCCCGACGAGGCTTACCATTTCTTCCTTGCCAACCGCAATTCGCTCTCGGCAGTCTATCGAGCCACGTTAGGCAGCGCTCACCCACCTCTTCTGATTGTTCTGCTGTACTACGTTCGACAAATCAGCAGCTCAGAAGTCGTCCTTCGTATGCCCTCAGTGATCGCGGGCGGTCTGTTTTGTTGGTACACCTTCAAGTGGATCGATTCGTTTGGGCACCGAACGGCGGCCACGTTCGGGTTGATCTTTTCCGCGCTCACGCCGTCTTTAGTGCTCCTGGGAGCCGAGATCCGGCAATATTCCCTGCTGCTATGGTTTACGACAGCCAGCCTGTACTACCTGGAACGTGCTTTTGGAAAAATATCCGGTAGAGCCATTCTGTTATCGGCAGTGTTCGAGATATTCGCCGTTCTGACGCATTATTCTGCGCTGCTGTTCGCGGCGGTAATCGGAATTTACGGGTTGTGGTGTGTCCTCAGCGTGCGACGGCGATCGTTATGGACGGCATGGCTCGCTGGACAAGGTGCTGTGGCGGCCGTAGTCGCCACTCTGTATCTCTCCCACATTCGTAAGTTGTCGGGTGCTGGGGCACCGGCAGCGATTGCAGCAACGTACCTGGAATCGGCGCTCTTCGATGGTAGAAGGACGAATTTCTTGTCATTCGGGGCTCGGGCAACATTCCGATTACTTCATTACGTCTTTGCCCAGCCCATTGTTGCCGGCTTTGTATTGGTGCTGTGCGGCATGGGGATATTTTCGCTCTGGATGGGCCGGTGGGCCCTAATCGGTCGCCGGTCACGCGGTCCGGCTCTCCTGATCATCCTAGCCCTGCTGGTGAACTACGGCGCCGCGTTGTCTCGGAGATATCCCTACGGCGGCACACGGCATTGCATCTGGCTGGCCGTCTTTGTGATCGCAGCCGCGAGTATCGGGATGACGAGTGTTCGGATCAGTCGATCAGGACAACTCCTGACAGGCGCACTGCTGATGCTGCTCTGCTACGTCGTTCCAAGGCCGTTAGGTCCTTTCATTCGCCCGGCTAACCAGCATCGTTCGTTAATGAACTCTGCAGAAACATACATTCTGCATACCGCGTCTGCGGATTCACCCTTCCTGCTCGATCATCAGTCCAACTATGTTTTCCGGTATTACTTCTGCCGCGACGAGGTCATTGACTTCGACATTCCTGCGCCGGGATTTGTAAGGTTTCCGTGTGCCGGCTACAAGGCAACGGCACCGACGGCGGATTCGTGGATGTTTACGGCGCAGACCCTACCAGGTGCGATCGATCACACGCGGCAGGCGTTTCAAGTCCCCAAGGGACAAGGCGTCTGGTTCTTTCAATCCGGGTGGGCCGTAGATACGGAGCCAGGTTTGAGGGACGAGATGCGAACGCTCGGTTGTTCGCGACCAGCCACATTCGGGTCCAACATCGTTGTCTGCAAGATTGTGCCTGGCCTGTCGCATTGATTAACGTTTGGTGTGCGAAACCACAATCGACCCAATTGCGTCTAAGATAGACACGTGGAAACAACCCCAGCCAGCCTCGATGAAAAGCGCGCTGTGCTCGAAGCTCGCCTACGCGAAGCAGGCACGACGCTGGTGGCTTATTCCGGCGGCGTAGATTCCGGTTTCCTCGCTTATGCCGCGCGGCAGGTGCTGGGAAATGGAATGATGGCGGTCATCGCCGATTCTCCGAGCCTGGCCCGAACTCATCTCGCGGATGCAATCGGTTTTGCCCGTGAACAAGACATCCCCCTTGAAATTGTCACGACAGAGGAGCTTGATCGGCCGGAGTATCAGCGCAACGACGCGACCCGCTGCTTTCACTGCAAGGACGAGTTGTTCACCGTGATGGAGGACTTTCGGCAAAGGCGCGGGTTCCAGACGATCGCGTATGGAGTTAATGTGGATGACCAAGGCGACTTTCGCCCTGGGCAGAAAGCCGCAAGGCTGCACAATGTCTCTGCGCCGCTGGTGGCGGCAGGTCTTACCAAACAGGACATTCGCGACCTGGCGCGATCAGCGGGATTAAGAATTTGGGACAAGCCAGCGTCGGCATGTCTCTCTTCCCGCGTGGAGTACGGGCGCTCGGTTACGCGTGAAGCTCTCCTCACTATCGAGCAGGGTGAGGATGCCATACGTGCGCTCGGATTCCGGCAATTTCGTGTGCGGCATCACGGAGACATCGTAAGGATTGAGATTGCCCGCGAAGAGCTGCCGAAAGCCTTAACCGCAGAAATGGCTGCTCAGTTCACGACGATCTTCAAGACATTGGGCTTCAAGTTCGTAACTCTCGACCTGGAGGGTTTCCGCTCCGGATCGATGAACACGATGCTGCCCATCATCGAGATAGGCAAGGCGGAATAGTCCCAGTCGTGCATGCGAACCCTGATTAGCGCGGCCCCGACCGTTGTGTTCCCTGCCGTATGAGATAATTTTCCTTCATTCCTCAATGTTTAGGCGGTTTCTAGTGGCGCTCTTTCGACGTTCCATAGCACTACTCGTCCTTATCTGTCTCGGGTGTTCGGCGCAACTGGCGCCGGACGTAAATCAGCGCATCGAGCGGCAGGTGCGATCTTTCTACAATTTGCCTCCGGATGTGCAGGTCTCCGTCGGAGCGCCCAAACCAAGCGAGTTTCCCGGATACGACCAGATTACGGTGACTCTGAACAATGCGGAGAAGAAGCAGGAAGTTACATTCCTGTTATCGAAAGACGCCAAGACGCTGGTACGTTTTACGAAAATGGATCTCAGCAAAGATCCGTACGCGGAGATCATGAAGAAGATCGACACGAGCGGGCGACCGACCCGGGGCAACAAGGACGCGAAGGTTGTCGTCGTGAACTACGATGGCTTCGAATGCCCGTTCTGCTCGCGAATGCACAACGAGCTGTTCCCGACGATCTATAACGAGTATCACGATCGCGTGCTGTTCATTTACAAAGATTTCCCGCTGGTAGAGATCCATCCCTGGGCCGTGCATGCGGCAGTCAACGCGAACTGCCTGGCGGCGCAAAACAACGACGCGTACTGGGATTTTGCAGACTACATGCACAGCAACCAGCACGTGGTGAATGACGAGAAAGGCATGGATGCGCGGTACGCCATACTCGACAAGATCACGATGGAAGAAGGGCAAAAACACAACGTTGATGCAGCGAAGCTGCAAGCATGCGTGAAAGCCCAAAACCAGGTGCCGGTGCGAGCGTCGATGCGTGAAGGGGACATGCTGGGAGTAACAGCCACACCCACGCTGTTCGTAAACGGCGAACGTGTGGATGGAGCGCTACCGCTGTCCGACTTGCGGGACGTTTTCAATCGCGCCCTGAAGGACGCGGGTGTACCGGCGCCTGCGCCCACCAAGACGCCCTCGGGCAACCCGCCCGGCGGTAAGTGACATTTTGCTCGCGTTGGGACTCTTTCGTTCAAACCTCGGGAGGGAACAGTTGAATTCTGACTTGTCGTCACGCGCTGCCACCCGTGTACTCATTTGCGTCGTGCTGGGACTGCTATTGGCGGGCACCGGCTGCCACCCGGGAAAAGAAGGAGTTGACGTCATGGCGAAGGTAGATGGCCGCAAGATCTATCGCGCCGACGTGGATAAGTATTTCGCGAACCAGACCGCGGGATCGGATCAGCAACCTTCCGGCGAGCAGGCCACCAGCCTGCGCTTGAGCATCCTGAACCAGCTAATCGAGACGGAGATTTTGATGCGCCGCGCGGAAAAACTGGGTCTTTTGGCCACCGATGAAGAAGTGGACCGCGAGCTGAACAAGATCAAGGCACCTTACACGCAAGAACAGTTCGATCAGCGGCTGAGGGACAAGAAGATCACGCTCGACGATTTCAAACGTGATCTGCGGCGCAATCTCACACGGGACAAGGTGCTCAACAAGGAAATCACGTCCAAGATCAATATCACGGACCAGGACATCACGACCTATTACAACGATCACAAATCCGAGTTCAACCTGATCGAGCCGCAGTATCACCTGGCGCATATTTTTGTGACGCCATTCCCGAATCCCCAAGTCCGGAACCTGCAGAATAGCAAGGCACAGAACGAGAGCGACGCACGAAAAAAGATCCAGATGATTCTCAACCGCCTGGATAGTGGCGACGACTTCGGAACGCTGGCAATGAACTTCTCGGAAGATTCCGAAACCGCAGCCAATGGCGGAGACCTTGGGTTCACGCCGGAATCGTCGTTGCAGAATACCGATCCGGCAACACGCGACGCGGTCATGAAACTCAAGGCAGGTCAGTACACGGGAGTTATCCCGGTGATCAACCCGGCGAATCATCAGCAGGTCGGGTACAGGATTGTGAAGCTGATCGCCAAAGAGCCCGCGGGACAGCGCGCCCTGAACGATCCCCGCGTGCAACAAGCTATCCGTGAACAATTGCGCGACCGGCGCGAACAGTTGTTGAAAGCGGCATACTACGAAGTGCTCCGCGACCAGGCTAAGATTGAGAATTACTACGCGCAACAGGTGCTGGACAAGGCGGGAGTAGCACAGTAGCGAATGCGTTATTCAACGACGGCCAAGACGTCGCCGGCGTTGACGGCTGCGCCTTCGGCAGCCACGATTTTTTGAACCACGCCTTTTTTCGGCGACTTCAGCTCGTTCTGCATCTTCATCGCCTCGACAACCAAAACGCCCTGTCCGGCTTCCACTTCAGTTCCTTCGGTTACAAGCACACGAACGACTTTGCCGGGCATGGCGGAAACCAGTTTCCTCGGTCCGTGTTCATCAGTGCCGGCCGCGCGCCGAGAGCGGAGCGAGCGCGGGTCGCGCACTTCGGCGGAGTATCGGGCGGGTCCGACCCACAAGTGCATGTCGGTCGCGGTGCGTTCTCGCTTGACCTCGTAGGCGGTTCCGTCGATCAGAATCGAGAGAACATCCCGACGTGCCAGAACGGCGTCCAGGCGAATTGCGCGGCCGTCGAGCTTGCAGTCCCAACCTTCTCCCGCTCGTTCCAACTCGAGCCGGTGAGGCTTGCCGTCAATGAGAATCTCGTAGGTCATTCAAACCCAGTAGTTGGCATTTAGCGCTAGCAGCTCCGCCTAATGCATCAAAATTGCGTTACCTACAATCCTCCATTTCGCACAGCTTCGGTGCGCGCCGACTTCTTCCACTCTGAAACTGCCTGCTTCTTTCCGGCGCCGTTGGAACCGGCAGCGGCGATGGAAGTCGCCGGATCAAGAACGGTGAACAATCCTGCCGCGATCGCAGCTATCTCGATGTCATGACCATCCTGGGCCTTTGGCCGCTTGGCAAGCAGCCGATCCAGGAAGCCGGTATCCAACTTGCCCGCCTGGAAATCGGGATCTTCGAGAATGCGCCGGAACAAGGAGATATTGGTCTTGATCCCACCTACGAAATATTCATTCAAAGCGCGGCGTAGGCGGCCGATGGTCTGGGTTCGATCGGTACCGTAGCCAATCAGCTTCGCGAGCAGCGGATCGTAGTCAATCGGCACGGTCCAGCCTTCGTACATGCCGCTGTCCCGGCGAATACCAGGGCCTGATGGCGCCAGCAGGAGCGTGATTTTCCCCGGACTGGGGAAATAGTTGTTGTCCGGATCCTCGGCGTAAATGCGGCACTCCATGGCGTGCCCGCGTATGTGGATATCGTCCTGCGTAAAGGGCAGTTTTTCTCCGGCAGCGATTCGAATTTGCAGGTGAACAAGATCGAGACCGGTGATCAATTCCGTTACCGGATGCTCCACCTGCAAGCGGGTGTTCATTTCCAGGAAATAGAAATTCTTCTGCTGATCCGAAAGGAACTCCACTGTGCCGGCGTTCGCGTATCTGGCGGCCTTCGCTACGCGTACGGCAATCTCTCCCATGCGGCGCCGCATCTCGGGATCAACGAGGGGGGAGGGAGATTCTTCAAGCACTTTTTGGTGACGCCGCTGAATCGAGCATTCGCGTTCTCCGAGCCAGACGCAATTGCCGTGTTCATCGGCGAGGACCTGCATTTCGATGTGGCGGGGATTGACGATGTATTTCTCGATATAGACTTCGTTATCCCCGAACGCACGTTGTGCTTCGCTGCGGGCAGACTCCAGCGCGGGTCGCAGGTCTTTGGGAGATTCGACCAGGCGCATACCCTTGCCGCCGCCGCCGGCTGCGGCTTTCAGCATGACCGGGTAGCCGATTCGCGCGGCCACTTCCTCGGCTTGTTCGGGAGAATCGAGGCCGCGTGAAGTCCCGGGTACAAACGGAACACCTGCGGAGTCCATGTGCTGCCGGGCCCGTGTCTTGGAGCCCATCATTTCCATGGATTCGGCGCTTGGACCAATGAACTTGATTCCGGCGTCGACACAAGCTTGCGCGAACTTCGGATTCTCCGACAAGAAGCCGTAGCCGGGATGAATTGCCTGCGCACCGCTTCGCTTGGCGACGGCGATGATTTTTGGGATGTTCAGATAGGACTCGGCGGCGGCAGCGGGCCCGATGTGGTACGCCTCGTCCGCTTTGCGTACGAAGAGAGCTGCGCGATCGACATCGGAGTAAACGGCAACCGATACAATCCCCAGCTCGCGACAGGCCCGAATGACTCGGACGGCTATCTCTCCGCGATTGGCAATGAGGATCTTCTTGAACATCTTCAGTCCGGGCAATGCGAGCAATGATGACCTGGCGGACTGATAATTCTATCAACCACAGAGCAATGCGGGAGCGGTGGTTTCGCTTCAGGCAGTCATAGCCGCAGCCTTGACGGAAATACCGGCAACCAGGTTTTCCAGGGCGTTGCTTATGACCGCCTTGACAAGCTCATTGCGGTATTCGCGTCCGAGATGTGGTCGCGTGAGCAGAAGAGCCGTGATGCCGTGCGCTGCGGCCCATAAGGCAGTGGTTGTGGACTCAACATCCGTGCCGGCGTGAAAGGCACTCTCATAAGCGCACCGGGCCACCATGCCGCGAAGTATCTCAACCGCAAGTTCTGGCTGACGCCGCCTATCGTGACTGCAGTCGTTAATCAAGAATGCACATTGATAGATCTCCGGATTACGCAGGCCGAAGTCGACGTAGGTGTAGAGGCCTTTTCGCAGCAAGTCGACGGGGTCGCCGTTTTGGTGGCGCTCGCGCAGGCCGGAAAGCGCATGCTGAAGCCGTTCGAAAGTCCGGTCGACGACGCTCTGCAGCAGGTCCGACTTGTTAGTGAAGTACAGATAGATGGTGCCGGGGGCACAACCGAGAGCCTTGGCTACCTTGCGCATGGAAAACTGCTCCAATCCCTCGGTCAGAAGAAGTTCCTGAGCTTTGGCAGAGCAGGCATCGCGAGTGATCACTTTCGCGGGATCGGCTTGAACAGTGTTCATACTCTCGCGAGTATCGGTGAACATCGTTTGGGAGTCGATAACTATCCAGGTACTTCTATCGAGACCGGATGTCATTCGCTGAACGACGTTCAGAGATTCCCGAAAACAGTGAGCAAATCACAAAAACGATCAAGATGATCATTTCCGGCTCGATCGGGTGTCGATAGCGGGCGTGAGGATAGACAAAGTAGTAGACGGTCGGGTAAGAAAGCAAAAGAAGCGCAAAGAGCCACGATCCGGGAATTCCTTGCCGCAAGGCGAGAATCGCGCCCCATATCGCAAGCACCGAGGATGCCAGGAAAACAGAATTCCGGAGCATTCTCACGACAAGGCCGTCCTCGGCTCTTGGGATTCCAACCCAGTAGTAAACAAACTTCTTTAGATCGATGAGCGCGGTTCTCCCGGGATGTTGCCTTATGAAGCCGTAGGCTTCGCGCTTGCGTTCCTCGGCGTAAGACAGCTCTCCCATCGCACGAAAGCGCTCGAGCTCGTGTGCATTCAGGTTTGGTTGAAGATAGACCATCGAGATACCGTTGGCGTAAGGCCCGTTGCCGAGGCGAAGCTGCTGACCGAAATCATCGCGGATAAAGACCAACCTGCCGAACACTTTGTAATTCCGCACCAGCCAGGGAGAGAGACAAGCGAAGAAGAGCAACGACGCGACAATGATTCCCGGCAATGAAGAAGAACCTTTTCGACTACGGCGATACCACGCCCAGAGCCCCGCGAACGGCAGGAACGATAACAACGATGGATTGACGAGGGCCGCGAATCCCCAGAGCAATCCGAAGAACACCCAACCTTTTATTCCGCGCCAGTCTTCGAGACGAAGGCTTACAAGAAAAATGACGGCCAATAAGAATGGGGAAATCGTCGTATCCCAAACCCAGTGGATCGACCAGTACCAGGTGTATGGGAGCAGTGCCCAGACCCATACCGACCAGCGCGCAACGTGTTCCCCGCAGACTCGTCGGCTAATGAAGTAGATAGGGAAACATGTGAGTGCCGAGAAAATGCAGTTGATGATCAGCAACAGCCATGCGGAGGCATTGGTGTAAATGCCGCACAACTTAAATACCGCGCCGATCAGGTAAGGATAAACGGGTGGCTCCCAGGCCGATGGACCCGTGGGTATGCAAAACGGATCGCTGAAGCCGCGCCCCAGTGCAATAGAACGGCCGATACAGCCCATTTCCCAGCCGAAAGCGAAGTGGTTATCGGTAGTCCGAAAGCGATAGGTGTGCAGCAGGCCAATTGCGGCGACTTGCAGCACGAACGCCAAGATGGCAGCCCGCCATAAGTACTTGGGAAGCGTTGAGTTCAAGAGATGTATGGTACTAGCTTCGAACCGTTGCGCTTATTGATCCCCACTCATCCGCAAAGAGCACGAATGAGTGGGCAACCAGCAGGAAGAGCGGAT
>JBPYEW010000071.1:0-10981 GCA_051984555.1 Terriglobales bacterium | reverse complement strand
CCTGCCAGAGCGGAGATCCTAGCCGTGTGTGCCCTGACACGGCGTCCTCGTTCCACCACATTCCACGACGTCGGATAACCACGTAAACCCTTTGTTTTCAGACTGGTTCTCATTGGCCTGGCCCCTGCAATTTGTCCAGACGCGGGACAGGACAAGAGGGGGCGGCGATGAAAGCAACCAGCAGCAATTCAAAGGCAGCAGCAATCGGTCTAGCAATTTTTGTACTCTCTGCAATCAGCGCAGCCGCCCAGACCCAGTCCTCCCCCCGCCCCCATCGCCAAGTTCTCGTCAGTATCCCCGACCGCAAGCTCGCGGTTATCGAAGACGGGCAGGTGCTTCGCGTCTTCTCCGTGTCCGTCGGCGCGAAAGTCAGCAACAGCCCAACTGGAGAATTCCAGGTCATCAACCGCGTCGTGAATCCGGCGTACTACCACCCGGGCACGGTGATCGCTCCCGGCAACGACAATCCCGTCGGCACGCGCTGGATTGGCCTCAACAAAAAAGGTTACGGCATTCACGGAACGAATGAGCCCTGGTCGATCGGGAAGGCTGCTTCGCACGGGTGCATTCGCCTGCGCAATCGCGATGTCGAGCAGCTGTTCACCATGCTGCGCGTCGGCGACACGGTTGAGATCCGCGGCGAGCGCGATGAACAGACAGCCGCAATCTTCGGAGGTGAGTTCGCACCGGCGGTAACGGTGGCGGCGTCAACCGCAACTTCGACGCCGGCAGGAACCCAGTAAACACGCCGTCGGACGGCGAAAGAAAGAGAGCCAATGGCCGAAAGCCAAGGAGGATTTTATGCAACTCGCAATCACAACTCTGGCAGTTCTCGCAGGACTGATTTTCTCGATCGCAGTCGCCATCTTCGCCGAAGAGCTGATCTTCGGAGAACTCTTCCGTCTGTTCTTAGCCCCGCAGGCGGTGGAGCGTGTCCGTGCTGGGCTTAGGCGCTAAGCGCAAAGGAGAACGACCATGCTGTTTCTGAAGTACTTGCTCATGGCGGGCGGCTTCGGCATGATTTTGATCGCCGCAGCCATCCTCGGTTACGACCTCTACCTCAACCTGCAATACAAACGGGCATTGGCGGTTCCCGGCGCAACCGTTCCCCCGATCCACACGGTCCGCTGGCGTACTGGGCTTGCTCTCGCCTTGCTCGCCTGGGCTCCGATGCTGATTGCACTGGGTATCATCGTGGTCCCCAGCGGCATGGCGGGCGTGCGTGTCAGTCAGACGGGAGGCACGCTTCCAGGGACGCTCTATCCGGGCGTGCACATGGTCACGCCGCTGATGGAGAATGTCACGCTATTCGACACGCGCGACCAGTTGTTCACCACAGGCGCGCCGGAAGATGGGAAAGACACCAAGAAGAAAGAAGAAAAGACGGGCAGCAAAACCGCCCCGCTAAACGTGCAGGCAAAAGAAGGACTCACGGTCGGGCTGGCCATTACCGTCCGGTACAAACTCGACCCCAAGCGACTCGATTTTATCCAGGCCAATCTCCCCCAGCCGGTGGAAAAAGAAATCGTGCCGCAAGTTGTGGCCAGCGTTTGGCGCGACCTGGTCCCCAACTACACGGTGCGCGATGTCTTCGCCGCTCGTCGCGAGGAGGTGCGCAAGAAAGCTTCCGACGCCATTACACAGAAACTTGCGGCGGACGGCATCATTGTGAAGGAAGTCATGCTGCGCGATATCCAACTTCCACCCGAATACGCGCAAGGCCTGGAAGACTTGCTCCTGAAAGAACAGGAGAGCGACCGCATGGGTGTGGAAACCGATATCCAGCAAAAGCAAGTACGCATCGCCGAACTCCAGGCCGAAGCTCAGAAAGCGCAGGAGGTGAAGCAGGCCGAAGGCCAGGCGCAGGTTCGCGTTCTGCAAGCCAAAGCCGAAGCCGATGCAATGCAGTACACCCTTCCTCTGAAACAGAAGCAGATCGAGCAATCGCGTCTGGAGGCGGAAGCCCGTAAGGAAGCTACCGTCAAGAACGCGGAAGCGATGGCAGACGCCAAGGTCATCGACAGCAAGGCGGAAAATGAACGCCGGAAGTTGCTCGCCGATGCCGAAGCGAATCGCATTCGTGTCACGGCGGCGGCTGACGTAGAGCGACTCCGAGGAGAAGGCACAGTCCTGAAAGCAAATCCGCTGCTGATCAACAAGATCGTGGCCGAGCGCCTTTCCGATAAGTTGCAAATCATGATGGTTCCCGCCGATGGCAAGTTCTTCTTTGCCAACGACGTGCTGCGAAGTATGAATACTGCGAATCACGTCAGCCAGGCGGAAGACGCGGCGCAACCGCCCGATCCGCCACAGGATCCGCAGAACTAGATTTATCGTCGGCCGATACGCAGGGGCGACTCCGGGGAATCCATCCCGCTCATAACCTGGAGTCGCCCCAGCGTCTTTTCCCTAGTTGGAACAATCGAAAAAACCGATTCTCCCGCCGTCCGTCCCCGGGTCATTTAGTGATAACCTTGTTATTCCGACCACGTGTCAGAACCGGCCTGTGCGTTCGCCAGAGGTGTGCGACCCCGGCAATTGGACTACCCGGGCGGAGCTTCGCAATTTATATCTCTTACCAGGAGCAGGCGATGAAAATCGGTGTGCTAACCGGCGGCGGCGATTGTCCCGGCTTGAACGCAGTCATACGCGCAGTGGTTCGCAAAGGCGTTTTTCACTACGGAGATGAGTTTGTTGGCTTCATGGAAGGCTGGCGCGGGCTGCTCGAAGACAAAACTATGCAGCTCGATCTTTCCACGGTTGGCGGTATCCTGCCCCGTGGCGGAACCATCCTCCGCACGTCTCGTACGAATCCCGCCAAACACTCTGACGGCCTGCAACGTTGTGCCGAAAACTTGAAGAAGCACGGCTGTGACGCACTGGTTGCCATCGGCGGTGACGACACGCTCTCCGTCGCCCTAAAGCTTCACCAAAAGAGTGTGCAGGTAGTAGGTGTTCCGAAGACGATCGACAACGACCTCGCCGGAACCGACTTCACTTTTGGATTTGACACCGCCGTAAATATCGCCACTGGCGCGATCGATCGTGTGCATACGACCGCCGAAGCCCACAACCGCGTAATCGTAGTCGAAGTGATGGGTCGCGACTCAGGCTGGATCGCAATGTACAGCGGAATTGGCGGCGGGGCCGACGTCATCCTGATACCTGAAAAGCCATTCGACATCGATGAAGTCGCTGAGTTGATCCGGCAACGTCATGCCCGTGGCCGTTACTTCAGCATCGTGGTTGCGGCTGAGGGAGCAAAGTTTGCCACGGACGTTGAACTGCATGACGGAGCGCCAATCGTGCAGGATGTAGGCAAGGATGAGTTCGGGCACCTGCGTCTTGGTGGAATCGGAAATATCCTGGCGCGTGAAATTGAGAAGCGCACCGGCTTCGAGACCCGCTCGGTTGTCCTTGGCCACATTCAGCGGGGTGGAAGTCCCAGCGCATTTGACCGCGTGCTGGCAACCCGTTACGGTTTGGGCGCGATCGACATGGTCCACCGCGGCGAATTCGGACACATGGCCGCCCTGCGGGGAAACAAGATCGTCTCCGTGCCGATTTCGGATGCCGTCTCCACTAATCGCAAAGTCGATCCCGAGATCATGGAAGTAGCCGCCGGTATTCTGGACAAGCTTGAGCGGGAAAAAGAAGCTGTCGGCAGCTAGAAATGAGAGAGGCGCGGGGGGACACAATTTTCTCGCGCCTCACCCTCTTCGTGGTAAAAGTACCCGCCTGAGAATTCACCGTTCATGCTCCACATCACTCCGCAGCTCGCTCCGTGGCTGCTGTCGATTGTCGAACTACTCGTAATTCTTCCAGTTCTGGCATTGTCTGCCCGACATCGTGCAGACCGCGGCGACAATATGGGTCGCTTGCGGAGCGCATTCCAGCGCCTCGCTCACCGCAAAGGCATTTCGGTCTTGCTGGTGGGATTGAGCGTGCTGGTGATTCGAACGGCATTGATTCCGATCCTCGGCATCCCTCAGCCACGCTGGAATGATGAGTTCAGTTATCTTCTCGCCGCTGACACTTTTGCTCACGGGCGTCTGACCAACCCGACTCACCCGATGTGGGTGCACTTCGAAAGCTTTCATATCATCGAGCACCCAACTTACATGTCGATGTACCCGCCGGCACAGGGTCTCGCGCTTGCAGTGGGACAACTGCTTGGCCATCCATGGATCGGCCAGTTGCTGATCACCGCAATCATGTGCGCGGCATTTTGTTGGATGTTGCAGGGCTGGGTTCCAGCGGGGTGGGCGCTGTTCGGCGCCTTGCTGGCTGCGCTGCGCCTCGGCATCATGAGCTACTGGATGAACGGGTATTGGAGCGCCTCGGTCGTCGCACTCGGCGGTGCGTTGGTGATCGGAGCTCTACCTCGATTGAAGAGGCGCGTCCGCACCCTCGACGCCGTCATTCTCTCGATCGGACTGATACTCCTTGCAAACAGCCGACCCTATGAAGGCTTCGTCTTCAGTCTGCCTGTTGCCGCATCATTGCTCTTCTGGCTCTTCGGAAAGCATCGGCCGGCGGTGCGAATTGCGCTCACTAAGTTGGTTGTCCCTGCTGCGATGCTTTTGTCAGTTGCCGCTGTCGCAACCGGCTATTACTACTACCGCGTAACTGGTAACCCATTCCGGATGACATACCAGGTGAACCGCGGAACGTATGCCACTGCTCCCTATTTTCTTTGGGAGACACCCCGGCCTGAACCGCACTACAACCACGTAATCATGCGCGACTTCTACCGATGGGAGCTAAGCGGCTTCAAAGAGAACCACACGTTGCGAGGCATTCTTCACCGGTCTTGGGACAAGCTCTCTTCCTGGTGGCGCTTCTATCTTGGGCCATTGCTGACGATTCCCCTGCTCGCACTTCCCGCGCTGTTCCGGGACAGGAAAATGCGATGGCCGCTGATTATCCTGAGCTTTTTCATTCTGGCCTTGGCAGTGGAGACCTGGGTTCTACCGCATTACTTCGCGCCTGCTGCAGGACTTCTGTACTTGCTGCTGGTGCAATGCATGCGACATCTTCGCCTCTGGACACGTCACGGCAAACAACTCGGGTCCGGCCTGGTTCGCCTGATCGGAATCGTAGCCGTCGCCATGGTCTTGCTTCGGCTAGTTGCCATCCTCGCGCATGCTCCTCTCGAACCGGCCTGGCCGCGAGGCAACTTGGATCGCGCGCGCGTTGTGCGGGAACTGACGCATATGCCGGGGCAACACCTGGTGATCGTCGACTACGGCCCGCACCATGACGTCGATCACGAGTGGGTCTACAACTCCGCCGATATCGATGACGCAAAGATCGTCTGGGCGCGCGACATGGATGCCGAGAACGCCGAGCTGCTTCAGTACTTTTCGTCCCGCCACGTCTGGGTTCTGAATGGCGATGACCCCAATCCTCAGTTACGGCCGTACTCGGGACCTTCTTCTTACAAAGACTAGTCCTCCGCATGTAAATGCCTGATTTCAGGTGTGTTCCTGGCGCCGAGCGCCAGGAGCCAGCGCTCCAAACATCACACAGCAACGTGATGAAGCTCACAGGATGCTGCGACAGGGGGAGCCATAATCCAGATTAGAAGCCAGGACGCTGTGTCTGCCGGATCCTGACAGAAGGAGATCGCCATGAAAACCTGGCCAGTTGTGGTTCTGGTTCTCGGACTGCTGTTTGCAGGCTTTGCCTCAGCCCAGAAGAGCGATTCCAAGGAAGCTCTTCCCAAGTATGACGTCTCTCAAGAAGGCAAGTTCAAGGGAGTTGTTGACGAGGTGAAAGATCGTGTTTGTCCCATCAGCGGCGGGATGGGTTCGCACCTGATGGTGAAGATCGACGACAAGATTTACGAAGTGCACGTCGCGCCGGTGAAGTTCGTCAAGAGCTACGAAGTTGAGTTTCAGAAGGGCGACACGCTCGAGATCACTGGTGTGAAGACCACCTTCCAGGGAGTCGACGCAGTCCTCCCCCGCGAAATCAAGCGCGGCAATGATGATTTCCTGTTCCGCGACGAAAAGGGCAAACCGATCTGGTAGCAACTTTCTTAAAGCACGAGCGTTGCCGCCAGTACGATCAAGAGGTTCTGGAACGCACTACCCGAATTCATCGAGGAACTACGGGCGACAACGCCCGTAGCTCCCTTATCCTGATCGCGATTCGCTTACTTCTGCTCCGCCGCTGACTTGCTCCCTTGCGCCGCGCCTTCTCCTGGTCCTAGATAGATCACCGGCACCGCATCCTGTTTGATCAAATCGTTCAACGCGACCAAGTCTTTCGAACGCATCTGCTTCCATTGAGCGACGAGCGGCTCAGCCTGCTGGCTCAGAGACTCATACGCCTGATATTGCTGCGCGGTCGGAGCAACGTCGGTCTCCACGCTATTAACCAGCGCATGCAGTTGCTCGTCGATCAGTACGGGGAAATTCAGGTTAGCTTCGGTACTCTTCGCGTTTACCTGGAGCAGTTGATCTTCGACTGGAGTCATCTTCTTATCCAAGGCGCTCGCGCTGTCCGAGATCGTCTTGTAGCGAGCATCTTCAAGCCGCGCATGCAAACCTTTCAGCTGCATTCGTGTTTCTCGAATCTCGCGCACGGTATCGTGAATGTTGCTCAAGGTATCCCGAATCTTCAACTGAAGCTCGAACTCCTTCTGCATGTCGGCCACGGACGTGCCTACACGCGGGTCCATCTTCAACTCGAACGGAGCGGTTACCGGTGAACTGTCGCCGGCAACTGTCATCCTCACCTGGTATTTTCCCGGAGGGGCGATTGGACCGCGGCCGCGGAACTCGCCTTCAACTTCGCCCGGAAGACGATGTGGCCCAGCGATCCGCAGATCCCACGCGAATCGGTTCCACCCGGCTTCCGCGGGTATTTTGTCATTGGGCACTTCGAGATCCGGCCACTCGGGCGGAGTCTCCGCGCCTTTATCTTCGACACTCGACAACCTGCGAACCACATTTCCTTTTTCGTCGAGAATCTCCAGCTTCACTTCGCCTTTTGGCGCGGATTTCAGAAAGTATGTGAATACCGCTCCCTTAGGTGGATTTTCTCCAATCGGTTTGCGGCGATCCACTTCATCCGGGAAATGCATCCGATATACCGAATCCGCAACAAACAAACCGTCTGCTGCCGGCGTCATCATGCCCAGCTTTCGGATAGGCGTAATGTCGTCCAAGATCCAGAACGCACGACCGTGGGTCGCCACAACCAAGTCGTTGTTCTTCACGACAAGATCATGGATCGGCGTCGTCGGAAGATTCAGCTGAATTGCCGATTGCCAGTTCGCACCATTGTCAAAGGAAACATAAATTCCCGTCTCCGTTCCGGCAAACAGCAAGCCCGGCCGGACTGGATCTTCGCGAACGGCATGCACGTAAGCACCATCCGGAATGCCGCTGATGATCTTCGTCCACGTCTTGCCGAAGTCCACGGTCTTGTAGATGTATGGCTTCAGATCATCGAGCTTGTGACAATCCAGGGCGACATACGCCGTCCCGGCATTGTGCGGCCCGGCTTCAATCAAGCTGACCAGGCTCCACTCCGGCATTCCTTTCGGCGTTACATTCGTCCAGCTCTTCCCGCCATCGCGGGTTACTTGCACCACGCCATCGTCGGTGCCCGCCCACAGTACGTTGGCATCTTTCGGGGACTCGGCAATGGTGAACACCGTGTCGTAATACTCGACACTGGTATTGTCTTTTGTGATCGGGCCGCCTGACGATTGCTGCTTGCTCTTGTCATTGCGCGTCAGATCTGGACTGATCGCCGTCCAGTTCATGCCGTGGTCAGCTGTCTTGAAGACCTTTTCGCCGGCCGTGTAAAGCACATCCGGATTGTGCTTGGAGATGACAACCGGTTCGGTCCATCCCATGCGCACTTTCATATCTGCGACGCCGTGGCCCGAGTAGTCTACCGGCCACACGGTGATGTCTTGTGCCTGCATGGTGCGCTTGTCCCAGCGGTTCAGTAGACCCTGCCCTGAGCCTGCGTAAACAATGTTGGCATCTCGCGGGTCGGGAACGACGTAACCGCTCTCTCCACCGCCTACGTCATACCAGTGCTGGCGACCGATGTAGCCGTCATCGGTCCGGCTCGCGATGGCAACCGTCGAATTGTCCTGCTGTGCTCCGTACACGTAGTAGAGGAACTGGTTGTCCGTATCGACGTGGTAGAACTGGGCGGTTGGCTGGTTCTCTTGCGTGGTCCAGGTTTTGCCGCCATCTACGCTGACGGTTGCGCCGCCGTCATTGCCATTGATCATTCGCTCCGGATTCATAGGATCAATCCATAACGCGTGATGATCCCCATGCGGCGCCGGAATCAAGGAGAGCGTCTTGCCACCATCCATCGAGCGAAACATGCCCGTGTTGAGCATGTACACCGTATCGACTGCTTTCGGATCGGCAAAGATATGGGTGAAGTACCAGGCGCGCTGCGTCAAACGCTGGTCGTCGTTGATCTTGGTCCACGTATCACCGCCATCGTCGGAGCGATAGAGCCCGCTGGCATCTTTCGCTTCGATCAATGCGTAAACACGGTTTGACTCCGCGCCCGAAACCGAAACTCCAATTCTTCCCATCAGGCTGGACGGCAGACCGTGGCCCTCAAGGCGCTTCCATGTCGCGCCCCCGTCGGTCGATTTGTATAAGCCGCTACCGGGGCCGCCGCTGTCCATCGACCAAGGCGTGCGCTGCACTTGATACAGCGCCGCAAACAGGACGTTGGGATTATGCGGGTCGAAGACTACGTCAATCGCCCCGGTGTGATCGTCTTTGAACAGCACTTTCTCCCAAGTCTTGCCACCATCGAGAGTGCGAAACACTCCCCGATCGACATTCGGTCCATACGCATGCCCGAGAGCGGCCACGTAGACGATATCGGGATTTCGCGGATGCACGATGACCGCACCGATATGCTCGGTGTTCTTCAGGCCGATATTCGTCCATGACCGACCACCATCGGTCGAGCGATATACGCCATTCCCGTAGGAGATATTCCCGCGAAGGCACGCTTCGCCCGTCCCCACGTAGATCACGTTCGGGTTGGAATCGGCAATGGCGATCGCACCGATCGAGGAAACCGCCTCTTTGTCGAAGATAGGATTCCATTTCAGTCCCCCATTCGTCGAACGCCACACCCCTCCGGCTACACCGCCGAAGTAGAACGTATAGGGATCGCCCGGCACTCCGGCGACCGCGATGACGCGTCCACCCCGATAAGGACCGATGGAACGCCACTTCATACCCGCCGCCTCGCTGCTCGAAGGCGAGTTCGCGGCGACCGCAGTTACCACTGAGAGTGCCAGAAGAAGGACGAAAGCTAGAAAGCGTGGGCGGATCATAGGCAGATTTCTCCGGGAGATGTTCAACGGCATGACATCTTACTACGATGGAATAAAGAGAGTGACAGAACTATCAGTCAGTTTTCCGGCCAAGCTAGTTTGGCCGAGTTATGATGACCTCGATTGGACGCCCTTCGTACCGCCATAGACCGACTGGGATCGAAACTGACCGAACGTCGTGTTCGGGTACATGCGTCCATTCTCGCGATTTGCCTGTGGTCGTTGTACGTCATCGATCTCTGTGCCCCGGGGCTGCGAGACCGCGTTGGACAACTCAAAGGTGCGGACTTCGCGCACTTTTATCTCCTCGGTTGGCTAGCCAACCACGGACTCGGCACGCTTCTTTATGACATGAACGCGCAGTCGACGCTTCTGCCCAAGCTGATCCCTCAGTCTGCGGGCTTGGTCTATATACCGTTATATGGACCTCAGGTGTCGTTGCTTTTCGCGCCGCTGGCCAGGATGAGCTATCGCCACGCCCTCATGGTCTGGTGGATCTTCAACCTGCTCGTGTATGCGATCAGTTGTTACCTGATTTGGAAAACTTGTCCGCGCCTTCGTGAGCACACCAAAACCGTGGCGCTCGTCGCTCTCGCTTTTCCAGGCTTTTTCGCGCTCATCGCTTGGGGACAGAGTTCGGCGCCCGCGTTGTTGGCCTTCGTCCTTGCGTATCTTGCTGTCTGCCATAAGAGAAACTTCGCTGCGGGCTTAGCCTTGGGACTGCTCGCATACAAACCGCCACTGGCAGTGGCGTCGGGTGTCTTGTTTCTTCTCACGGGCGAGTGGGCGATCGTCTCTGGAGCAGTGCTCTCTGGTGCTATCCAGATGGGACTCGGCTGGCACCATTACGGCACGGAAGTGATGAAGAATTATGTGCACGCCCTTTTCGAGATTCCACAAAACATGTCTTACATGGAGCCGAAGGTCTACATGGCCCATTCGCTGCGCGCATTCTGGGGCATGCTGGTGCCGACGGCCTCCCTTACATGGATTCTTTATGCGCTCAGCTCAGCGATTGTTCTGGTGATAATAGTTAAGCTCTGGCGCAGTGGCGCAGAACCAGGGATGAGATTTTCTGCTTTACTGCTTGCAACGGTGCTGGTCGCACCTCATTTGACGGTTTACGACCTGGTAATTATTGCTCCGGCCTTTCTCCTCTTGACGGAATGGCGCTTGGAGCGCTTGCCGAGCGACTCCGGGACGTTGCACCTGCTCCTATATCTGTCGTTCGCACTTCCGCTGCTCGGTCCCGTGACGCGCTACACGCATCTCCAGTTTTCAGTGATCGCGTTCGGCGCCCTGCTGCTTTGGATGTGGAAGGAAGCACGGGATCGCAACAAGAACGTAACCGCGATCGAACCAGAACATCCGTGAAGAAAAATAAAAGGGCGGCTCGGAGCCGCCCAAATTAAAAGTAAATTGCTAATCCCCGACTTATGTTCCTTCCGACCAGCCCGCCAGGTACTCTTCCTGTTCCGGCGTAAGCCGGTCGATTTTGATCCCCATAGACTCGAGCTTAAGCTTCGCCACTCGCTTGTCGATATCTTCGGGAACCTTGTAGACCCGCTTCTCCAGCGTTGTGTGATTCTTCACCATGAACTCACACGATAGCGCCTGGTCGGCAAAGCTCATGTCCAT
>JBPYEW010000070.1:0-4588 GCA_051984555.1 Terriglobales bacterium | reverse complement strand
TCTTCGGGTTGTGCTTGGACAATACCTTGGTTATCGCCGCCGTCAACGTCGTCTTGCCATGATCAATGTGACCAATCGTCCCTACGTTCACGTGCGGCTTGGTGCGTTCAAACTTCTCTTTCGCCATTTCCGTTTCCCTCAGGGGCTAAAGCCCCGGATCTAGTAATCACCGAATGTTTATTTCGTCGTTGCCCTGCCCTGCACCCGGGCAATGATTTCTTCCGACACCGAGCGCGGCGCTTCTTCGTAACGAGCAAAGTGCATCGAGTATGTTGCACGGCCCTGGGTCGAAGAGCGCATGTGCGTCGCGTAGCCGAACATTTCAGCCAGCGGGACAATGGACTTAATCACTTGCGAACCGGCGCGGTGTTCCATACCTTCGATACGGCCCCGACGCGACCTCAGGTCGACCATGATCGCGCCTGCAAAGTCCTCGGGCACGACGACTTCAACCGACATCACGGGCTCCAGAATCACCGGGCTAGCCTTGCGAGCAGCTTCCTTGAAGGCCATGGAACCGGCAATCTTGAACGCCATTTCGTTAGAGTCGACTTCGTGGTAGCTGCCGTCGTACAGCGTCGCCTTGACATCAACCATGGGATAACCGGCCAAAACTCCGCCTTCCATGGCTTCCTGCATGCCCTGATCGATGGGCTTGATGTATTCCTTGGGAACGACGCCGCCAACAATCTCGTTGACGAACTCGTATCCCTTGCCGGGCTCGTTCGGCTCCAGGCGAATCTTGGCGTGACCGTACTGGCCGCGACCGCCAGTCTGCCGGATATATTTGCCTTCAGCCTCTGACTTCTTGCGAATCGTCTCGCGATATGCCACTTGCGGCTTGCCGACATTCGCCTCGACCGAGAACTCGCGCATCATGCGGTCGATGATGATTTCCAGGTGCAACTCACCCATCCCGCTGATGATCGTCTGGCCGCTGTCCGGATCGGTATGAACCTTGAACGTTGGATCTTCCTGCGCCAGTTTTGAGAGAGCGATACCCATCTTCTCCTGATCGCCCTTGGTCTTAGGCTCGACCGCAACCGCAATGACCGGTGCCGGAAATTCGATCGACTCGAGCAGAATCGGGTGCTTCTCGTCGCAGATCGTGTCGCCGGTCGTGATATTGCGCAGACCGACGCAGGCGCAAATATCCCCTGCGTAAATTTCGCTGATCTCTTCGCGCTTGTTGGCGTGCATCTTCAGCAGACGGCCAATACGTTCGGAGCGGCGCTTGCCGACGTTGTACACAGAGTCGCCCGTCTTCAGCGAGCCGGAGTACACCCGGATGAACACCAATTGCCCGACGAACGGGTCGGTCATGATCTTGAATGCCAGAGCCGAGAAAGGTTCCTTGTCGTCGGCTTTGCGCTCTAGTTCAACGCCACTGTCGGGATCCGTCCCCTTGACCGCCGGAATATCGAGCGGGGAAGGGAGAAAGTCGACTACGCAATCGAGCAGTGGCTGTACACCTTTATTTTTGAAAGCAGTCCCGCAAATCACCGGGAACACCTTCAATGCAATCGTCGATTTGCGCAGCGAAGCTTTCAATTCTTCCGGCGTGATGGTTTCGCCTTCCATGTATTTGTGCAGGAGGTCATCGTCGTTTTCGACGATGGTCTCGACCATCTGGTTATGAAAAGCGTTCGCTTTCTTCTTCAGCTCTTCCGGGATCTCTTCGACGACGTACTCGGCGCCCATCGTCTCATCTCTCCAGAGAATCGCCTTCATCCGGAACAGATCGATGACGCCTTTGAACTTGTCTTCTTGACCAATGGGAAGTTGGACAGCTACGGGGCGGGCGTTGAGGCGCTTGCGGATGGTGTCGATAGCGTGCTCGAAATCAGCACCCATCTTGTCCATCTTGTTAATGAAGCAAATCCGCGGGACGCCGTACTTGTCAGCCTGACGCCAAACCGTTTCCGACTGCGGCTCGACCCCGTGGACGGCGTCGAACACGGCGCAGGCGCCGTCGAGAACGCGCAGCGAGCGCTCCACCTCGGCCGTGAAATCAACGTGGCCGGGCGTGTCGATGATGTTGATGCGAATGTCGCGCCAAACGCAGGTCGTCGCGGCGGACGTTATGGTGATGCCGCGCTCCTGCTCCTGCGCCATCCAATCCATCGTGGCAGTGCCTTCATGGACCTCCCCGATGCGGTGCGTACGGCCCGTATAGAAAAGGACACGCTCCGTGGTAGTGGTCTTGCCGGCATCGATGTGGGCCATGATGCCGATATTCCTGCAACGCTCTAATGGGACTTGTCTGGGCACGGCTTTCTTCTAATCCTCTCCAACCTTCATGAACGGCCTGGCCGTCTCAAGACGCGGCGGGCCGCGTCTCTACCAGCGATAGTGCGCGAATGCCTTATTGGCTTCCGCCATGCGGTGTACATCTTCTTTCTTCTTGATGGCGGAGCCGCGATTGTTAGCGGCATCCAGCAACTCGTTAGTCAATTTGTCGATCATGCCCTTCTCCCCGCGCGAGCGGGAATAAGTAATGATCCAGCGAATCGCCAATGAGGTGCGCCGGTCGGGATTAACTTCGACCGGGACCTGGTAATTGGCACCACCGACTCGACGGGTCTTAACTTCCAGCAGCGGCTTGCAATTCTCGACGGCTTTCTTGAAGAGCTTCAGAGCTTCATCGCCGCCCTTTTGCTCAAGTTGCTGCATCGACTTGTAAAAGATGCCCTGGGCCGTGCTCTTCTTGCCACCCCACATCATCGAGTTGATGAACTTGTTCACCAAGTCCGATCCGTAGACCGGATCCGGGAGAACGCCGCGCTTTGCGATATGTCCTTTTCTGGGCATGTGTTGCTCTCAATCTCGCTTTACAGGTTTCAAGGCCTCAGCCTTGAATTTGAAATCTTGAAACTCATTTCGGACGCTTTGCGCCGTACTTCGATCGCCCCTGCTTGCGATTGGCAACGCCGACCGCATCCAGGGTGCCGCGAATCACGTGATAGCGGACGCCGGGAAGATCTTTCACGCGGCCGCCGCGGATGAGCACGATTGAGTGCTCCTGAAGGTTGTGGCCGATGCCCGGAATGTACGTGGTCACTTCAATTCCATTGGTTAGGCGAACACGCGCGACCTTGCGTAGAGCCGAGTTCGGCTTCTTGGGCGTCTGCGTGTACACGCGAGTGCAGACACCGCGTTTTTGCGGGCAGCCCTGCAGAGCAGGACTGGCCGTCTTGTACCTCGGCGCTTTTCGTCCGGCACGAACCAACTGATGAAATGTAGGCACTCCTGCTCCTTGACGCGCGAAAAGGTCGCGCAGGTATTCTTGCTGCGCTGCGAATTCTCGCGCTGTAACTAACTTTTCCTCTTTGAGGAGGCTGGTAGGCCTGAGGCCACCATATTTCTCTACGGCGCAGATCGCCGAAAGAGAGAGTTCTTGGTTTACCTTAGTGGCTGCCGACGGTGACACCCTGCCAAGATTCGGAGGTGCTCCGTTTCGTCAGCTTTTTCCCTACATACCCTTCCCTAGTGGAAGGTAAGCGCAGGGATTGTTTCAGCGAGGACATCCCCAATCGTTTCTATTCGTCGGGGAGTTGTATCTTAACAGCTCAGCCGCAACGTTTGTCGGGGGAGGTTGCGCACAAACACAAAACTCCGCCGCCACAGGCAAGCCAGACTTAACTCGCGGAACCTATCGAATATAACAACTCTCTTGCACAGCGTCAACCAGCGCTGCGCGCATCTGACCTCTAAAAGCAACAACTTGGGGCTCGGGTGGGGAGGGGCTGGAATACCCGATCGGAGTCCTGTGTATTAGATATTTGGACTTGCTTAAAAGGCTCGTGCAAAGCCTCGGAAACCACGGCAAAGTTGGCTCAAGTTGCTGAAATGTGCTTTCAACCTCTAAACTGATGGCTTTCCAGCAGAAGAAATACTCGCTCCGCGTACGATCGCGGCTGCGGGGAGGGTTCATGCGTAGGTGGTTCTCCGTCCTATTCCTATTTTTGGCGATATCCGCAATTGTATTTTTCGCAGGATGCGGTGGAAGCAGCAGTTCGGGCGCGGGGCCGACCGTGCCGCAATCCATAACCTTGTCCCCCACTATTGCCTCGCTGGACCTCGGCGGGACGGCAGCCCTAAGCGCGGCCGCGAGGAATTTCGCCGGAAATCCAGTCACATTGACTTTCAGCTGGGCATCTACCAATCCCGCGATTGCCAGCGTCTCGAACTCCGGGCTGGTCTGTGCTGGGAAGTGGGACAATCTTGCCGCTCCCATAGTGTGCACGCCGGGCGGTACAGGTACCGCCCAGATCACGGCAACAGCAAGCGGAATTAGCAGCCCCCCGGTAACCGTTTACGTGCATCCGCATGTCGATCACGTTACGATCACGGCACTGCCGCTACCACCGGGAACTCCCGTAAATTCCTGCTACTCCACAACGAGCAAAACGCTTCCCGCCGATATTCAAACGTATCAAGCCCAAGCACTTAGCAGCGGCACCGATGTGAGTGCGTTCGTCGGCCCATTTAGTTGGTCCACGACACAGGCTCAGGTGGCGACGGTGAAACAACTTACCGGCCCAAATGGGGTGGTGAACGGAGAGGCAGAACTGACGGCCAAGGTTCC
>JBPYEW010000069.1:0-2794 GCA_051984555.1 Terriglobales bacterium | reverse complement strand
CGGCGATCTCCAGCCGGCCTGCGGCGGAATCGACGCTGATGCCGTGCTTGATGGCGTTCTCAACCAGTGGCTGAAGCGCCAGGCTCGGTACATAGACTCCGAGAAGGTCAGGTGGCACGTCCATGTGGACTTTCAACCGATCGTGAAAGCGTGTTTGTTCGATCTCCAGATACTTGCCGACAAACTCGAGCTCGCTCTGCAAGGTGATCTCGTTCTCCCGCCGTTCGAGGGCCATGCGCAGCAAGTCGCCGAGGCTGGCCAGCAGATGGCTTGCAGCATCGACGTCTTCCTGCATCAGGACTCCAATGGTGTGAAGACTATTGAACAAAAAGTGCGGATGTAACTGGCTCTTAAGGTTCTCAAGTTCGGCATGGGAGAGCTGCGTTTCCAGTTGCGCCGCTCTGGTCTGGCGCTCCATCGCGGCCTGGTAAAAGTGGATCGACTGATACAGTCCTACAACTAACCAGTACGTAAGCACGCCAGTCAAGCTCATAGATAGAACACTGACTGTGAACGTCGGGAGAAGGCGCAGCGCACCAGGATCGGTTATGCGAAAAAGTAACCGCAGAAGTCCACCACTCAGAAAGTATTCGGTGACAGATGCCAGGGGAGCCATCAGGAACGACGCGATTGTGTGGATCGCTATATGACGTACAAACTTCGGCCCGGTCAACGGGAACCGTTTGGCTAGACCAATCACAAGCGGTGTGTACGCCGCCCATACGTTCCAGTAGACGAGTTCGATCGCACCCACGATCACCCAGTTGACGTGCCCGCCGTGAACCTTCGCCACCACGATCTCCTGCACGGTGAACAACAGTCCCACAATCGTCCACGCACACGGGATCAAGATCCATCTCGTCCGTCCCCTATTCGGTGTGGCCTGCAGCAATGGGTTTGTCGACGCCTCCGGCACGGATTATAGCGGACCTTCGAAGGAGACATCACTGAGGACAGGGCCGTCGAGAGCGCCAAGTTCTCTCGGCAAAGCAATTTCAACGGTCCTCCAGTCCAAGTTTGCGGACCGGCAATCGAGCAGTTGCTTGCAAACGCGCCATCCCCACGTCCATCGGAGCCGTAGAAGGGCCTTTGTGTAGGTTGATTGGGGATAAAGGTAAGGAACTCAAGACTACACGTGCTGAGGCCCCAATGTAACGAAGCGTTTGAGACGGAAGGTACAAAGTCTTTGTCTCTGGCCGCCAACCGCCCAAACGTTTCTGCTGGATAGCGCTGCCACACTTTGAATTCCGGCTTTGCGCTGTGAACGGGTCCGTGGCAACCGTATTTGACTAGCCAACTCTGACCGCTTGTCTCACTTCGGACGCCGCATGTCACTTTTCCTGCAAACACTGGTTCTTCGCGGCATATTGTTCAGTGACCAGGAGCGGCGAGGCGGTGCTGAAAACGGTCGCCGGCCAAAGCTTCGCGGGCATTGCCTGCTAATCGCGAGGGAGAAAAAATGCTGCGAACACTATTTTCAACGACGATTCTGGCTGGCGCCCTCGCCGGAACTGCGATGGCGCAGGCGCCCGATGCCGGCTGTGCGCTGCCTTCGGAACCCAAGGGCATTCCCGCCGCGATCGATGCGGCAATCACCGGGCCCGCGGACAAGGATCGAGCCTGCATGAAGGGCCTGTTTATACCCGAAGCGCGCATGATGTTCGTTTCAATCAGCGCGGACGGGACGCCAAGCTACACCATCAAGACCTTGGACGATTGGATCGTCGGCGTTAAAGCCCGTGGCCACGCCATGCTGGAAGAAAAGCAGCTGAAATTTCAGATTGAGAGCTACGGCAACATCGCGTACTTATGGAGCAGCTATGTGTTCCACAGCGACGGCAAGCAAGTCGCGCGCGGTATCAACAGTATTCAAGCGATCAAAGAAGCCGGCGGCTGGCGAGTTACGGACATCATGGTGCAGGCCGAGTCGGCCATTGCGCCGCTGCCCAAGGAATATCTGCCGTAGCGGTATTGCGGAGCTTGGGAGGATGGAATCAATAGGTCTATAAGGTTTTTACAAGGACGAAATGAATTCGAAGCAACAGGCCGCATGAAGGCTCGGAACCTGGGGGCCGATCTACCGAAGATCAAAGTCAGAACTTTAACGATGGGCGCACGATACGACGAGATGGATCCAGCGGACATGCTAAAAATGCCCCCGCTTCTTCCGCATGGCGAAGCGTAGATTTCACAAACCGGTAGTCACTTCGCGACGTACGACGATCAGCCAACCTACTTTAAAGCATTTTTTCCTTTTTGAAGGCATGAGCACCAGCGTAAGCGACGGCGTTCCTCTGCGCTTGCAGGAGGATGACAATGCTCTCAGGTTCCACTGATTAGATTTTTCGACAGAAAAGGTGTCCTACTTGAAACAGCCTATGAAAATCCGTTTTCTTGCTTCATCTATAGTTGCTGCATTCTTTGGGTGGAACTGCTGGGCTCAAAATGCGCCCGCGAGCACTCCGCCACCTAACTCCTTTCTGGAGCGTTTAACCACCCTTACCGATTCAGACTCGAGACCATGGACAGCAGAACAGTTTGCAACTATGGGGCGCATCCGCGATGCGGCAATGACGGACCCGAATGCATACAACATGCTTGCGCACCTCACCGACAATATAGGTCCGCGGCTCAGTGGGTCGCTTCAGGCTCAGGCCGCTGTCGAATGGGTAGCTGCCAAGATGCGCGAGATGGGGACGAGCGTCACGCTGGAAAAAACAACTGTCCCTCATTGGGTACGAGGAAAGGAAGACGCAGTCTTAACTCTGTGGCCGGGAATGCCGCTGGGGACAAC
>JBPYEW010000068.1:0-16327 GCA_051984555.1 Terriglobales bacterium | reverse complement strand
TGTGCTCAATGATGATGATGGTATTCCCGAGATCCGTCAGGCGATGCAGTACCTCCAGCAACTTCTTTACATCATCGAAATGCAACCCCGTGGTTGGCTCATCGAGCAGGTAAAGAGTTTTCCCAGTTTGTCGCTTGCTTA
Organism: Terriglobales bacterium; assembly: GCA_051984555.1. Lineage (GTDB taxonomy): Bacteria > Acidobacteriota > Terriglobia > Terriglobales > Acidobacteriaceae > Gp1-AA122. The sequence continues at coordinate 16,186 of JBPYEW010000068.1, read as the reverse complement.
GTTCCCGAGCCAGCTTGATGCGCTGCGCTTCGCCGCCGGACAGTGTGACGGCCGATTGGCCTAGCTGAATGTACCCCAGGCCAACATCCACTAACGTTTGCAGCTTCTGCTTAACCTGCGGAATATTTTCGAGAATAGGCAGAGCGTCGGCAACCGGCGTTTCCAGCAGATCGGCAATCGAGTAGTCCTTATATTTCACCGCAAGCGTTTCATGGTTGTAGCGCTTCCCACCGCAAACCTCGCACAAAACGTAAACGTCCGGCAAAAAGTTCATTTCGATGCGACGCTGCCCCTCTCCTTGACAGGCTTCGCAGCGGCCACCAGGAACATTGAATGAGAACCGGCCGGCTTTGTAGCCTCGTTCACGCGCTTCCGGCAGCATGGCGTAAAGATCCCGAATTTGTGCAAAGACGCCCGTGTAAGTCGCGGGATTGGAACGCGGCGTACGCCCGATGGGCGACTGGTCGATCCGAATGACTTTGTCGATATTCTCCGCGCCGGAGATGGATTTGTGCGCTCCCGCCTGCTCGCGTGAACGATACAACTGCTTCGCCAGCGCTCTATACAAAATGTCGTTCACCAGCGTTGACTTTCCTGAACCCGAAACACCTGTCACCACCGTCATCACACCCAGCGGGAATACGACATCGACATTCTTCAGATTGTTTTCCCGCGCACCGAGCACCGCTACAGCGTTCCCGTTTACGTGCCGGCGCTCTGGTCGCATTTGAATCTGCGTTTTCCCGGAGATATACGAACCGGTCAGCGATTCCGGGTTCTTCTCGATGTCCGCCGGAGTGCCGTGTGCCACCAGACTTCCACCGTGACGGCCTGCGCCAGGTCCTAGATCAATTACGTAATCCGCGCGGCGAATGGTTTCTTCATCATGCTCAACGACCAGCACTGTGTTCCCCAAGTCTCGTAACGACTCGAGCGCACCCAATAATCGATCGTTGTCGCGATGATGTAAACCAATCGACGGCTCATCCAGGACATACAGAACCCCACGCAGCTTCGATCCAATTTGTGTTGCTAGACGGATGCGCTGACCTTCGCCACCCGACAATGTCGCTGCCGAGCGATCTAGCGAGATGTACCCCAGTCCGACTGCATTCAGGAACGAAAGCCTCTCGCGTACTTCGTGCATGACCCGTCCGGCAATAATCTCTTCACGTCCAGCGAGCTTGATTTTGCCCGCCACGTCGACAGCACGTGAGACCGGTAGCGCAGTGAAATCGGCGATCGACATGCCACTTACTTTGACCGCCAGACTCTCTGGCCGCAACCGCTTTCCCTTACACGCGGGACACTCCGTTGCCGACATGTAGTCGAGCAAATACTCGCGGTAGTTGTCGGAGGTAGATTCTTCGAGGTTCCGCTTGAGATAGGCGATCACGCCCTGGAAACCCGTCTTGCTGCCCCTGCCTGCTTCGCCGTACAAGAGCAGGCTCTGCGCCGTTTCGGGAAGCTTCTCGAATGGAATACTCAGATCAATGCCGTGAGCCTCGGCTGCAATCTGGATCATATGAATTAGATTCGAAGACGCTGATCCAGGCCCGAGTCCCCCATCTAACAGCGGCTTCGACCAATCCACGATGATCTTTGCCGGATCGAAATCGTACTTGCTGCCAAGTCCGTGGCATTCGGGACACGCCCCGTATGCGCTATTAAACGAGAACGATCGTGGTTCCAGTTGCGGCACGTTAATACCGCAGTCCGGACAGGCCAGCCGCGCCGAGTACATGTGCTCTTCACCGCCGACTACCGCAACTTGAACCAGCCCGCCTGCCAACTTCATGGCTAGACCAACCGACAACTCGAGTCGATGCTCGATTCCAGGTTTTACCAGCAGACGATCAATCACAACCTCAATCGTGTGGTTTTTGCGCTTGTCCAGCCGAATGTCGTCTTCCAGGTTCACCAACTCGCCGTCAACACGTGCCCTCGCGAATCCATGCTGAACCAGCTTCTCCATTTCCTTCTTGAACTCGCCTTTTCGTCCACGCACGATAGGGGCAAGAATCATGACGCGATCTTCCGGAGTGAGCGCCATTACACGCTGCACGATCTGCTCTGCCGATTGACGGGCAATCGCCTGTCCACATTTCGGGCAATGCGGTACCCCGATGGAAGAAAACAGCAAACGCAAATAATCGTAAATTTCTGTAATCGTTCCGACGGTCGACCGCGGGCTGCGGCTGGTCGTCTTCTGCTCTATCGAAATCGAGGGACTTAGGCCATCAATTGCGTCCACATCCGGACGCTCCATCTGATCCAAAAACTGGCGGGCATAGGCCGACAGGGTTTCGACATATCTTCGCTGCCCCTCCGCGTAAATCGTGTCAAACGCCAGGGAAGATTTACCCGACCCGCTCAACCCGGTGATCACGGTCAGGGTGTTGCGGGGTATCTCAACATCAATGTTTTTAAGGTTATGCTGGCGCGCCCCGCGCACCGAAATCTTGGTAATAGGCATGCACGAACTCGAGAGCGATGACCTTCCGTTATGTGGACGGGTCCCCAGAAAAGTTGGAAAGTGGGGATGCGCAGCTCTACTCCGTATCTTATTTGTTAACAGCGGGGACCGTCAACGCGGGTACAGTGAAATGACGCGCGCTGTACGGGATAACCGGATGAGTTGTCGCAAACGAGACCTAAAAGTGCGGCATCTGAATGACCGCACAAAAGGCAGGGCCAAACTTGAACGCTTGGGTGGTGTCGCTCGTGATTTCTCTGACGGTTCTTTTTTCGGTCTCGCTAGGTATTGCATCAGCTTATGCCGTCGTGAACGGCATTCTTCACTTGTTCGCCGCACAGGCTCGTCCCGCTGATCCACAGCCTGTACTTCTCGCTCGCAACGCGCAAGCCGGCGCCGATTAATCTTTTGCCAGTTGAAATAATTCCTAATTCTACTTTTACGGAACCTTCACCTGTTCCTGCGCCTGCGGTTGATATCGCACCGCCGCGGTTCGTTCCAGCTTGTCCCAAGCGAATGGTCTTCCCTCAAGCGCTCGCTTAAGCGTTTTTAGCAGAACCACCGAGAACAGTTGCCGGTAAGCGAATCGCTGCAGCCAAACTTGGCTCAGCAACCAGACATCTTCGCGACCTTCGGCTGACCGCCGTTCCAAAGCGAAAGCTATGGTGGAGGCAACAAAATCGATAACGAGAAAGGCTAAGAAAAATACAACCAGTCGCTGGAAATCGGCGGGGTTCGCGGACTCAGGATGAAAGTACTTTTGCAAGAAGTACCAGATTGTTCCGACCACGAACATCAGGTCGATGAGCGGTGACACAATCGGCAGCAATATCTGGAAGATCACGATGTTGGGCAACGCGATCCACCCCAAAGCTCCCGTCCGGGCAAAAGCGTTGCGATGTTTCCAAACCGATTGCAAAATGCCAAACGACCACCGGAAGCGCTGCCGCATAAGTCCATTTGCATTAGTTGGAGCTTCGGTAAAAGCGAGGGATAGGTCTTCGTACTCCACCCGATGCCCATTTTCGAGGAGAGCCATGGTCAGATCAGCATCTTCGGCCACGGTATCTACGTGGTAGCATCCGGCATTCCGTACAGCCGCCGTTCTCCATGCCCCGATTGCTCCGGGCACAACCGTGACGGCGCCCAAGGTGTTAAGTGCACGGCGCTCGAAGTTTTGGCTAGTGATGTACTCCAGCGCCTGCCATCGGGTCCACAGATTCACGCGGTTCCCTACTTTTGCATTGCCAGCGACAGCGGCCACTGCCGGATTTAGAAAACGCGGCACCAGATACGAAATCGCATCAGGAGCGATGATTGTGTCTGCGTCGATGCCGACGAAGAGCTCTTCATCTTCGCGTAAATGCTCCAGTCCGAAGTTCAAGGCCTCGGCTTTACCAGCATTTGGCTTGGTAAGGATTAAGACCCGCCCCTCCCTGACCTCTTCCTGGAATGCCTGCCGGGCCACTGCCAGTGTGTTGTCCTTCGATCCATCGTCGATGACGAGCACGCGCAGATTGGGATATGTCGAGCCAAGTACCGAGCGTACGGTTCGTTCAATAACTTTCTCTTCGTTGTAAGCCGGGATCAAGACCGCAACGTCGGGACGAAAAGCCGCTCGTTCCGCAGCTGTTCCGTATATCTGGTTGCGCAAACGATCATAAATCGCGAAAAGGCCAACGAACACTAGACGCCCTGTCATCAACAGATCGCCGAGGAAAAAGATCCAGGCAATCGCGCTCATGCTCGCCGCGAAAGCCCACCACGCCCCACGATTCAGAATAGCGGAAAAGCGTTCATTAGGCGCGAGCAGCGGCATAACATCCGCCTTCTGCTTCCCTAGTAATTGATAGACCGGCACGATCCGGAAGCCACGCGCACGCACACCATCGATGATCATCGGGAGAGCCTTCAACGTCTCCCTTCGGTCGCCGCCGCCATCATGTAGCAAAATCACGTTCCCGCAGCGCTGGTCATTCACAGCACAAGGTGGCAAGTGCGCGAGCACGTCTGCCGTGATCTGGTCGGCTGTGCGCCTTGGATTGTCGCGCCAATCGTTAGGGTCGATCTTGTCTCCGACGGTGATGTAGCCCATTTGTTGCGTAATCTCGAGAGGCCGGACCTGGTCCTCGGTATCAGGCTCCTGATCAATCGAGTATGGTGGACGGAACAGCACCGTGTGAAACCCCATGCGGCTCCCGAACAACTGTTCAGTCAGGTTTAACTCGAGCTTTTCCACTTGCTGCGAAATGTTCGCGATATCGGGATGTGTAAATGTGTGATTTCCGATCTCGTGACCTTCGTGGTAGATGCGGTTGGTGAGATCGCCAAATTTCTCCGCCTGGATGCCGATCAGGAAAAATGTCGCGGGAGCCTGCTTCTCTTTAAGAATGTCTAGCATCCTTGGCGTCCACTGCGGATCGGGACCGTCATCAAATGTGATCGCAAGTTCCTTCGGGTCCGATCCATAACGGCCAACACGGTACGGTGTCGGAAGTGGATCCAAGTCCTCGTCCGTAATGAGGCTTGAAGCGGGATCTACCGACAGTTGCCGTTGCCCATCCGCCGGACGCGTTTCGATCCGCAGGATCTCGCCAGCACCTTCCATGTCGACATCCTGGCCAGGCGGCACTTCTTTGAGCTTGTCGGCGGAACCTGCTTCTCCGGGCAAATCCCACACACGCCACAGGGAACGGTCTTCGGCCCCTAGCCGCCATAGTGCGAAGGTCTTGATGCCAAGCACGCTAGCTGCCCGCATCTGATTAAGCGCGGTCGCAGCGTCGAGAAACCAGATGTCATGGCGATGATTGCCTTCATCCAAATAACTCAAATGCGGGTTCAGGGCGTCACCATCGAAGTCAATGCCTTCTTCCGAATCCCGCGCTGCCAACCACGCGTCCTGGACAGAAACGTTTGTATCCTTGAGGCCAGGGGGCAATGCCCCGGCTTTGGTCCTCTGTACCCAGTCGTAGCCGTAGTTGCCGATGGCGCAGATGATCTTCTCTTGCGGGATGGCCCTTTTCGCGGCTTGAATGTTCCGGACGAACCAGTCCTGCGACGCAACCGGCCCGGGCGTACCTCCGGGATAATGCTCGTCATAATTCATCAGGACGAGCCCGTCCGCAGGCTGTGCTACGGCAGCATAGTCGTAATCGGCATTACGCGCCGGCACGCTGACATAGAGCTTGAGGCCCCGTGCATGCAGGTCGGAAGACAGCTCACGCAGCAACAGCACATACCCAGGTTGCCCGGTTTTCGGAAAAGCTTCGAAGTCCACCATCAGACCGCGGTACTTGTCGGTCGAAAGAAACAATTCCATCTCTCGGCGAAAGTGTGCCCGCGCATCAGGATCGTTGAGGAATCCGCTGATATCGACCCACTCCGTTCCATCGAAGTTGTTAACCATCGGGAACACTTCCATGCCTGTGTCCTCCGATTTGAGAAACGGCATGACCCGATCATCGACGGCGCGCACATGTTGGCCATCAATGACGTCGAATAACTTGTTGGTGTCATTCGTGACGCCCTGAATGCGGCCGTCCGGTGAAAGAACGTGGAGCCACTCGGGGAAGAGCAGGTCGATTTGACGAGCGTATTCACGCAATGATGAAAAGCTCGCCGCATCCCAATCGACGTAGAACGCGGCACGAATACCTTCCTCTGCATTTAATTTCACGGACGAAGGGGCGTTTTTACTTCGACGATGGCCCCGCCTCAGGGCCGCCTGGCGGCGCTTTTCTTTTATCCGTTCCTTTTCCTTTTCTTTGAATGCATGATACGGCCGCTTTTGCTCAGGAAGTAACAACTCAGGCAGCCGTACACCGCGCGTCGAACTGTAGACGAAGAAGCCGACCAGAAGCATGGCCACGATCCCGACGACGTTGGAAACGAGCCGCAACCGTCTCCAGCGGGCACGCCGTGGGTCGTAGAACACCGGTTGGGAAGACATGAGGTACGTCATTCCATCGTAAGCGGAGGAGAGAAGAGGGTCAAACCACTTGGCTTCGGACTCCGGCGGCCGTGGTGCCAGTAAGGTTCACACCAGACGCAAGCACCAAGCCCTCAGATGGGGCAGCCTGTTATATTCCCCTCGTGCGCGAACTGCTGCGCAAGCATTGGCGATTCTTCCTCTTGACGACGCTGGCCGGATTGGCTCTGCGCTTTGTTTTCCTATTCTTTAGCCCTCAGGTGACCGACGATTCGCGCATCTATGCAGATATTGCAACGAATTGGCTTTCTCATGGCACCTATGGAACCACTGAGGCCGGACACATCGTCCCCACCTTCATACGTCTACCGGGCTATCCGGCATTCTTGGCGATACTCTTCGCGCTCTTCGGTAAGGACAATTTCCGCGCTGTCTTGCTGATCCAAGTTTTGATTGACCTTGGGACGTGCTTTGTTATCGCGGATACCGCGCGGAGAACCACGTGTGGCAGTCGCATCGAAGATCTGCCTTCCAGGGCTTCCAGATTTGCCTTTCTCCTCGCCGCGGTCTGTCCTTTCTTTGCAAATTACGCCGCTGCGGTACTCACTGAGACGCTTGAAGTCTTCGCAACAATTCTCGCGCTCGATCTTGCGATTGCCGCCCTGAACCGCCACACAGACTCGGCTAGCAGGTTCCCTTGGCCTGCTTGGGCGGGTTCCGGAATATCCATCGCAGGAGCGATTTTGCTTCGACCTGATGGCGGTATCTTGCTCATTCCGCTCGGAGGTTACCTCTTTTATCTTGGACTTGAACCGTTTCTTACACGAACACCTTCGATTCAGCTGCGAAAAGTACTAACCATTCGCGAAGCCTTACTCGCGGGCGTCATCCTTTCAGGACTCGCTCTCGCTCCCCTCGCACCATGGACCCTGCGCAACTTGCAAACCCTTCATCAGTTCCAGCCTCTGGCGCCCCGTTACGCCACTAATCCAGGAGAGTACGTACCTAGTGGCTTCAACCTTTGGGTGAAAACGTGGATGGCGGATTACGTGTCGGTAGAGGAGATCTATTGGCAGGAGCCGGGAAACGAGATCGATGTTACTAAACTCCCGATGCGGGCCTTCGACTCTCCCGAGCAGGAGCGACGCACCGTAGAGTTACTCGACCGCTATAACGATCGAAAGCGGATAAATGTATCTCTCGATGCACAATTCGCCGCTCTCGCTCGCGAACGCATCGATTCCTCGCCCATGCGCTTCTATGTATGGCTGCCCCTGCTGCGGATTGCCGACATGTGGTTACGCCCCCGCACGGAGCTGACGCAAGCAGACCCCCGTTGGTGGGAATTCAACGATGACCCGAAGTACTCCGTCCTGTCATTGGCCTTTGGCATCATCAACTTCATTTATGTCGCGCTCGCATGTATCGGGATCCTTCAGGCGAAAACGGTTCGCCGGTTCGCGCCTCTGCTCTTGTTTCTCCTCGTGCGCTCATTGTTCCTTGGCAGCCTCGAAAATCCCGAACCCCGCTACACGCTTGAGTGCTATCCGGTGCTTATCGTTCTAGCCGCGGTGGCCGGAGCGACATTCTGGCCCCTGCGAAAACCCGGACTAGCCTTCGGGAACCGATAGTTCTTTCCAGGCTTGCGCGCGCATGGGCGGAGCCTTGGCCCGTTTTCTTGTGTATTGACTCCGGGTTAGTGACTTCGGATGTGGGGTTTGGTGGTCCCGATAGCTTCGGTGGCTTACCGCAAAAACGAAACGCCCCGCAAACCTTGCGATTTGCGGGGCGCCGGTAGACTGTTGGGATTGACTCGGAGGTGGTCACTCAAAGTGGCCCCTGCGGCAAACTCCGGGTCCCGGCACATTCTGTACCGGGTGGTCCAGTCCAAAAACACCGGTAGTCTTGCGAGGTCTTAGAGCGACGCTCTAAGTCTCAGCCACCTCACCTAAGTTGCTGCATCTACTACCACTACTAGAACTTTTGTCCATCGGACCACCTCCTTTCCGGTGTAAACACAACTTAAAATAAAACCTACTCTGGTTCAAGTGGCACAGGAGTGGGTAGCCGGGAAGGTCAATACCCCGAGGCAAGGCATCGGCAACCAGAACGGAATAGAGATTCCCAACAGCCCCCAAAGCGACCAATGGCCGTCTGCACCAACTGCACTAGTTTCCTCTCTGTCGGGACCTGATCTCTCTGGGTCATGGTCCTCAGCTATCTGGCCCCTTGTTGCGAGCATTTCTAAACTGAGAGTCTCCCCCCAAGGCAAAGGCTCTTTGTAAATCACTGATTCTTAAGCTTTCCACCGGTACGCATCGGGCTGAGGAAGACCTATGTGGGCGAGTACTCGGCAGGCGAACTGGTGCGCCATGACATCCGGGGTTTCTGGGCGGTTGTAGAAAGCCGGAATAAGCGGATAGATGGTCGCGCCAGCATCCGCGGCACGGTACATGTTGCGGATGTGAATCTTGTTGAGGGGCGTTTCACGTACGCAGAGCACAAGAGCACGCTTCTCTTTCAAGCACACGTCGGCCGCTCTCTCGATCAATTGGGAAGCGATGCCATTGGCGATCCGCGCCAAAGTACCGACGCTGCATGGGATCACGACCATGGCGTCAGTCGGATATGAGCCACTGGCTACGTTCGCACCGATGTCCGCGTTGGCTTGTTGCTGAATTTTGCTGGAAGCGTGCCCGAGCATCTGCTCGACGAGGTTGTTGCGGCCGGAGATCTGAAGCTCTTCGGCCATGACTCGAAGTCCGCTATCGGAAGCTATGAGATTGCACGTGCCGATGCGTTCGTCCGCTTCGACTATCTGAAGCAGCTGTCGCAGAAATATTGAGCCGCTTGCTCCTGTCGTGGCAACGGTCAAACTGATTAAGGAGTTCTGATTTTGATGACTCTGCTTCCGCAAACGTTGGCTCCAGCCTCTGGGAACGCTTGAGGATAGGGAGTTCGCCTCAGGCAAGTCAAGGAGAGTGGGAGAAGCAATACGGTACTTCGCGGCAAATACCTGCCGCGCAGGCATCGAATATCCGGCGAAGATTATGGCCAGTACTGCCAGCCTACGTTCCCGTCGCAGCGCCGCACAGTTGCACGCGCTGGCGGGAGTGGAGCGCCTCATACGGGCCAACGACCCAAACGGCCGCCGCAAGTACCTCTTAGATTTCACCGAAGCGTTTCGGACCTATACCCACGTGCTGCAGTCGGCTCGTTTTGTCGAGCTGCTGGATAGCGCGGATGTTCTCCTCATTGGCGACTATCACGCTCTACCCCACTCTCAAAGGTTTGCGGCAACCCTGATTGAACAGGTCGCCTCTCGTACGAAGCGCCCAATCGTCCTCGGTGTGGAGACGGTCTTCGCCCGGGACCAACACATCATGGACGAGTGGATGCAGGGCGAAATCGAAGAATCCGAACTGCGCGACCGCATACGTTTCGACGCTGATTGGGGCTACGAATGGCAGCCGTTTTTCGATCTGCTGGTGAACGCCCGCAAATATAGCCAAGGGATTTTTGGCCTCGATTGCATGCCGCGCCAGGACTTACGAAAGATCGGTGCTCGCGACCGCCACGCAGCCGCCAAGATCGCAGAGGTGCGGCATGCACATCCAGAAGCAGTAATACTCGTCGTCTTTGGTGAGTCGCACCTCGCGCCCAATCACCTGCCCCGCTTGTTGCGTGACCAACTTAAAGGCGAGCGCGTGATTACGATTTTGCAGAACGTTGACTCGCTTTACTGGCAGGCTGCCGGGGAGTCCTGCGAACGAGTGGAGGCCGTCCGTGTGGCCGACGACGTCGTGTGCGTGTTCAACGCAACACCACTGGAAAAATATGAAAATTACCGGTTGTGCCTCGACCGATGGAGTCGCGAAGGCTTAGGATCGCCCGATCTCGGGCCAACCATCTACAACCTGATCAATGGCCTGCTCCAGTTCCTGGGAATGGACGCCTATTCTCCGCACAACAGCACCCAACCGAAGTTCCTGGTCGACGCTCTTCCCGAAGTGTACGCGCGGAATTCGGATGCGATGTTGCGTAAGCTGCTCTCCCGTCGAGGGGTGGACGAGTATGAACGCAAGCTGCTCCTTCGCTATGCCGAGGAGCGAGGGAGCGTATATCTCCCACATGCCAATGTCCTGTATGTACGCGACTTCCGGATGATGGAAGCTACCGAAGAGGCTGCCCGCTTTCTTCATCATGCTTGCCGAGGATTGCCTCGGCGAGTGAACGGCCACGTTCCTGCACCGCTTGAAGGTCCCGATCTGTTTTACGCGAAAGCGATCGAACACGCCGTGGGTTATTTCGGATCACGCGTACTGTGTCCGTCAAGGCCGCCGGCGCGCGAGTCCGAACTATACGAGCTATACGACGAAACGCGCGAAGATGTCGAGCAGCGCGCCCCCTGGGCGCTTGAAGAATTCATAGAACTGGTGGACCTGCTGGCGCTGCATCGTGGTTTCGAACTCAACCCGAAGCGATACCGTGAACTCCCGCAACAGATTGAGCGCGGAGTTCAGCTCACGGGAGACAAGCTTGAGTATGTCACGCAGCAACTCGGGTACATGCTGGGAAGCGAAATCTACGATGCATATGTTCACGGCGATTTAAGTCGACGCTACTTGAAAAGCCTGTTCCTGGTTCACATCGACCAACCCGGTGTTGCCCCGCAAACCTACTTCAACATTGTGCGGCGCGTACGCACCGGCAAGCGCTAGGTTACCGCCCGCACGCTTCTCGGTCGATGCTCACGGTGCTACTCTAATTCGAGCGCTTGAGGATTCTGAGCGTGCTGACTGCTGAGTACTCCCTTGAACTCCGACTCTCTCCGCAAGCTTTTCGACCAAGTCCGCAGAGGCAAGCTGGCACCCGATGATGCAGTCGAACGCGTCCGTCATCTGCCATTCGAAGATATAGGCTTCGCGAAGGTCGATCACCACCGTGCAATCCGCAACGGCATGCCCGAGATCATCTTCGGTCAAGGGAAAAACCCTACACACGTTGCCGGGATTTTCGAGCGACTTGCTCGGCACGAAGGAAACGTACTCGCGACGCGAGCCACCCCTGAACAATATCGCGCGGTGAAGAAGAAGGTAGCCAAGGCTGAATACCACGAACTCGCCCGGGCGATCGTCCTTCGGCGCGATCGCAACAAGTACGGCAAGGGGAAAATTGCTGTCATTTCCGCCGGAACCAGCGACATCCCCGTGGCGGAGGAAGCGCTCATCACCGCGGACGTCATGGGCAATGACGTGGAACATATCTACGACGTCGGTGTTGCCGGAATCCATCGCCTGCTCGCTAACCGTAAGACTTTTGCCAAAGCGCGAGTGGTAATCGTCTGCGCCGGTATGGAAGGCGCTCTCCCCAGTGTGGTGGGAGGCATGGTTGGAGTTCCGGTCATCGCCGTACCCACCAGCATCGGCTACGGTGCCGCCTTCCAAGGCGTCGCGGCTCTGCTCGGTATGATGAACTCCTGCGCGTCCAACGTGAGCGTCGTCAATATCGACAATGGCTTCGGCGCCGGCTATGTGGCCTCATTAATCAACCGACTGTAGCGGGTAGCCTCTAGCAATTTAGCTGTGAGCTCTTCCAGGTACTCCAGGCGGCGACTTGCAACGCGAGAGTTCGGCTTTATAAACCCACCTGTTTTGTTACGTCGATTTCCTTAGTGCTGGGGGATGTCTTTGGAACCATTGCCATTCCGCTTTCGTACATAACACTGATAACGAACCGCATCCGGGGCCGTCTAAGGTTGTGAAAGGCAAGAGGAGCAGCGTATGACATCCGCTAAAGCATGGTACTGGTTGGGTTTAGGGATTATGGCCCTATCCTTCATGACCTCCGGAGCAGGGCGGTCGATCATGAACAACGCTGGTGCCTACGCGGCCTGCATTCGCACGCGTGCTCTGCCGTATCTCGGAACTATTGAAATGGCCTTGGGCCAAACTCAAGAAGGCTACGGACATCTCCAGGCCAGTATGGAACAGACCCGGGCTCAGGTGGACGTTCAGCAGGCTCGCCTCGAGGCCGCCCGAGCGCGGATGGAAACCGCTCGCGCCTTACAGGAAGAACGCATGCAGGAATCACTAAGGAAGGCGCAGGACCACCTCGTGATGCAAAGGGCTGTTCTGGCCGACGAGGTGATTACTCCAATCGTGACAGTGAGCGATACGGGTCGCCGTGTTCTGATTTGCCCCCATACCGGAGTTCGCGTGGACGTGCCGCAGGTTCACGTTCAGGTGCCGAACGTAAATGTTGAGGTTCCCAACGTACACGTCGCAGTCGATTCAACGTCAGACCCTATCTAATTAAAGGCATCCCCCTGCGATCGAGGGAACCAAAAGCACTTCGTCTCCGTCTTGAAACGCATAACCGTTCCCACCCAAAAAGCGTATGTCCTCTTCATTCACATACACGTTAAGGAAGCGCCGCAGTTTACCAGATTCATCCCGCAGATGCGGCTTGAGTGCTGGGAATCTCTGATCCAGCGTTGAGAACAGCTCGTCGAGCGTCGATACAGTACAGTCCACCGACGCTACGCCGTCGGTGTGCCGCCGGAGAGCACTGGGGATTTGTACTTTGATCGCCATTACTAAACCTCCACGGTCGCCGGGAGTTCCAGCGAGTCTTGTAAGAATTTTTCGAATGCCGCAAATTTGGGTGGAATCGGTGCCTCTGCGTCGTACTGGCCGGCCAAGGCGTCCGTTGTCTTCAACCCGTTCCCGGTAATGCAGAGCACCGTCGTCTCATCCGGTGAAATCCGTCCCAAGGCATACAGCTTGCGCGCAGTCCCGACCGTCACTCCTCCAGCGGTCTCGGTAAAAATGCCCTCAGTCTCCGCTAGCAACCGGATAGAATCCACGATTTCAGGATCTGAGACATCTTCCGACCATCCGCCCGAGTTCGTGATCGCTTTGATTGCGTAATGTCCATCGGCGGGACTGCCAATTGCCAGCGACCGTGCAATCGTCGACGGACGCTGCGGCTCAATCTCCCTCTGTCCGGCTTTCACGGCCGTCGAAATAGGCGAGCATCCTGTCGCCTGTGCGCCGAAGAACTTGACCGCCTTATCTTCGACCAAGCCGAGTTTGATTAACTCGTCAAACGCCTTTCGAATTTTCGTGATTAGCGAACCACCGGCCATCGGGCACACGATGTTATCCGGCAAACGCCAACCTAGTTGCTCGGCAATTTCAAATCCAACAGTTTTCGAACCCTCCGCGTAATAGGGCCGCAAGTTGACGTTCACAAAGCCCCAGTGATGTTCGTCGGCAATCTGGGAGCACAGACGGTTCACCTGGTCGTAGCTGCCAGAAATGCGCACTAACTTCGCGCCATATACCTGCGTTCCCAGAATTTTCGCGGGTTCAAGATCGGCGGGGACAAAGATCCACGACTTAAGACCATTGCGCGCCGCCTGTGCCGCTACCGAGTTCGCCAAGTTTCCCGTGGATGAGCACGAAACGGTGTCGAATCCAAACTCATGTGCGTTCGCCAACGCCACCGACACGACACGATCTTTGAAGCTCAGCGTTGGCAGGCACACGGCATCGTTCTTCAGGAACACATTCCGGGCTCCGATCTGTTCCGCAAGTTGGGGAGCACTGAACAGAGGAGTAAATCCTACCGGGAGGGAGGGCTGATAACCGTCCGGCAGCGGCAGCAGATCACGATAGCGCCACATGTTCGGCGGGCCAGCCGTGATCGCCTCGCGCGTGAAAGTCTCACGCGCGGCATTGTAGTCATAAGTGATCTCTAGGGGAGAGAAGCAGTCTTCACAGATAGACTTCGGCTGGTTACCCCACGATTTGCCGCACTCGCGGCAACGCAGTTCATAGGCAGTACTCATAGCCACTCGCTTTGCGAGTAGCTGGGGACGAGCCGCGGAAAAGAGTCGCTAAAAGCAAGAACCTCTTTTCCCGGATGGTGGAAAAAGAGGCTACGAAGTGCTGGAACATCGCGCACCCCGAATCTCATGTTCCCCGATAACCGGGCGAGAGTTGACACCGAGCGATCGGGATAGATGATCCCGATCCGGTTGTCGTGGCTTCAACGGGCTCGTCCCTCAGCCACTCTTCATGAAATCCAGGTTTGCTCAGAGAGCAAACTTGTGACCTAAATGCTACTTGTCACAAGAGGATGTGTCAAGACGAAGTGGCAGATGGCAACTATCGTAAAAATCGATGCGGCGCGTGTCGATTCAGCGCTCGCGTTCGCGTTTCAATTTCGTAAGTTCGTCCACGATCTGCTTCGCCACTCCGATTAACAACTGCGTCTGTACGGCATCGGTCGGCTTGCCCCCAAGGAGTTCCGACGGACCAGAAGTAGCCTTCGTAAATGCGATTAAAGCATTGCGAGTTTTAGAGTCCTCCAGAACAACTTGCACTTGTAGCTTTGCGGAGCCAAAAGGACGCCGCCCAGCTTGGTAGCGATTTACCATGGCAAGCAAATCCACAGCAGACCTGTTTCCTGCGGGCCGGTCGGATAACCCGCTGCTTCCCCCCGCGTCAATAACATCCTGAAAAACATTCGCCTTTTGCAGCCTCGAAACCAGCAGGCGTTGTAGAAGTATGTTGTCACCATTTGGAAAATTCGAAGTTTGGCCGTTCTGCGCTACGGGGACGCTGCGCACGACGACAGTCCTGTATCCGGCAATGCCGCTACGAGGCGAACCGGCTGTTTCGGTCTTATCTAAACCCGCTCCTAGACGAGACGCAAGCGCACCAGTAATCGCCGAGACCTCTGATCCTTTTCTTGGGAAATAGGCCGCACCACCACTAAGTACGGCTATCCTCTGCGCCAATTCCTGGGACCGCCAATCGCCGTGCCGCAATACCACAAAGTAAACTGGGACCCCTTGCTTCTGCTCGATCAATTGTTCCAGCTTGCCCGCGTTGGGAGTGTCTACGTGGTCCACTTGGTTGACGAAAGTCACGACTGCTCGTCGCTCGTTTACGCCATCGCTGCGGACATGCTGCACTGCCTGGATAATGGTCTCGTACAAATTCAAATGGCCCTTTGACGGTAGGTGCTTGATTGTCTTCGCAACCACGTCGGTATCCCCGGTGAAGTCTTGCGCCAACTTCGGCTTGTCGTTGGCCGCATAAATGGCAAGCTCATCGTTGAAGTTGAACCTGCGAACCAATTGGAGAGCGTCTTTCTGCACTGATCCCATGTCCCATTTGGTCGAACTCGATGAATCCACGACGATGGCAACGGTAGCCGACGTTGAAGCGGGTACAGACGGGGCTTGCGCCTGAGAAATCATCGGTACGGATGAGACTAGGACTGCTAACACAGACGGGAGGAAAGAGTAGAACTTGAAGTAGTGCCGCATGGCGCGCACTTAGATTCAGCAAAGGGCAGGAGAGATAAACGTTCTCCTGATCTAAATTTCATCGGTTCGATTAGGTACAAACAACGGCGGACCGACCTGATGCCACTATTCGGACGTTTTGGCTGGCTGCGGGCACTTCACATACTTGGAATGCCGTGTTCCTGTCCATGAACAGATCGACGCATTCTTCGGCAAGTAGCGGGATTGGGCCGCGCGCAGCAGCTTAACTGCTTCGTTTCATCTCTCGCAGCGCCTACTGCACTTTCTCCCAAACGATTTTCCAGCGCACCACGGCTGGATCATCTTTCTCCCCATCGCTTAGGATGAGTCGATTGCCCTCGAATGCAAACGGGCGAATCTGGCGCGAGCCGACATACCCGGGGTTGGTTGCAACCTCGGGCAAATGAACGAGCTGTTTCTGCGTTTCATCGATCTCGTA